>CAYTFC010000032.1:0-30032 GCA_964436955.1 uncultured bacterium | reverse complement strand
AGGACTATGCTCAACAGGCGCTTTGCAAAAAATATGGGTCTATTTGACGCTTACTGGTAAACTTGTGGGCCTCTCGCTTAGACCGCATTGTATTTATTGAAATACGTCATTTCACGTTAGAGCGGATCGTTTCTTTTTTTAAGCAATACGACATGCTCCCTTGCCATTTTAAGAAAGGTGTCTATGAGTTCATAGATGCAGCGGATTTAGACGCTCTTAGATTAGATTTAGAGGGGACCAATTCACCAGGAGGCTTAGTATTTGTGAATAGAGCCCATAGTTATCCGTTTCTTCCTCGTTAATCGAATCTAAATATCCTTCCTATTCTGCCGCCGAAAGATATTTTACATGTCAGGGCCGTCTTCGCTATTGCTAGGACCTTGCTGTTGAAATTCGACGGCAGTTTCGGAGCCGCCAGTAGGATTCGCTAATTTAATGCCTGTGAATCCCATAAATGCCATCGACATCAAGCCAGTCATAATGAATGTAATTCCCATGCCCTCAAGCCCGTACGGAATCTTAGAGGTGCGGAGCTTTTCGCGGATAGCTGCAATCAGTGCAATCGCCAGCCACCAGCCCACGCCGGAGCCAAACACATATATTTGAAAGGGGATCCCAGGATATTCCCTGGTAACGGCAAATAGATGCGCGCCCAGAATGGCGCAATTCACGGTAATCAACGGCAAATACATGCCTAACGAGACGTATAGTGCCGGCGAAAACTTTTCGATGACAATTTCCAGGACTTGCACAAATCCAGCGATCACGGAGATGAAAATTAAAAATTCCAGGAATTTTAGATTGATATGCGAGGCATTAAGTCCCACATGCGATAGCCACGAAAGAGCATTATCGCCAGTGATGAACTGATGCACGCACCAATTTAATAGGCCCGATGCAGTTATGACAATGACTACAGCCAGTCCCAAGCCATTTGCCGTAGAAAGCTTATTTGAGCATGCTAAGTAGGTACACATGCCTAGAAAGTTGGCGAGCAAGAAGTTCTCTATTAGTACAGATTGCATAAGCAATCCCACTAAATTCATTGGCTCGTAATTTCCCATCCACATAGCTTTTCTCGCAATTTAGGCTGTTTTTTTACTGGTGAGTCGTGCAATCCAAATCATTATTCCCAAAATAAAGAATGCTGCTGGAGGCGTTACCATCAATGCGGCATTTTCGTACCCATTCGGATTGGCCGCTGTAGCATACCATTCGCTGGGGATAATGCGCTGATTGAATAGTTCACCAAATCCGAAAAATTCTCGAACTCCCCCCACCACAAATAGTACGATAGCATAGCCTAAACCCGCTCCAATGCCATCCATAAATGCCGGCAAAGGTGGAACATTCCTAGCCATACTTTCAGTACGTCCCATTACGATGCAGTTAGTGATAATCAAGCCGACAAAGACGCTCAAAACGTTAGAAATATCAAAGAAATAGGCTTGCAAAAACTGGTCAATGACGATAACAAATACCGAAATAATGGCGAGTTGCGTGATCATGCGCACGCTATCGGGAGTGTGATTTCTTAAGAGTGAAACAAATAGAGATGAAAACCCTGTCACAAACGTCACCGATAGCCCCATAGTAATGGCCACTGACAAGCGATTGGTGACGCCAAGTGCGGAACAAATTCCCAAGATTGCCACTAAAACCTGGTTTCCCCCCCACAATTGATTGGTGAGATAGGATTTAACGGGCACTTTGGCTTCTGCCATACGTTTTCTCCGAGATTAAGTCTTTACTTTTTCTTCAGCGGCATGTGCAGCGATCAGAAAGGGTCTATACGCTTCCAAAACATCTTTGTAGGCGGCTGTAACGCCGTTGCCAGTCAGCGTGGCGCCGGACATGCCATCCACAGCGCTTTTTGCTTTAGGGCTATCTCCATAAACCTCGGAAACTTTGCCTCGCACCACTGTAATACCAATGGGAGCGGTTTTCATGTCACCGTTGGGGCCAATTTGGAAGATCTTTTTGCCAGGAAATAAGCTTTGCCAAGGAGGTAACGAGATTTCTGCTCCCAGGCCTGGAGTTTCCTTTTGCTCATACCACGAAATACCGATTACTGTTACTCCGTCGGGCTGAATGGCTAAATAGCCGTAAATAGCATCCCACAAGCCAAACCCATTGACTGGGATGATGTAGCCGTCTACTTGATTCAATTTCGTTTTGTTTTGAGGTGTGGGATTCGGTAGTAGCTCGTAGATAAGTTTTAGAGGCTGCAAATAGTAGCCACGCTTTTTGTTATCGCGAGTATATGTGGCCTCATCAATGTTGGCTTCTTTAAAGGTCTGGCGTTTGCCATTGCTATCGACTAATAGTGGGCGAATGCGAGTGCGATAGACTGTCAAGATATCATCCTGGCTAGGATGATCATTGACAGCGCCGGGCACCAAATATCCTTCGCTGTTTAGTTTGGCGGGAATGTATTTACCTTTCTCATCCTTGACCTGAAAATAGTTGCCAAGATTGTTATAAACTTGCGCTGAAACAAGCATTTGCTTACTGCGATAGATCTCACGTGCCACTTCTTGTGGCTCCTTTAGGGCGCTTGCTAGGGCGGACAGAATCACGGCACAAACGACACTAAGGATCACCATGAAGGAAATTGTAGATGCGTTGCTGAACGTTCTAGGTTGTGACAAGTTTCGGTCTCCTACTCCTAAAGAATTGCGCCGCGTAGTGATCAATCAGTGGTGCTGCCACGTTACCGAGCAGAATGGCGAGCATGACACCTTCCGGATATGCCGGATTTATCTCACGTATGACTATGGTTATGACACCGATCAAAATACCATAAAACCATTTGGCTGAATCCATAGTAGGTGATGATACCGGATCGGTAGCCATAAAGACGCAACCGAAAGCAAGTCCGCCAAGAATAAGGTGTTTGTAGGCGGGAATATCAAATTGAGCGGGATTCCATGCACCGGCGTCGACTCCGAAGAATTTGGAGCTATATTCAAAAAGGGCTGCGGTTCCAAAGGCTCCTATAACCATAGCTAACATCGTGCGCCAAGAACCGACACCCGCATTGATCAACATAATCGCGCCGATAATACAAGCTAACACGGATGAAGAGCCCATGCTATCTAAGCGATCACCGAAGAAGAGGTTGCCATCATTGAGATGGCCTAGACCATACTTTAGGTCAGAAAAATGGTAGGCATCTTGAAAGGCGCCGGGAGCAAGGCCCAGGCCGCCATCGGTAACAGGTGAGGTTACAAAACTTTGCATTTGATCGCCTGTGAGCTTACCGAAAGTAGCGTGTCCTCCTTGAGCGGTATTCCATTGATTAAAGTGAGTTTGCAGCGTTTCGATGGTGCCAACATCGTGTCCGACGTTGTTTGTGGCAATGGCATCAACGTGAATGCGTTTGATGTCATGGCTGACGTTATACAGGGCCATTGGTGTGGCTTGTGAAAAGGCGTCAACGCCGGAAAGGCCAGCGTCTTGATTCATCTTAATCAGACTTTCTCTAGTTGTCGTGGGATTGGTGCCAGCCCAAATCAAGCCGGACATGCGCCCAGGAAAGGTGAAGAACAGAAAGCAGCGACAAACCAAGGCCGGGTTCATAATGTTCATTCCTGTGCCGCCAAACAGCTCTTTTCCCAGGATTACGCCAACGGCAACACCAACCGCGACCATCCAATAAGGAATGGTCGAGGGGAGAATGAGGGGGAACAACATTCCCGTTACAAGGAAGCCCTCAGCGATTTCATGTCCGCGAATAACGGCGATGATTCCTTCGCAAAGGCCGCCCACAGCATAGGAAATAATCATGACAGGTAGGAATGCTAACGCACCCAGTTTAAGAATGGTGAAGAACCGATTGTTACTGGTGACAAAGTTCCAGTAACCATCAAAGGTAGTCGTGGTAGAGAGGTATTCTTGCATTAAACGGTAGTCGCCACTTTCATAGACGAGCGATTGCACTCCACTATTCCAAATTGCCATGATGATGCATGGGATTAGGGCTAAGATCACCATCGTCATCCAGCGTTTGAGATCTACGGCGTCGCGGATATGTGGACTTTGATGGGTTACCATGGGAGCTTCGTAGAGGAACGTGTCCATAGCATTGACTAACGGAGCAATACGGTGTAAGGGCTTTCCCTTTTCTGTGAGCGATAGCTGATAGTCTAACAGTTTTCTGAGCATTGCGGTATCGATCCAATTGTGAAGCGTAAAATATTTACCCCATTTTTAAGAATGTTGCACCAAAATGCAAGAACTTATGTAGGTAGCAAGTCGGGTTTTAAGAAGCAAGAGTGTCACAAGCTGAACCCAATTTTGGTGGCTGGACTTGTTAAGTTCTACAGAATCTTTTATAACTGTTCGCTAGCAAGCGAGGTTGCATGCGTCGAAAGGTTGTCCTTCTATCTCTATGTTTTGCCGGTTTGCTGATTTTTTTGGCAATCGGGTACGCCCCTTTTGAGCGATCCTTTGTGCGCTCGTCCCTCACGTCTTATGTTGAAACGTTTTTTAAGCGTTCCCTTAGGGCAGAATCGATTTTGCAAGAAAACGATACTCTCGTATTTCATAACGCCGTTTTGACGGGCAGTGAAGACTATCGTCTTGTCATTCCAGAGCTAAGAGTGACATATAGTTTTAGCTTCTGGAGGCAACGTCTGGATGCTACAATTGAGTTGAATGCGCCTCAATTAACAATCTTCGACTCCAAGACTCATGTTGCATATGCTCGTGCTCCGTTTGAATTTTCCTGGTGGCAACCACACTTTAATATCAAGGTGAACGAGGGAGAAATCTTATGGGGAGAGAATCAAACGTCTTCGGCGATGATTACCGCGGATCTGTCTGCTGGTGATCGCATTTTGGTGGGTGGTATAAGTATTGCGATTCAAGGTAAAGGGAGTCGTAGCATCCAAATCACTTTAGCTGAAAATGGCTTCGACGCGGCTGCTGTGGTGCGTATAAATGCTGCGCCCAGTGAACTAGTGAATGCCTTGGCTGTGCTTTTCGGAGTCTCTCGATCAAACATGGAAGTTACTCAGGGCAATCTTACCGGAGTGCTCACCTTGACATCGCCAGGGCAGGATCCCGGAGCGTGGCACCCAAATGGTAATTTAATCGTTCAAGATGTGTTACTTACCTCCCTTTCTAAGTATCCTCAGATACGCCTTAAAGAAGCTCGCCTGTTATTTGACCCATCCGAAGAACGCGACGGAGATACCATCCAGGCTCAGGGGTCACTACAGGTTAATGCAGAAAATGCACAGTTTAGTTTGGACGCCTTTAAAGGGCATTTTAACCTGAACTTAGATGGGAATTTAGCATTTTCTTGCCGCGGTCAATGGTGGCACGAAGGCCGCGTCAAAGCTCTGCGATTAGATGGAATGGGAAATGGCTTTAATGTTGATAACGCCTCTCTAGTATTTGTAGGGATGAGCGGATCAGAAGGCCGGGTTGATTTCAGTTCCACAGCATCAAAGGAACTTATTGCGAAAATTTCCAATTTAGATGCTGCCGAAACTACTTTCTTGAAGTGCCTTCTTGCGCAAAAATGTGAGCCATTGAATTCCTGGAGAGCAGTTGCTGGAACCTTGGATGGCACCGTGGTAATTTCTCACCAGAGTGCTAGGTTAACTGACTTGGTCGCTAATAATTTAGAGTTACGGCATCAACCAAGAGGTTGTGCCATTTCAGTTCGATCGTGTAATGGTGCGGTCACGCTGGGCCTGGATTCTGATAGAGCAAGTCAGATTGAGGGCGCGCTTTCCTTATCTGGCGCAGCACTAGCATTTGTTAACGAAAAAGGCTCTTGCAACATTGTCGCAGATACTGAAGGCAATCTATCTTTTGATTCAGAAGGGCTCGTGGCTGTAGATTTGAACGGTGCGCTTGCAAATAGAGGAAGTTGGTCGCTAAAGCACCATAACAATTGGCAAGTGCACATTGTCACAACTGGCCAGGAACTCGCGCAACTTCTACCTGGGAACACTAGTGATGCATTAGGAAAGGTACTGGGTGATCAAGAGTATACGATCGATGCGAGTTTGATCGAAACAAGTCAGGGGCTATCCTGTCAGGGTGAGTTCCAATCTCCCGACGACCGCCTAACGTTCTCCTGTCGGTGGATCTCTCCAAGTCTTAGTCGTATCTTGGAAGTTAATACTCCCAATGAAATTCTCTCATCCTTTGGCACCCTTCGAGATGGGCGTGTGGATGGTCGAGGGCTATCCTTGGTGCGCTATGCAACTCCATTATGGCCTGAGGGATTTTCCAAAGGCCTGTCGGGAAGTGCTGATGTGCGCGGTACTTTTGATTCTAATCGAGCAATTATTGACATTGCGATTGTGAATGGTCGCTTAGATCACCCTCTCTTTCTACTAGAAGCTAGCGCTTCCACAAAAAGTCTGCATCCTGCCTATAATCCTACCCACGACTACTTCACGCTTCGCATTCCCATTTCCAATGCGATTCTCTATGACAAGGTTCATGATTTAACCTTCACAGATATAGCGGCCACCACTTTTGTAGCTGGTCATCAACTGGTTGTAAAAGGTGTAGAAGCCACTAGTGATGGTCTTGTGTTTTCTGCTGAAGGCGTTATTGATGGACCCTTGAAAGTGACGGGCCCTGAGGAATATCGCTTACAAGTTCGCGAAATTACAGGAACTCTTACTCAACTCAAGCAATTTATTAGCCATTTGGATGATGAACAGGGATTTCTTCATGGCATCCCATTAGAGGGAATGGTGGCATTAAATGGTAAGGGTGGGCATTTAAAATATCGACCTCGCGAAGCCTTGTTGGAGGCCTCTGTGACTGGCGAAGTGCGAGACGGTAGCCTTATCCATAAGGCTGGAGAAGTTGCTGTTAATGAACTCACAATGCAATTTGCCTATCAGTATCCAGGAAATAACTTGGCGGTACGCGATCTTCAAGGGACTGTTCTAGTAGGTCGTCCCGGAAAACCTGTGGAAGAGTACCGATTGGCTGGTGATCGCATTCTTATCCATCAATATCCTGGCAAAATCATTGAGTTTGATTTGTGGATTGGCGACAAAATTCGAGATGTTGTGCGTATAGCTGGAGAAGCTGTCACAGAGTCAGTGAACGAACATTTAGATACCCAGGTTAATTTTGATCTCAAGAATACCCATTTTGGCAATGTGCACCCGCAAACGTGGCATTTAGGTTTGCGAGATTGGTCTCAGGTAACGACATTTGGCTTAAATTTAGAGTTCGATCTACGAACCGTTCTGCGTGATTTGCAGCGGTTGAGTCGTACGGGATTAACTGGTCTTTCTAAACGCTTTGTAGAAGAAGTTCAGAGCATGCCATCGGCTTCTGGGGATTTTCGATTAAACGTCGCATATGACAAGGCTATCCCTTCTTTCACATACAAAGTGATTGGTAAGGAAATTGCGCTCTACGACAAAATCTACCATGACGCCTATCTTTCGGGCAGTGTTCAGGGAGATACGTGGCTGATTGATCACTTTAAACTTGATGATCTATCCATTGCTGCAGACGTGCAAACACGTGGCGATATTTGGAAGGTTAATTTTTTGGGAATTCGTGCGGCACAAGCCTTAACGATGGGTCTTGAAGGTGATTTTAATGTAGATGCAGAGACCTTTACGGGTAGAGTGAATCTCTTTGAAGCCAATCTACCGCGTCTGAAGGATTGGCCTGTAACGCAACGTTTCGGAGAATTGTATCGACCTAAAGGCGAAGTGCGGGCTCAGGGACATCTGACAGCCACATTAAAGCCAAGTCCAGAATGGTTGCATGTTCAAGGCGAGTTTGACACATTCTTCCGTTCATTTGAACTAAATGGCGTGCGGTTTAGAGACAGTCAACGCGTTACAACTCAATTTGATTCTGATCGTGGGATCACTTTAAGCTCACTGCGTACCGGCATTCTTCCAGCGCGTTTAGGAGATAAGCCGATAGAAGTACGCATTGATACCGTGGGCTATCACCTTGCTCAGAACGAGCTATCCATTGAAGGAGGGCGCTTTCAAACCGGCCCCGGTTCATTGGGCTGGATCGCTGAAGTTTTTAAGACGAAATGGGGATCCATTGCCTATCAACTTACGCGAGATCTTGTCGATAAGGTTTCAACAAAGGAAGGAATTGGTGGCAGGTTTTCATTACAGGCTGGAGGAGGAGCGTCTGCGATTAACCTAGCCCTTGATAGTGGCACCTATTACTATCAACAACATCCCTATGCCTTAAAGGACTTTGTTGTTTCCTTAAATCCGTATGAGTTAAAGCTAACTGGGCAATTTGACTATCGTGGTCATCCGCTTTGGGTTACGCTTAGAAATGAATGCCCACTGTCGCCTTTTGGGCAACTTTTTCTTTCAGATAAGCCGCAGGATATAGCTAGAGACCATTCTTTAGCAGTGCATTGGGAATATGACGGACGCCAGGGATTTGGTATACAGAAGATTGAGGGGAGTCTCTATGGTATTGAGACGGATTTACATGCCCAGAAACATATGGTAGCAACACATCCCACGCTTGCTGGTAAAGTATGGATTGACGCGGAGCAGACGGCACCACTGCTGTCCCCCGACATAGCCGAAAGCGTTAAACAATATGGGCTCAAAGCACGCTTTGTGCTTGACGGCAAGTGGCAAATCAGCAGCCTTTTGCCTGAATGGGTTACCTTTGATGGCGAGGCCAGAGCCGATCAATTGCAGCTCTCTGGATATATGGTGGATAATTTCATTACTTCTTTGGAGCTATCGCCGAAACAAATGAAATTCCGCAACATGATCATTGAAGACCCTGCTGGAACATTTCAAGCCTCCGAAGTTCAGCTTGTGCGAGCTGCGGGCCGTCAATGGACAATTTCAGCGCCGGAGATAAAAGCCACCGATTTTAATCCGTCTGCTTTGCGACACTCTCAAGTGATTGTCAAAAAGCGACGTCATGAGTTGGTTTTTCCTACTATGACGCTCAACAATTTGTCGGGGGAAATAGCCGATCCATCGACCTTATCAGGTGAAGGGAGCGCGCGTTTTTCGCATGTAAGCAAGAAGCGAAACATTAGGGGGCTTGTGGGATTGACGTCAGAGCTCATGTCCAATATGGGGTTAGATATCGAGATGGTTACTCCGGCAAGCGGAATCTTGGAATACCAAATTAGCGACAGCAAGATTACGTTAACACGACTCAAAGACACCTATAGCCAGGGTAAATTGGCAAAGTTTTCTCTTATTAAAGATGCCATGCCCGCTACCATTGATTTCGATGGCAACCTCGATGTAGCCATTCGTCTCAAACCTAATCAGCCCCTGCTTAAGCTCGCGGATAAGATGACCTTCTATATTCAGGGCACTCTCAAAAAGCCTATATGCACTCTTGAGTAAAAGTTGTTCTTACACGTTGTAGCGCCGCTTCGCCGAAGCGGTATTTAACAAAGGTTTTATTTTGATGATACTGAGTAGTCGTTGATGGCTCTAAAATACTTTTTAGAGGCTTATTTACGCTTAATCTATCCCCCCTCCTGTCTACATTGTGAGGAGCCGTTGGCGGAAAATAGGATATTATGTGTGGGATGCATGGAGTTATTGGACGTGTTAAGTGCGGACGATCGTTGCAAAATGTGCTTTGCGCCTCTTGCGAGTGAATTGCAAAGTCGATGTGATGGATGTCATAAAACTGGATTTCCTTGGAATCACGCCGCATCTGTTTTTGAATACCTAGGCCCAGGTGCTACCCTAGTGAAGCGTCTCAAATATGGCGGACAACTTCACCTAGCACGTTCTGCTGCCGCCTTTATGGTTGCTCAAATGTATCAATTGCAATGGCCCCTTCCAGATGTGATTGTTCCGGTTCCGATGCCATTTTTGCGAAGAGTTATACGAGGCTATAACCAAAGCTACCTTATTGCTGAAGAAATGGGTAAAATGTTGCAGCGGCCTGTAGAAAATGCATTAAAGCGATTATCAGGTGATTTTGCACAGGCGGGGCGGTCCTTGAAACAACGTCAGCAACTTTCATCTAATCGCTTTCAGTTGCGCCGATCGATGAAGATAGCGGATAGGACTATCTTGCTGGTCGACGATGTTTTTACCACTGGCACTACCTTGCGGTATTGTGCTGAGGCCCTATTAGGGGGCTGCCCTAAAGAAATTAATGCACTGACAGTATGTCGTACGACACATTGATAAGGAGTAAGTAAAGTGGTTGATATTATGGCTATAGGCTCCCATCCAGATGATGTAGAGTTTGCTTGCGGAGGAATTTTATGCCGAGAAGCTGCTGAAGGACGCAGTATTGTCGTAGTCGATCTTACCTTGGGGCAGAAGGGTACAAACGGCACGCCTGAGGTACGTCGTAAAGAGGCATTAGCCGCGGCAAAGGTTATTGGAGCCGAAAGAATATTCCTTGATTTTGAGGACTGTGAAATTATCGATAGCTATGCAGGGCGGTTGCAACTTGTTGACGTCATTCGTCGTTATCAACCACGATTGATCATCGCTCCAATGTGGCATGGCATTGGACAGCATCCTGATCACATTGCCACCGGTGCAATGGCACGCATCGCATGTCGCTATGCTCGATTTGCTAAGATCCTTCCTGATTTACCGATTCATTGGATTGAGGGGATTTTACATTATCCAGGACATAAATTTGAGGACATCGATTTTTTGGTTGATGTATCCAAGTATATCGATATATGGAAGGCCATGATGACCTGCCATCGCAGTCAGCTGAAGACCTATGACTATGTGGATCGTGTACTGCGTGTGGCAAGCCATAATGGTATGGCTATTGGCACGGCGTATGCCCAGGGTTTGGTGAAAGGCAATGCAATCCAAATACAGGATATCATGACAGTCGCACGCAGTGTACGGGAGTTATAATGAGGATTGGCATCGTTTGTTATCCTACCTTGGGTGGTAGTGGGATTTTGGCGACCGAACTTGGCCACGAGCTTGCGCAACGCGGTCACACTGTTCACTTTATTACCTATGAACAACCTTTTAGGTTACGTTTGGAAGTTGGGAACCTGTATTTTCATGAGGTTGATATCAATCAATACGACCTCATTCGCTACCCAGACTATGCGTTGGCACTAGCCGTAAAAATTAGTTCGGTGGCAAAGGAGTTCGATTTAGATGTGTTACATGTGCATTATGCTATTCCCCATGCTACAAGCGCCTTTTTAGCTCGGCAGCTATTAGGAAGCAAGAGACCAGCCATTGTTACCACCTTGCATGGTACGGATATCACTATTGTAGGACGCGATCCTGCTTATTTTGATATTGTACGGTTTAGCATTGAGCATAGCGATGGCGTGACAGCTGTGTCGCATTATTTGCGATGTAAAACGCGCGAATATTTTCATATTCAACGTCCTATTAATGTTATTTTCAACTTTTTTACGCCGCGGACTGACCTTGGTTTTGATGTGTATTTGCGTGAACAGTATACGCCAAATGGTGAAAAATTGTTGATTCATGCCTCTAATTTTCGGCCTGTGAAATGCGTGACGGATGTTATTCGTATATTTGCAAAAGTGCGCCAAAATATTAAAGCGCGGCTTCTACTGTTAGGTACTGGAATTGGAATAGAAGATGCACGTGTTGCGGCGAGTGATTTGGGTGTGGAAAAAGATGTGTTGTTTCTTGGAAAGCAAGTCAATTCAGATGTGTGTTTGGCGACATCGGATCTATTTTTGCTACCCAGTTCTCAGGAAAGTTTTGGTTTGGCAGCATTGGAAGCAATGGCTTATGGCGTCCCTGTGATTGCTACCAAGGTGGGCGGCATTCCGGAAGTTGTGGAAGACGGAGAGACTGGTTATCTACTTCCAGTGGGAGATGTTGATGCTATGGCTGCCAGAGCCCTGGAAATTCTGACGAATGATGACCTTGCAAAGCGCATGGGGGACAATGGAAAAGCTCGTGCGCAGAAGTATTTCACGATGGATCGCATTCTACCGCAATACGAAGCCTTCTACGCTCAAGTTCAACGTAACTAATTCTACGCTTTCTTTGCGCCTCTGCGCCATCTGCGCCTCTGCGTTGAAAAAAAAACTACACACTATTTTGCACGATGAGCATTTGAATAATTTTCAACGCAGAGGCGCAGAGACCCGGAGACGCAAAGATAGAAAAATATTTAGTCAAAAAAACTTCGTATTTGACTTAAGCAGTAACGCGCTGACCCATGCTACGACGTATCATGCCCACTTGACGGCGCAATGACTCATCAATTGCCAAACGCTTCTCAATGCTTTTATGCGCATGCAGTATTGTAGAATGCGTCTTACCAAACGCCGTTCCAAGCATGATCAAGCTTTCTTTAATCATCTCTTTAGCCAGATACATGGCGATCTGTCTAGGCAAGGAAATGTCTTTGGCACGGCCGTGGCCCTTTAACTCAGCAACTTTCACATCGAAAATAGAGGCTACGCTTTTCAAGATTTCATCCACCGAAATACGTTCACGCATCGGATTTTGAATCATCTCTCGCAGGGTCTTTTCAACCATCTCTTCAGTAATTTCAGAATGCAAAAGACGATAGTGAGCGCTTAATTTATTGACAGCTCCTTCGAGCTGACGCACGTTGCTATGGATATGTTCTGCGATAAAAAATGCGACCTGGCTAGGAATCGCTAAGCCTTTTAACTCCGCCTTATGCTGCAGAATGGCTACACGCGTCTCCAAATCGGGAACGTCAAGGTGCGCAACTAGACCCCATTCCATGCGCGCAATTAATCGTTCAGAAAGATTTAACTGTGAAGGCGGTTTGTCACTTGTGATGACAATCTGTTTATTTTGATTGATAAGGGCTTCAAACATGCTAGAGAACTCTTCCTCGAAATTGAGGCGGTTCTGCAGAAACTGAATATCATCGACCAATAGCACATCTACATTGCTGCGGTAATAGCGCTTTAGGCGGTCGATGGATTTGTTACGCAGGCTATCAACGAGATCATTGATAAAGGCTTCCGTGGTAATGCACTGAACGGAGAGATTGGGATGATTGGCACCAATGTGGTGGCCGATGCTGTGCAGGATATGTGTCTTTCCAAGACCAACTCCCCCATGAATAAACAATGGGTTATATGACTGTCCTGGTCGTGATGCTACACCGAACGCAGCCGATTTGACAAACTGGTTGTTTGCTCCCTCAATAAATGTTTCAAAGCGGTAGTTGCTGTTGAGCCGGATGGGTGTTTGCGATTTATTCGGATTCAATTTGTGTTCCGCACCAGACTTTGCACCATTTTGTTGGGATGGCGGCTTCAGATCACGCTTGGCGATCACAAAGCGTACAGCCAGCTCTCCAGTGCTGCGCACGGGTAAAAATGACTTGAGCTCTGCGGTATAGTTAGATAGCAAATACTCCTGCACAAAGACATTGGGAATTTCTAGAGTAATCTCTTCATCATTTGCGTCTAAAACGCGAATAGGGGAGAGCCAATTACCGAATGCGGCAGCAGAACAATGCTTCTTAGCATATGTCAGGAAGTCAGTCCAGGTGTCGTGTGCATCGCAAGATGACATGTATTCAGTCCTTTGGAGTTATGAACAACGTTTCCACAATGTATTCTGAGGCTATTTCGTGACAAATCTAGCATGGGAAATCAATGGCTGCAAGGAAATTGTGCCGGAAAAACCCATCATATAGAGTAAATGACTAAGAATCAGCTCGACGCATTTCTCAAATTGTTTTTTTGTGAGGTTCATATCTAAAATATCTTCTACAAGTTCTTCATTTGCAGCTTTTTGCAAAAAAATGGTTTGTGCAAAGTTATGTCTATAAATGCAGAAAATAATTTTGATTTTTCATATATAAAAAAGCATGCAACATGTTCAAGATACATTGTAGGGGAATAGGAGTGTTAAATCATTGCTCAGAATAATGTTTAGATGAGATTTTGTGGCGCGAGATATTTGAGCGCCCCAAAATCATCATCTGTGCGGATGACATGAACCTGTGAAGGATTTACAAAGGTACGAGTGGTTGCACAGCGTATTTGAAGGGTCGTTAGGTCAATACCAAGCCCTATGTCGCCGGGTAAAATTGTGCAGGGTTTGCCGTTGTCTGGTTTAAAATCTGCACGCAGTTTACGTACTAGTTCGATGCGAAGATCTCCTTGTCCACCAGCAAATTCACAGCAGAGAGCTAGGCGTGGATTCACTTCCTCTAGAAGAGAAAGCGTTCCAAAATAGCCTAATGAATGGGGATTATAACGAGTACGGTTAAAATCTTCGGGGTTTGTTTCTTCAATGCCGATAACAAGCATATCGCAGCCGACGAGGTGTTCCGCAAGAAATGGTGACCAAGGCGCGCCTGAAACGAATCCCACACGAACTGGATGTACTGATTGCGTGTGTTGATCTTGGGCGAGACCTGTTAAATCAAAACGTATTCCTAGTGCTTGTGGAAGAGGATCGTCAGTTTTGGATTTAAGATGGTGTCCCGAAGCAGGGAAGTAGTTAAGTTCAATTCCATCAACGAGACTTAGAGATTCAATATCTGGAGAATCGAGGTAGAGATCTAAGCAATGAACCGTATTACGTTCTTGTTTTGACTGGGGCTTTAACTGGCGTGAGAGGATTTGATGGGCTGGTTGATGCAGATAATAGTGAATAATATGCCAGTTATCTTGTGTTGAATTGGCCTGAGCATTCAAATCATAGATTGCTTTTACATCGGCAAAGCTGTCGGAACAACTTTTTGTGACAACCACAAAGTCAATGTCGCGAATATGTCCACCTTGTTGATGTAATGTCTGTAAGAAATGCGGTCCAGGATTGATCGCCACACCTTTCCCACGCCATTTTAGGAAATAACCTCCGGAGGTATGTCGGGGTATTGCATGCAAATAAGGGTTTGATTGCGTTATTGCAGAGTCGCTCCAGCCTTCGAGGACATGGAAAAGACAATCTTGATGATTTGCATTATGTGAAAACTGATTAAGATAATCTTTAAGTGCCCTTTTTTTACGCTCTTGGAAAGCATGAATGCGTTGTTCAATTCCGTATTCACCTTCACGCAACGCGAATGTAGGCTGCTGTATTTCTCCAGCAAAGTTTATTTCTTCTTGCGCAGCAAACACAGGAGATTTTTCTGTTTCGGCAATTGATTCGCCATGTTCTTCGAATAGTTGAGTCAATTCGTCAAACTCTGCAGTACCTAATGCGACCGAGGCAGGGGTGCTCTCATCGAATGTTGTCAGAGTAGACGGAACGCCTCTTGCATTAGCTAACAAAGCAGAATAAAGAGCCACGGTGGTCCAATCAGTGGGCACGAGTGCTAGGGCTTTATTGGCAAAGTCGATGGCCTTTTCTGTTTTCTGCTCTTGATCGAAAAGGAATGCACAGGCTCGGAAGCAAAAAAATTGATAGAGAGGCAGAGTTTTCGCCTCCATATAATGCTTCAAAGCTTGCTTATACTGCTTGAGATAGAAGGCGCGTTCCCCCAATAGGAGTGCATGTTTGGGATCGCCAATTGTGGTTTCTGCTAACTCGATATTGATGAGATCCTGAAGATCTGCTGCCTGCTTTTCACCAGCTGCTACGGCTTGGCTGAGACGTTGAATATCTTCAAGATAGCGCCCTAATGTCGCTTGATCTAACATCGTATGACTCACTTATTGTTGCAAAAGTTGCCCGCGAGATTAGCAGGACCTCCAATTCCTGGCAAAGTCATTGTGCGTGGTAAAGTCTCAAAAGGGACGTAAGAGACAAGGGACCAAAGGGACATAAGAGACATAAGGGACTCTGGAAAAAGGACATAAGGGACAAATGATGCACAGCTTTTTCGTCCCTTACGTCCCTTACGTCCTTTACGTCCCTTGTCTCTTATCAAAAAAAGAGGTAGACTTCATGGCTTATAAACTTTTACCCATAGAGCTCCATGACTTCCGCTAATGCGACTTTTCTTCCATATGCAAAGCATTCAATCAGCGACCTAGATATTACTGCCGTTGGGCGTGCACTTGCGAGTGATGCCATCACACGTGGACCACGTGTTGAGGAATTTGAAGACGCAATCGCCCGCCACTGTGGTGTAAAATATGCCGTCGCATTTAATAGCGGATCCACCGCTTTGCGTGCATCTTGCTTCGCCGCAAAAATTACTGAAGGCGATCGGTTAGTTACCACACCCAATACTTTTGTAGCCACCGCGGTTGCTGGAATGTCGTTAGGCGCTACTCCGGTGTTTCTGGATGTCGATCCCAACACCGGCAACATGGATCTCACGCACCTTGATGCGCACCTATCCCAACGTCTTTCGCGCAATCGTAATATTATTTTCCCCATTCATTATGCAGGCATTCCTTTGGATGTGCGCGCACTAGATGCTGTTTTGCGAGATCCTCATGCGATTATTATCGAAGACGCCGCGGCAGCTTTAGGATCCAGTTATGAGTCTGGGCATCCCATTGGAAGTTGTGAATATAGTCACATGACTGTCTTTAGCTTTCATCCGGCGAAGTTGATCACGACCGGTGAAGGTGGTTTGGTGACGACTAATGACGCTGAAATGGCGGATCGGCTACGCCTTTATCGCAATAATGGCATCGAGCGAGATCCCAAGTATATGTTGGAATGTCCGGGCCCTTGGTACTACGAAGTTCAAGAAATGACAGGTAATTTTAACTTTACTGATTTTCAGGCAGCTCTCGGCCTATCTCAGCTTTCACGCCTTAGCGCATTTGTGCAGAAGCGGCATGAACTAATCGGTTGGTATCGTCAATATC
Organism: uncultured bacterium; assembly: GCA_964436955.1. Classification (GTDB taxonomy): domain Bacteria; phylum Chlamydiota; class Chlamydiia; order Chlamydiales; family JAJFMA01; genus CAMFKD01. The sequence continues at coordinate 13,321 of CAYTFC010000032.1, read as the reverse complement.
TTGCCGGTGTAGCTCATACTACATTACTCTCGGGATTAAACAACCCAAACACATGTGCGCATATGGCTGTGGTATGTATTGATTTTGATGCAGCTAGGATTTCACGAGCCTCGTTAATGCAAAAACTCAAAGAGTGCGGGGTTGGTACACAAGTGCATTATATTCCGGTTTATCGGCATCCGTTTTTTACTAAGTTGAGTGGAGATCTTTCAGAATATTTCCCCGGTGCGGAGCTCTTCTATAGTCAAGCGCTTTCATTACCTTTGTACCACGACCTTACTGAAGCTGATGTTCAGCGAGTTTGCAGAACCTTAAAGAATCTTATCTCTTAAAAACGAGCCATTTCATGCAAGTCTGTCTCAAACGAATACTGCTGACACTTGTCACGATCGCATCATCTGTGTATGCCGGGCCAGATGTGGTACCTATCCCCGATAAAATTCAGATTCCTATTCTTAATCCTGCTCTAGCACAACGCAAGACAGCAAAAATTCGCTTAGCGAATGGTGTAGAAGCCTATTTGGTTTCGGATCCCGGCGCAGAGAAATCCGCCGCTGCTATGGTTGTTAAGGTAGGCAGTTGGGAAGATCCCGATGAAGTGCCAGGCATGGCTCATTTTGTAGAGCATATGCTCTTCATGGGAACGAAGAAATATCCAGAGGAATCCTCATTCCAACGCTACATCAGCGAACATGGGGGAACCACCAATGCAAGCACTGCATCGGACCAAACAACATATTTGTTTTCCGTGGAATCGGATGTGTTTCCAGAGGCTCTAGATCGGTTCGCCAGCTTTTTTCGCGAACCCCTCTTTAACCCTTCAGGCGTTAGTCGGGAGATTCAGGCCATCGACCAAGAATTTGCACGTATCGCGCGTAGTGATGAAGGACGCACGATGTTGGTGCTTCAGAGTCTTAATAATCCCAAGCACCCCAATTCGCGCTTTACTGTTGGCGATCGACGCACGCTGACACCAGCTACACAAGAAGAATTAGTGAAATGGTATCAAGAGCATTATAGTGCAAATTTGATGCGTTTAGTGGTTTACTCGTCGCTTGATCTTGATACTCTCAAAAAGCTAGTGACAAGCGACTTTCTTGCTATTCCCAACAAAGATAGGCAGCGTCCCCATTTTACTATGCCGATGTATGACAAGGATATGCTTGGGACAATGAGCTATATCGAATCTTTGATGGATTCGCGTACCGTAACCTTGCGGTGGGAATTGCCCGCACAATTCGCAAACATGAAGGATCGGAAACCTGACTCTATTGTTTGCTATGTGTTAGGACATGAAGGAGAGCATAGTCTGCTTGCTCAATTAAAAGAGGAGGGTTATGCAGAGGCTCTTGGCTGTGGTGGCGATAGTAGTGGAGAAGACTCTTATATTGCGTATCTCCAAATTACACTTACCAAGAAGGGATTAAAGGAGGTTGATCAGGTTCTGCAGAGGACATTTCAAGCTATTGATGGTCTGCGAGCAAAAGCTGCAACGCAATATTTGTTTGATGAGGTGCAGAGAAGCGCTCTGCTTTCCTATCAGTATCAGGAGAGACAAGAAGCCTATGAATATGTCACCAAGCTTGCTTATGCTGTTGGTGATGAGGATATGTCCACCTTCCCCGTCGAGAGCTTTACCATTCAGAACTATGATCCTAAGGGTATTCTTAGCTTTGTAGAGTATCTCACGCCCAAAAATGCCCATATCACGGTCCGCGCACCGGCTAACTATTTGGATCGCGAGCTAGATCGCACAGAAAAATGGGCTGGAGCAAAGTTTACAATGCGTCCGGTTCCACGTGAACAGTTAGCTCAGTGGCAGCATTTAGAGAAGCATCGTAATCTGGATATTCCCGCGCAAAATTTATTTATGCCAAAAGATTTGGGTCTTGTGGCAACCAAGAAAGCTGTATTGCCACAACCGCAGCCAATCGCTATTGTTAACAATGATCATGCGCGCCTGTATTATGCGTTGGATGAGTTCTATCAGGTCCCCCAAGCGTATGTTTTTTTGCAATTTCAGTCTCCAGAGATCCATGACGGCGACTCTCGTAAAGCAGTTCTATTAGATTTGTATGTAAAATCTTTGCAAGAAGCTCTTAAATCCTCGCTGTATCCCGCCGAAATGGCTGGACTTGAGACCCAAATTGGCACCAAAAAAAATGCATTTGGAATCGAATTGTCTGGATATAGTGACCATACCGCACATTTGCTAAAAGAGGTGTTGGATACCCTCAAAGTTGTAAAACCTACTGCAGAGCAATTTGCAAAATATAAGGAAACACTTGCCCAGGACTATCGCAACTTTTCTAAGGAAAGTCCGTTGGCACAGGCTGCAGAGGCCATATCAGCGATCATTTACAAAGATTATAGCACCCACCTTGACAAGCTGCATGTGGTCCAAAGGGTAACGCTCCAAGATCTAGAAAACTATATTACTAGTTTGTGGAAAGAGTCTTTTGTGAGCGGAATATTCTATGGCAATCTCACTGAAGACACGGCCAAAGAGATGGCTTCACTTGTAGAGCAGAGTTTAGAAGGAACACCCTATCCGAAGGATCAACGGCGTTCTAACGCCGTGTTAGACATGTCAGGGCAAGCCCAGCCCTCATATGTAGTGGTCAAAGGGAAAACTACAGGAAATGCTGCGATTCTGGCGATTGAGAATATGCCCTACTCTCCTACTTTGCAAGGCGCTCAAAATGTACTGTCAAAGGGAATAAGTACTCCCTTCTTCGATGCCTTACGTACACGACAACAAACAGGTTACGCTGTAGGTAATTGGGATCAGGAAATTCAAAGACACCTGTTTCTGCTGTTTGCAGTAGAATCTGATTCTCATGATGGAAGGGACTTGCTAGCTAGATTTGAGCTTTTTTTCGAAGACTTTTTGCGAGAACTAGGCATCTCAGAATTAACGGATCCGCAGTTTCGAAGCATTGCCGAAGCGGTGGTGCGTGAATTGGATAAACCTGCGCAGAATTTGAAGGCGATGGGGCAAATTTTAGGTACTTTGGCAGTGGACTATGACGGAGATTTTGATTGGATCAAAAAACGTATCGAAGCTCTAAAGGCTCTTTCCTATCCCGAATTTATTAAGCTCACGCGCGAAATGCTGTCTACGAATAATAGGAAACGACTAGGTGTTATCTTTAAGGGGACATCAAGCGACGCAAAGAATGTGTTGGAATATCAGCCAGTCAAGGGAATTCGTGAACTGCGCAGCCAAATGCACTACAAAGCCAGAAAAGAGACTTGATGACTCTTCTGGCTATCGAACCATGTTATTGCCTTCCTAAAGCAGCAACCACAACAGTGTGGCTTGGAACACTCCAAAGCCAAAGCCAATGCCTGCTGCCAAGCATTTAGCAGGGAAAAGGGCTTGGCTCACCCCAGTCTCAATCTTAGCCTGGATGTTATTCCAATCCAAATCTTGCAATGCCTGATTGGCCCACTGCTTTATGTCCACACGATCAAGCGCCTTCTCAGCCAACGCCGCCTGCGACTCAGGCAGATTGCTGATGACTTCCTCAATAACGGTATTTTTTATTGATGCCTTCATGCCTTCATTAAGGAACATTCCAACCATAGGGTTCTTAGCGACGAACTTTTCTAATACTCCGTCAATGCGAGTTGTTAGCAACAGCGTGACATCGTTTGCGATATCCAGCTGCCTGGCCTTTTCCACAAGAGAGGCCTTAGAAATCATATTAGATTGCGCCCAATTCATAAGGTGTACTGTCAAGGCAGGACGCTCTTCCCGAATGTGCCGAAGGATTAAAAACGCCGTTACCCAAATAACAACCCAGCCGAGAAGGGCCGATGTTATAGGCAAAAATAGGAAAGAAATGTCCACAGTAAATACCTCGATTGTAAATAAAATAATTCAAATTAACTTGAATTTTATTAGAGATTGGCTTATAATTACAACGAAATTTAAATAGTATAGAGAGAGATTATGCTACGTGAATTTTTCAAAGACACTCTTGAAAAGAAAATTCAAGTAAACGACGAGAAAATCCAAGAGCTGCAAGCTAAAATCGCGCTTTTGGATGCTGAAACCGAAAAGGTTTTTGAGCAGCTTGAAGTCTCTCCGCAGCAGATTGAGCAGTTTCTTTCCGATAAGAGCAATTTTAACGACAGTCAGTGGGAAGAAGTTCAACGTCAGATCACGGAAATCGAAAGTAAAGCCAATGGCTATCGCGATATCATCAAGACAAAGCGTGCCTATCAAGAGCGTGCCGAGATCAAGCGCGAGTGGCTTTTCGTTCGTTAATCTTTTACTGGATAGGGACATAAGCGACAAGGGAGCAAAGGGACTCCGGAAAGGGACTTAAGGGACCGACAAACTAGGCATTGTTTGTTCCTTTGGTCCCTTGTCGCTTGTTTTTTCCTAATATGATTTGGCCAATATAACGTCTGTAGTTGCTGGAACACCTGTCAGGATACAGCGACCTTCTGTGCCACTCTGATCGACCGGTAAGCAACGAATGGTTATCTTTAGATCATCCAGCAACTTTTCGGTAGCCACATCTCCGCACCACTTAGCCCTTACAAAACCGCCTTCTTTTCCTTCACTAAAGAACGCTTTGAGCTCTTCCATCGAAGAAATGTCATCGCTGATATGCGCATCGCGATAGGCTTTGGCTTGTTTAAAGAGGTTGTCTTGAATTTCCTGCAGAACAGTCGCAACACGTGGAGCTGCTCCGTTAAAGGGAAGACTTTCGCGCTCTTTGGGTCCTTTGTCACGTCGGCAAAGCATTGCGCTATTGTTCTCAACATCACGTGGTCCAACTTCCAAGCGAATAGGAATCCCTTTTTTGATCCATTCCCAGTTCTTTTCGCCACCGCGTAAATCGCGTTTGTCGATGGTGACTCGAATAGGTGAACCTTGATAGTGGTGCTGTTCTAGTTGCTTTTTCAGCCTGTTGCAGTAGGATAGTACCTGATCAGCGGTTTCAGGTTTAGGAATAACAGGAAGAATAACAACTTGTTGAGGCGCAAGTCTAGGAGGCAAACGCATGCCGTCATCATCACCATGCACCATAATCAATCCACCAATTAAACGTGTGGTTGTACCGAAGGATGTGGTGAAGCCATATTGAACCTGGCCCTGTTCATCTGTGAAGCGGATTTCGGACGCTTTGGCGAAATTTTGGCCCAGGAAGTGGGAAGTACCTGCTTGCAAAGCTTTATAGTCCTGCATCATGGCTTCGCATGTGAACGTTTTGTCGGCTCCTGGAAAGCGCTCTCCAGGCGATTTTTCGCCGGCAATGACTGGCATCGCCATGACATTTTCCATGAAGTCGCGATAGACCTCTAACATGCGTAGACTGTGCTCTAGAGCTTCTTTGCCGGTTGCATGCACAGTATGACCTTCTTGCCACAAGAACTCTGTGGTGCGCAAGAAAATGCGAGGACGCAGTTCCCAGCGGACAACGTTAGCCCATTGATTGATAAGGAGTGGAAGATCGCGATAGGACTCTACCCATTTGGCAAAGGAGTGACCAATGATGGTTTCAGAAGTGGGGCGAACGATAAGAGGTTCTTCCAACTCTCCCGTAGGGATAAGTTTACCATCTTTTTCCTCTAAGCGATGATGCGTAACGACCGCGCATTCTTTAGCAAAACCCTCAACGTGGGCTGCTTCTTTTTCCAGAAAGCTCAAGGGAATAAATAGAGGGAAATAAGCATTTTGGTGGCCCGTAGCCTTAATGCGATCATCGAGATGGCGCTGAATATGTTCCCAGATGCCATAGCCCCATGGTTTGATCACCATGCAACCGCGCACTGGCGCGTTTTCAGCCAGGTCAGCAGCTTTGAGAACTTGCTGATACCACTCTGGATAATCTTCAGTCCGTGTAGGAGTAATGGCGGTACGTGCTTGTGCTGTCATAAGAGGTTCTCCCAGTAAAACGAGATAGTATAGCATACCGCGGTATTGCTATCCAATATTGCTAAATAGATACTTTTGGATGGCGGAGTGATTTGCTATTTTTTTGTTTTGCTAACCACTCATCTATGTAGGTTGTCACACGGTCTTCCCAATTAGAGGAGAGCCAATGCATAAGTAGTAGATCTTTTTGTTCATTTACGTCATCGGCAAAGTTAATATTGAAGTTGAGTTTTCCGCTCAAGAGGGTGTTTTCAGGGTCCACTGATAGGACCCACGATGTCTGTAGTAGTCCAATTTTGCGTTCTGAGATAATTTCTTCTAATTCACAGTTACGTAAGAAAGTCACTTCATGACGTTGTTCATCAAATGACCGAAATATATTTTGCCGGTTAGTTGAATGTATAAATTTGTAGCCAAGGGGGAGCGGTAAAGTGTCCATGAGTAATTTACGAGCCCATCCATACGCTCCGTTAGATAACGATTTATATGTAAGAGTGAAGTCGCTGGGGCTATGAGGAGAATATCCAGATGCGACAAGAGCATTATTCAAATCCGCAAAGACCTTTTCCGTACCCTTGAATTCTTTCCCTTGTCCATATGTACTTGCTAGAATATTTTTAACAACTTCATTCCTGGAGTTTCGAAATTCTGTGTCTCCATAACACATAGCTTCACTGGTTGCTATGCATCTTTCAGCCTGTACAATATCCATATCTATAAGTTGCTGATACTCCCCCATCCATGAATGTTCTCTATGTAGTAATTGTAAACGATCTTCGAACGATAGCTTCATCTTAGTTAGGATAGCTTTCGTTAGCTTGGGAGAGGAGTCTTGATAGAAAGCAGCTAAGGGGGCATATTTTTTTTTCCCGCCACACACGTCTATATAGATAGTTAATGCTGTTCCCACAGCGTCTTTTATCTGTTGAGTAAGTTTTTGTAAGGATGTACTTTTTGATGAAGAGATAAGCGTTGCATTGATGCCTTCTTTCCATGTTTCAAACTCTTCTTTACTTGCGCCTTCAACGGTGTAATTTTTAATTTGATCAATTGTCCAATGGAGGCGTTGCTTGATATGGACGAAGAGAGAAGAGGGGTCGTTCAGTTTGTTGTAAAGCGTTTTCAGGTGAAGCAAATCGATCTTAAGGAGTGCTTTCTCAAATGGGCCAATAACTTTTTTTACTTCTCGAAGTTTTAAAGGCGCAAGGCCATTACTGGGTTTTAAACCATTATGGATGTGATCGCGAAACAGTTGTTTAGTTTGTTCTAGCCTATCGTGACCTGTTCTGGGACTGAACAAGGGTTCCGCAGGATGGATGTGGTCGTTATTAAACAGATTTATCGATAGAGATCTTATTTTTTTTTTGGAGCTTTTCGCAGTTTCCCTAAGCTTGGGAGGAGGCTCTGAGTTCTGGTGTTGGATTTCATCCATTGGATTTTCAGAGTTGCTTGTCGACCGCTTTCTATGGGGAGTTAACACTATTTGTTTGCCACTGGAATCAACCAATTTTTCTTTTTTGCTACAGAAGTGTGCTTTGTCTCGACTGGTCTTTTCAGATTTTCTACTTACTGAAGGGGATTTATGAGGTGATGGAATTTGTGGAAGTTGATCCCAATTAAGGGCAAGGACCGTAGAATGCGTAAGTGTTGGGGAAACTTTTTTAAGTGATGCTTCCCGTTCTTCCCATAGCTTTTTGATTTCAAAATACGACTTTTCTGGATTGGAGAATGAAATTGGTTGATTTGGCACAGGACTCTGTTTTTCACTAATTGGAGAAGTCATGGTGTGTGCCTAGCGTAATATTAATAAAAAATGAATGTATGCCTCTCGGGAGGTTTTTGACAAGTCTAACCGAAAGCGGTTAGAGGCATAGGGAGGTAATGGCAATGTTGTCAAAGTAAAAAAATAAATTAGACAGCTTTAAAAGGTAATAGGGGACTATGAAAAAGCGTGCTGTGCATTTTTTGTCTTTTTGGCCTCTGTCCTAACGTAGGAAGTTTATTCCTCGTCCAGAAGCTCATCTGGAAGGTTCATATTGTGGTATACGGCGTCGACGTCTTCTAGATCTTCTAACCATTCGATCAAGGCGATGTTGGCCTTAGCGGTTTCTACATCACATTCAACTTGATTTTTGGGTAACATCACCAGCTCAGCGGAGGTGGAGTCATATCCTTGCTCAGTCAACGCATCTTTCACGGCATACAGGTCGGCCGGATCTGTTGTGATAATATATTCTTCTTGGCTGGCATCAAAATCTTCGGCTCCAGCTTCGGTAGCAGCCAAAAACAGGCTATCTTCATCGCCTTTTGCCTTACTAATCTTCAAGACGCCTTTATTTTCAAAATTGAACGCTACTGCCCCCGGAGTTGCAATAGTGCCTCCGCGCTTGTTGGTGGCGATGCGAATTTCGGAAGCAATGCGGTTCTTATTGTCTGTCATAATTTCGGCGATAATACCTACGCCACCATGTCCATAGAGTTCGTACGAAGACTCCACATAGTCGGCTTGGTCAGCGCTGCTGGCCTTCTTAATTACACGTTCGATGTTGTCATTGGGGAAGTTGGCGGCCCGCGCTTTGGCAAGGGCTAATCTTAAACGCGTGTTCGCTTTGGGATCGGCTCCTCCCATCTTTACGGAGCTAATGATCTCCTTTGATACTCTGGAGAACACTTTGCCTTTTAAAGCATCAGCGCGCCCTTTGCGGTGTTTGATGTTTGCCCACTTACTATGCCCAGCCATAATTTCCTCTTAACATAATTTTCTCTTAAATAGCGCCTGCAAACAGGTCTTCTCGATTTTCTCGAATCCATTCGGTTGCGCGGCGAAAATAGCGATACTTTGTTTCTCGTTCTTTGAATTCTTCGTTGTGAATGCGATAGATGCCGTTTTCATCCAGCCTTGGAGGGCAAACATGATGTAGCATCTCATGATAAATCACGTATTTCAACAGGTAACAGGGCACATGGGCTTTATCCAATATGCGATTGATTTTGATGAGTCTCAATGTGTCCTGATAAAGGCCAAAAGAAATTCGCGTACGGTTGCGAGTATATGGCATACCGAACCATGTAATCATTAGGTCGATTTGGTTGTCAAAATACTCAGCATTAATTTCGTCGTAGAGCTGCTGCAGGTCGTAATATTCGCCTTGGTGGCATAGATGCTGTGGATCTACTGCATGCGAGTAGTCCAGCCTGGTACGACATTGTTCGATGTAGGCCTTTATGGCTGGAGCAAGCTCTCTTTTTCTACCGTTCAGATAGGATCCTAGTGCTTGCATCACGTTTTTAGGGGCGTCGAGAAACATGCGATGCAAGGAGACACGCGTGCGATCAGGCTCCCAACGCACACTAAGCATCGTTGAGTGGTTATCATTAATACGAAGTTGTATTTTTTTACCCGCATGATTTTCAAGAGTTCTCTGAAAATTCTCCAGTGGTCTTGAAGACGCAGTAGCTGAGCCGGTACGGTCATTGTGTTTGGGACGTGTTTTTGTTCTTAAGGACCGCATATTTACAGGATCCGCTCCATAAAGACGCGTTGACTGAATGTTCCATCAAAATTTTTTAGCCAGCGAGTTTGACGACCAAATTCTTGAAAGCCAAACCGTTTATATAGGCGTATGGCGGGGTTATCACCATAAACCTGAAGATGCAAGAGTTCTATGTGAAAAGTATTTTTAGCCAGATCCATCATACTAGTGAGTAGGAGTTCTCCCACACGATTTCCGCGGTGTTCTTTGCCCACGATAATGCCAAACTCGCTTTGATGTGCCAGTCGGCGATAGGGTTGCAGATACAAGGTGGCAATACCGCACGGAACGCCATCAATAGTGGCGGTGAGACTGCATTTGTAGCGATAGAATCCTATCCAGCGTTTCACGGAATCATCCACTTCCACATCGTCACACATGGCAAACCATCTCATTGTACTGGGCTGTGAAAGCCAGTCACGTAGATGCTTAGCATCGCCAGGTTCGGTGAACCGCACGAGGAGTTCAGGTTGATCGGTCTCATTCATGGTGACTTCCCAATTCCTTTAGGTAAGCGTTCACGAAAAGATCAATGTCGCCATCCATGACGGCTTGAATGTTGCCAGATTCTACTTTAGTGCGGGCGTCTTTGACAAGTGTATAAGGTTGGAAAACGTAACTGCGTATCTGGCTACCCCATCCAATGGCCTTTTTTTCCCCAGAAATCGCTTGCAGTTGAGCCTCGCGCTCTTCTACCTTTATCTCATAAAGCTTAGATCGTAACATTTTTAAGCAGGTTTCCCTGTTCTGAATCTGGCTGCGTTCTGCTTGACAGGAGACAACGATACCGCTGGGAAGGTGGGTCATACGCACCGCGGAGTCTGTTTTGTTCACGTGCTGTCCACCGGCACCAGAGGCACGATAGGTATCCACTCTCAGATCTTCTGAGCGTACTTCTACCTCGATATCGTCTCCAATTTCGGGAGAGACTTCCACCGAAGCAAAGCTTGTATGGCGGCGCGCATTGGAGTCGAATGGGGAAATCCTAACGAGACGGTGAACGCCTTTTTCGGCCTTACTATAGCCGTATGCGAAGGGTCCCGAGAATTTCATAGTGATGTGTTTTAAACCTGCGACATCACCTGCGAGTGCTTCAACGGTATCGAGCTGCCATCCTCTGCGGGTGGCCCAGCGTTGATACATGCGAGCTAGCATATCCACCCAATCGCAAGACTCAGTTCCACCTGCTCCGGAGTTGATCGAGAGGTAACAATTTTTGTTATCTAGCTCCCCTGAGAGCATACGGCGAAGTTCCAGCTCTTGCAAAGTCGCTTCGATTTGATCTAGATCCTTGAACAGCTCATCTAAAAGCTCTTGGTCGCCCAGTTCACAGGCATCCGGAAGTGTATCCGCAACCGCTTCAAAGCGTTGACGTACCTCCTGACCGGGAGTAGTCCACAGCTTGAGCTGGTTACACTGATTGATGACTTTTTGGGCTTCATCGTTGTTTTCCCAAAAATCGGGAGCAGTCATTCGCTCTTCCAATTCTTTAACTTGGCTTTCCTTGTTAGCTAAGTCAAAGATACCTCCACATATGCAGAATGCGCTCACGAATATTTTTTATACGCATTTGAGTCTCTGCATTCATGGCCATAACTTTCTCCCCAACTATTAAGATGATTAGCGGACCGATGTTATGACCCTTTGGCCTTATTGTCAATGCATGTTGCGTTAAATACGTCCGATCAGTAATATCATTATTTTTTTGAATGGAAACCATGGCATCGTTAGAAACATATCGTCAAATTTTAGATGGATGGCCCGCCACAGCGTGCGAAAGCAAACACGAATATCAATTCGTGCGAGAGCGCCATTTACAAGCTATGTGGTTGGAACAGAGCTATTTTCGCCAACTTAAGACATCTGATGGACACCCGATTGAGGTGATCTCACCGGGTATTTGGAATGCGGAAGCAGGGCCGGATTTTCTTAAGGCGCACATACGCATCTTGGGCAAGGACTATTTTGGGGACATTGAACTGCATTTAGTGGACAGTAGCTGGTATCACCACCATCATGACTCTGATGCTCGATACGACAGGGTTGCTTTGCACATTTCCTTATGGCAGCCAGCTAATCCCAAGCCAATTTTGACTTCATCCCGGACAGAATTGGTCAGGACTTATTTGGAACCAGCCTTGACCGTTCCCCTCAAACGACTTGTTCAGTTAATCGATCTTGATCTTTATCCATATAAAAAATTTGTTGGTAGTGGACGCTGCGCGCAAACGCTGTTCAAGTCTTTGCCACAAGCAAAATTGGATCATTTGTTTACCTCTGCTAGTTTTTGGCGTTTGGAGCAAAAGCGAGCATTCTTGGAAGGGCGGGTAGATGATCCCGGTTTGCGTATGGCCGCTGGATTTGCCATGGCACTGGGCTATAAGACGAATGCGGAGCCTTTTCTGCAGCTTTTTTTGTGGCTTCAGCAATTTGCACATATTGCAGCGGACGAAATGCTGGTATTGGCCATGGGTGTAACGGGTTTTTTTGAAGAACCTTTTGCCGAGCGCTGGAAGAATTCGTTAAAGTATCAGCACTATGCAATCTCGTGGAGCTTGATGGCCAACCATGTGAAAGCCCGGTTTGCGTTGACTGCTTCTAAGAGCCGCCCTTTAAATCATCCAATTAGACGACTTGTTGTTCTCTGTAATCTAATTGCTGATTTAAACTCTAAAAGCCTTTTTAAACGGTGCTTAGGCGTTTGAAATGAACAGTATGCTATTTGTCGAAAGGTTCGAGATTTTGCGATTCTGCGAGACTCATTAATGGCCCAGTTACCTATTTATGAGGACTCCTATTGGAATAGTCATTTTTTATTTGAATCTGCAGAAGCAAAGGAACATGTTTCGCTAATTGGTCAAGACCTTCGGCAGGCGGCGTTGGTGAATACCTTTATGCCGTTGTTGTATGGTCATATATCAGACAGGTATGATCCATCCCAACTTCAATCCTTTGCACAGTTACTCCTTTCTTTTAGGGCCCCCATTAGCGGTAAAAGAAATTATTTAGTACATCGTTTTTTTGGCGAAGGGCCAAAGGGTAAACTGTTAAAGCGTTCTTTGTATGAGCAGGGAGCGTTTCAAGTGCATCGTGATTTTTGCACGCGTTATGAAGCGAGTTGTGAGGGCTGTCCATTTGTAAAGAGGGTTCAGTCTCTTTTCGTCCCTTAACCTGTTTAATTACAACTGGCAAAAAAAATAGGCATTGCCGTAACATTGCAAGCCTTTGCCGAAATAAACAGGGGATAGCCCCGATTAATTTGTTACGGCAGACAAAAAACGGGAGGAGGATATAAATGGTTAATGCTGCTTCACTATTTAAAGCATGTAAAGAGAATTGTTCACACGCCATCGAATTAACACCTGTAACAGAGGGAATTGGTTCTGCTTTTAATGCAGTAAAAGAGTGGTCACAGTGGCTTGGTCGAGAAGTTGTTGTCTTGGCAAGCGAGGGATTGCGAATTACAAAGCAAGTTGGGATTCAAGTTTTAAAGTTCATACAAGCTTGCTGGGAATTGAGCAAACCTTGGATTAACCGTACATTCGACTTTCTAAAGTCGAGTGCAGGTATTGTTGCTATTTCTTTGTCTGGTTCTGCTCTGCTGTGCGCGGTGGCCTTGAAGCTGGAAGATCACCCATCCAGAGTTGCTATGGTTGCTTTGGGGCAAATCGTAGCCTGTTTTGCTATATGGTATGGTTGTAGCACTGGTGTTATTCCATTGGCCATGATGGCTAAGCTGGTATAGATTTTTCGAAAAGAGACCAGGGATCAAAGGGACGAAAGAACTATGCATCTTTTGTCCCTTTTTCCGAAGTCCTTTAGGTCTCTTATGTCCCTTTGCTATGGATTGCTTTTTGACAAGGAAAGATCCTTGTCTTCAAATCAATCCTAC
>CAYTFC010000031.1:4326-30458 GCA_964436955.1 uncultured bacterium | reverse complement strand
TGTTAGCCAATTATTTAATTATCACAAGAAAAAGATGTGGGTACAAGTATGGCTTGGTGGTGGTATTCTATCGTAGCTAGGACAGCTTTAGAAAAAATGGCTATACAATACGGCTAAAAAATAAGGCAATATATGAGGGCTGCCACTTCGGCGAAGTGGCTCTACATGTTTTGTTACACGTTGTAGCGCCGCTTCGCCGAAGCGGCATTAACAAAGGTTTTATTTCATATTGAATAGGCAGCTCAGATCATAGACATGATTATTTTTCGGGTTTCATCCAAGGGAAATAGAGCACATCTCGAATCGAGTGACTATTTGTAAACAACATCACCAACCGGTCAATACCAATGCCTACGCCGCCTGTAGGGGGCATCCCTTGGTAGATGGCTTCCAGAAATTCTTCATCAAGTGGGCTAGCCTCTTCGTCACCAGCATCGCGTCGCGCCGCTTGCCCTTCTAGCAGCTTACGCTGCTTTAGCGGATCGTTAAGTTCGGAGTAGGCATTGCAAATCTCACCACATAAAATAAAGCTCTCAAAGCGCTCGATGAGTCCTTCTTTGCGCTCTTTTTCGTTGCGATGGGTTTTGCATAGTGGTGTGGTTTCTTCTGGATGATCGGTAATGTGGTGAGGCTGGATTAATTTAGGCTCAACTTCAACCTCGAACATTGCACCAATCAGTAAACCGCGTGACAAAGCTTTTATCTTTTTGGGATCAACATGCCCACTATTCAGTAACCGTTCTTGCATTTCCTCATTGGATAACGTATCGACATCAATATCAGCATAGACGCGCAAGCTTTCCTTCATGGACAGACGCTTCCAAGGCGTCTTGACGTCAATAATAAGCGGCTCTTCTTGCCCTTGAATAGTAACGGGGATCTTTGTGCTACCAAACAACTTGAGTGCTAGTGATTCATAGAGGTTCTCTACGCAACCCATCATGTCATTATAGTCCCAATAGGCAGCGTAAGCTTCCATAAGCGTGAATTCAGGATTATGACTACGGTCAATACCTTCATTGCGGAAGACCTTGCCCATTTCAAAAACGCGATCCATTCCGCCAATAATAAGTTTCTTAAGTGGAATTTCCAGGGAAATGCGCAAGAACATGTGTTGATCAAGAGCATTCAATTTGGTCTCGAAAGGCCGTGCCTCTGCTCCTCCATAGATACTTTGGATGACAGGTGTTTCGACTTCCAGAAACCCTTGACCTTCCATGTAGTCCCGAATGAATTTCAAGATAGTGCTACGAAGGCGAAAGGTATGTCGTACTTCATCATTGCTGATGAGGTCGAGCCAGCGCTTGCGGTAACGTAGTTCTTTATCGCTCAAACCTGAGTGCTTGTCGGGAAGGGGCAATAGGGTCTTTGTGAGCAGGGTAACTTCCTTAGCAAAAAGTGTCAGCTCTCCCTTGTGCGTCCGAAAAAGATTGCCGGAGACTCCAATAATATCGCCAAGATCAAATTTTTTTTCGATAACCTTGAACCCAGAAAGCGCCTCTTCACCAGCATGAGTGTATCCTGTGAGCTTTGTTTGATCGCGGTTAAACATGATTTGAATGCGATCTGTTTCGCCTTGAATAGTGCCAAAAGCGTTCTTACCCATGGCTCGGAATAAGATCAGACGTCCAGCCACGGATGCCGTATCGGTTTTAGCAGCTTCTGCCGCTTCGCTGTCTCCAACTGGAATGTCGCGATATTTGTCCTGTAATTCCTGTGGCGTGTGCGTGAAGTCGAAACGATGGGGATAGGCTTCGATGCCAAGAGCGCGAAGCTCTTCCAGTTTGGAAATACGATTACGGTATTCGTCGTGCTGCAGATAATCGGGTTGTAAAGACATGGACTCTCATAAATTTTGATCTTTAAAAGTCGTTATAATAAGTGGAATCGGTCAAAAATACAAGGGATGAAATCGGTTTGAGCGCCGTAATTTCCATTCAGAGGCAATGATGAAAAGTGGGAATTTCTCTAAGGGATGCCACTGCCTCGCACAGACTGTTTGATTGATGTGTGAACTATTTTGCCGCCGATGCTTACTTTGTTACATTATTTAATTGCTATTGATTTTATCTATTACTTGTTATATAACAGATCATTAATTAAATGTAATCTAGTTGATAAATTAATAAATCTTAAGAGTTTGTGATATGCAGATAAATAACAATGTTATGCGTTTTAATAATAATACTTCAGTCGCTGAATTAATTGATGGTTTAATTGATCTATCGTCGAATACGAATATCATTGACTTTCAAGCAAGACTGTCTCATCTCGAAGCGCTCATAACTACACGAATTGAAGCAAGGGAATTGCAGCCGATACAGTATCAAGCCACTCTAAAGATCGCGATTGTTTGCCATAAAGCACTCTTGCATAAAGAAAAAAATCTAGCTGTAACCGTCAACGGGAGGACTATTCGTGTGAATAGATTTCTCTTTTCTTGTTTAGGGCCACATTTTGCAGCTCTTGTAGGGGTGCGTCAAAATGGTCTTACTGCTGTTGAATTTAATGAATTTACCTATAAGCAAATGAAAGATTTGTGTGCCTTTTTGGACGGCAAAGATCTAGCACTGCCAATTTCAATAGAGGAATTAGAGCACCTTTTAGGCGTGGCTACAATCGGTGAGCGCTATGGAATACCAGGCCTAGGAGATGCATGTGATAGCGCAATTTTTGCAGGCATAAATTTACCTCAACAACCAAAACGAGTCCGACTAGGCTTGAGCTTCCGAATAGCCAAGGCCATTATATGCGGACAAAGCCCTATTACAAATCTCGAAAATAGGATGGATCTCATTAATCGGGTGATGACCCTTCACCTGCCGAAAGTTCAAACTAGTATAGTCAGGATAGCATTCCCTCAAGTTGCATTTGATCCCACAAGAAGACACATAATGGATCACTCACTTAATTCCCGATTCGGCGGACTTTCTAAGCACTATCGACAAAAATTAGATCAAGAAGGACTCAAATTCACGGATTGGCGAGATCTAGCCTCTAAATTGGTTACCTGCCGTGACTCCCTTGACGGTGAAGCGCAAACAGATTGGGATGCCGGTAAGTGGATCGCAAATAAACTATTTGTGAATGTTTTGACTCAGCGACAGGGCGATCTTTTCGACCTTTTTCTATTTGTAGTAGCAAATCGGGACTGCTATGGAACCATCATGCCAGCACTTTTAAGAGGATTATGTCAAAGCTACATAGCGGGTCAACTAAAAGAAGAAGATGCTGAATGGGTACTTCACATTGCGTCAAATGATGAAATGCTTTCTAGCATTCTTGAGGAGAATCAGGTCGTCTTTGCTCTTTCTGATGAGGGCGATTCCGCATTGATGGCTCCTACCTATAGCCGCTTCATCCTTCAGCTTCGATCGGAACTGCTAGTCAACATCTTCATTGATTATCAGGAAGACTCGCTGGGGAGTGCCGATCATCCAGTATGTTTGGCCAAAGTTACCCATCAGCAATTGCAAGTAGCGTATTCTTGGATGAAGGGTAAAATCGACCTAAAGAGTCTTTCTTGGGAAGAGACTCTTAGTCTTACGGATACCCTTGATTATCTTGGATGCAAAAACCTGGAAAAGCATTTAGCTGGAAGTGTTGACGAAAGCAGTTTGTTGAAGTTTTTAACGCTGGCTGACAGATATCATTTACCTGCGGTGACAGAAGCCTGCCTTAACCTCATGTCGGAAAAATACAAAAATGTCATTAGCATTAAGTTAATGTCAGATGGTCGCTATCGACTTGTTGAGTTGGGCTCAGGTAGGACAGCAAACCATCCAGAATTACAAGAGCTTCTAGAATTTTTCCATAATCGCTGCCAGGAAACGTTATTGAAATGTGACGGCAGGGATAGTTGTTCGAGTTTGCATCGAAAATCGCATAATTGGAAGGAATGTTTGCATTTTGCTGCCTTTCACCCGCTGGCATTCACGATTTTTAAAGGGGCGGGTGCTATCTATGCGGCCGTAAAAGGTAGTGGGTTAATCTCTTACGTAGATGTAAATGAAATGATTGATTGCGGAGTTCAAGTTATTCCGTCAACGGTTGCCACAGCAATTCTTTCAAGTATAGCGGAATCTGTTGCCACTATCGACATGACAGTTCCCTTTGGTTTCTGTGCTGGGGTAGCGGCTTGGAAAGCACTGCACATTCTTAAACCTATTCATAGAAAGATAGGATTGCTATCACACAAATATTTGTTATGTCCTCATGGGCCCCTAATTATTGATCTAGAAGCCATGGGAGGGGTAAATCCTCCTATTATTGGCACGCTATCCGCCTGCAAGTCTCAGTTAACTATTTCTGCATCGCAGTGTAGTAGACTCATGGACTGTGATATCTATAAATTAGTGCTTCAATATCGTGATATTACCGAGTTAAAACTAAAAGGATGCTGTCCTAGAGTTACCTCACAAGGCTGGCTCATGCTATCCTATTTAAAGAGCCTAGAAAAATTCGCATTAGCTTTTTCCCAGGCCCATTTCAAATTTGAAGGTTTGAAGCTAAGCGTATTGGCTAGAGAGTGGCCCGAGTTAAAAGAAATCGAGATTAGTTTTCCTTATCTATATTCAGAGCTATCCCCACGAGTTTTAAACTTCTTAAGAAACTGTCCCGACAACGTCGATGTTAACATCTTTCTAAAGTACGCTAGCTGTCGTAGTATTAAATTTATCATTCAAGCATGCCCAGCCTTAACATCTTTACAAACTCCTGGCTCGTTCAACGAAATAGATTCTGAGACAGCAACAGTTCTAGCTCGTTCATGCCCTAAACTCAGGAGCCTTAACTTTTTTCGAATGACTGCTGATTCGCTTGTAACGATAGCCCGAGGATGCCCTGAGTTAGGCATACTTAAGCTTAGTGTCACTGACCTCTTACCTGAAACATGTGCTCAACTGGTGAGCTATTGCGGTAACCTTGAAGAGCTTCATTTGTTGCATGACGTGATTGGAAATGTCGAATGGATAAGAGACGATGCGCTTCAATCTTTGGCGACTTTACCCAAGTTAAAACGTTTAGAAATAGTAGGAGGTAGCATTACAGATCAAGGACTGGAACCCCTACTAAATAGTAATATTGAATGGATTAGCCTCATAACCTGTCCCCGAGTCAGTAGTGGGATGTTGCGTCGTTTGGCTCATCGGATGTATACAGCCGATTCCTGTGATTTACTAGATTGCATTTGGCAGGATAAGCAACTTTATATATTAAAAGAAATGCTTAACAAGTGCAGCGATATAAATATTTTCCAAATCATTGATATGCTAGCATTTAACAGTGGGTGTGTGTGTCACTACGCCTTCCCAGATATTCCTCCCGCATTAGTTGAAATAAGACGTAGATTAGCTGAATGTCTTGAGATTCCAAGAGAGGTTAATCTTAATATAGACCCAGGGATGATAGCTACTCTAGCACAATTCAAATCGTTGCAAAATGAGGTATTTTTAGTCGAACGTAGACTATTACGGGATAGCCCACGGCTATTTTCAAGTTCATGGGGTACGCTTATTTGGCAGGTCGTGAAGAATATCAACGGGTGGATGTCGTTAATCGACGCTAAGAGCTTAAGATCATTGTATAGCGTATATTTGGGCATTTGCAAATCTAAGCTTCGTATGGACCAAGTTGATGAGGCCTATGAAATGGTCAAAAGTGACCTTAGTGGTTGGCTCCACGATAGTGATCGGTTGCAAAAGCTATCTGATGGATTGCTTGTGAATTGGATGAAACTACATCCACGAAATGCAGAAGAATTTGATACATTTGACTTTACGCCACAGGATATTTTTGAAGCTCAACACATTCTAACTAATTGCTTGCGAAAATTAAGCGAGTTTATGCGGGCGGGTGAGCTTAATCCGGAAGATCGGATGCGCTTGCTGCTAGGAGTTCTTGGTAATTGTCTAATTGAAATGGTGCCTGAATTATGGTCACAGTTAATTCAGTTGCTAAGCACAGTGGATGCCTAGAAAAGGGAAACTATTAGGGCTGCCAGTTCGGCGAAGTGGTTCTACATGTTTTGTTACACGTTGTAGCGCCGCTTCGCCGAAGCGGCATTAACAAAGGTTTTAACACAACGTTCACAAGACCCATTTTGTCAAAGGTCATGGTTTGCCCTTCGTTTGTATATGGATGTCGGCTGGTATGTCCGTCCGGTTTTCGATTAAATTATAGTATGCCCAGATCGTGCTAATGACCATCAGAAGCGTCATGTAGATCACGTTCAAAATAAAGGATTTGGTTCGAGGATGTGCATTTCGAAAGCGACGTAAATACCATAACATAGAAAAATCTCCCTCGTCTAAAAATCTAAAAATAGGTTGAGAGAGGATTGATATCAATCAGCATTTTAATATCCTTGGGGATAACATGCGTGCGTCCTAAGTCATCAAGGGTTTGGCTAAGAAGACTGTTCTTAGGGCCCCTGACCAGAAATTGCTGTCGATAATGGTCCTTAATCTTGGCGTGTCCCGCTGGCAGCACCGGCTGCACTTCAAATGCTGCGGGAAGGCGCTCCAATAGTGTTTGCCGGAAGCCCTCGGCTGCTTGCGTCACCTTGGCCTCTAAAGTGCCAGTAAACAAAATTTTAGCGAGTTGGGAAAACGGAGGATAGCTAAAAATCTGTCGCGCCGCGAGTTCTTCCTCAAAAAAAGTTAGATAATCCTGCTGTGAGGCTAAATGGATTGTTCTATTATCTGGCATCATACTCTGAATGATGACTTCTCCGGCTAAAGCTCCGCGTCCGGCTCGGCCAGATACCTGAGTGATAAGTTGAAACACGGTTTCGGAAGCGCGAAAGTCGGGGATATTTAGGGCTGCATCGCTATTTAGAATGCCCACAAGAGTCACCTGGGGGAAATGCAGACCTTTGGCGATCATTTGCGTTCCGATTAGCACATCTGCTTTACCACATCCAAAGTCACGCAAAAGGCGTTGATGGCTTCCCTTATGCTTGGTGGTGTCGGCATCGACGCGGAGGGTTCGGATTTCTGGAAAGATGGCGTGGATGGCCTTTTCAACCTGCTGAGTACCTACGCCGCGGAACTTAATGGTGTTGGCGCTTTTGCAAGAGGGGCAAACGCTGGGCGGAGGTGAAAGGTTGTATCCACACGAATGACAGCAAACATGTTTATCATCTTTGTGGAACGTAAGCGCGACATCACAATGGGGACATTCGACAACTTCGCTACAGGTTTCGCATAACAGTGTGGTGTGATATCCGCGGCGATTAAGAAAAAGAATGGTTTGCTCACCATTCTTATGCCGCGCTTGAATCGCCTCTAATAGCTGTCTTGAAAAGGTTCCGCCATTACCATGTTCCCGTTCGTGACTCATGTTGATGATCGAAACCTGAGGTAGATTAGCTGAGTCCGCTCGATTGTTTAGGACGTCAAGCTGGTACTTTCCGGCTTTAGCATTGTAATAGCTTTCTAAACTTGGTGTGGCGCTGCCCAACACAACAGGGCAGCTTGATAGTTTGCCCCTCATCACAGCCACATCGCGCGCATGGTAGCATGGAGAGCTTTCACTTTGCTTATAGGAGCCTTCATGCTCTTCATCCACGATAATCAGACCTAAGTTTTTTACGGGACAGAAGACTGCAGAACGCGGACCGATCACAATAGAGGCGTCTCCGCGTTGCATACGGTGCCATTCATCATGGCGCTCACCATGGCTAAGCCGATGGTGCAGGACGGCGATGCGGTCGTCAAAGCGGCTGCGAAAGCGCTCTACCGTTTGGGGTGTCAGCGCAATTTCCGGAACAAGAACGATTGCTCCCGTTTGATTATCCAGTGCTCTGGCAATGGCTTGCAGGTATACTTCCGTTTTTCCGCTGCCTGTTACGCCATGCAAGAGATGTGTTTCAAACCGTCTTTCCGAGACGGCTGCAGCAATACGATCGAAGGCAGCTTGCTGTTCTGGATTGAGGCGTTTGTGTTTGGTTTTGATGTAGTCTTCGTCGATTAAAGGGGACCGGTCAACGCGCACGATATCGATCTTCAGCAATCCTTTTTTTGCTAATGTGTCAACGGGTGCGCGAGTGGTTTCGGCCTCCTCCAATAGCTCTGTAAGGAGCATTCCTTTGCGGGACATTAGCATCACATCAAGTATGTCAGCTTGCGCTGGGCTGCGAGCGCGCAATTGCGCGCAGGCATCTGCCATTTCATCACGCGTTTTGGCGCGCATGACATAGAGCTGTTCTTTGACTTGTGCTTTACCGCGCACACTGGACGGTAATATGGTTTTCAAAACATAGGCTAAGGGAGTGCAATAGTATTGTGCCATCCAGATTGCGAGATCAAATAGTTCGGAGGTAAGCATCGGTTCGGGTGAAAGGAGCTCTTGCACTGGCTTAACAGTGCGAATATCGCTGGTTGCTTTAACAGCAAAGACATATCCATTGCGGATGGATCCTCTTACCGGAACCGCTACCCGGCATCCTCGATGCACTTGGCCCTGAAGGTGGTCTGGTATGGCATAATCGAAGGTTTTGTGGATGGCGAGCTCGAGAAGAACTTCACAATAGCTCATGATGTCACAATCGCTTGCCACAAATCGCGTTTCTTTTCTGAATTAGCGATGAGGTCATTTAAATCAGGAAGGGTAAATGATGCAGTGTCGGTGACATGCGATACATGATGCTGCCCACCTATAACTAACTTGAGGGAGGGGCCTTTTACCAATTGCTGAATGAGTTCCCCCGCTTTTTGCTGGTTTAATACAACCAGACGAGCAGGGCGACTATGTAAGCAAAGGGCTTGCGCAAGATCCTTCAAAAGGAGTTGGTGCGCTAGAGGAGCGGTGGCACAAACCAATACCATAACGGTGGCTTGTTCGGTTGATACGGACTTGGATAGAGACTCAGGAGCTTCTAGAATTTCCAGTTTTGGAGCTACTTCAGAAATGATTTTGCGCCAATCATTCAAATCGTCGGCAGTCACAGTGATGGGCGCTTGAGTCGTTGGCGCGTTCGTCTGAGTAGGCTTGGGCGCTTGCAAAACCTCTTTCGGTGCCGGTGATGGTTTTATCACTGGTTTGGCGATAGGTGCAGGTGCTGGACGGTAAGCTTGTACAACAGGTTTTGGCTTGACCGCCGGCGGAGCCACGCGAGGCTGTAGTCGCGCGCGAAAGAAATCGCATATTTCTGAAGAACTATCCAACCATGAGTCAGTTGAATACTCCTGAACTAGGTGAAGTTGTGTAGCCGCTAGGAGCGCTCGATATTCGGTTTGCAGACTATCAGGTATCACCATTTTTTTAGCTCACCAATCAAAGAATGGATTACTGGAATTTGTTCGTTAAACCCACGCTCTTTGTAACACTGGCTAAGGTAGGCCTGAAATTGATCCCTGCTGCTAGGGTAGAGCTTACTGATCAGTTCTTGAACATAGTTAAGAGCATGCGTTTCATCAATATCCTTACGGCGTCTTAGCAGAAAAAAAAGGACATTTTCGTCTAGTCGGAAACTCTTCAGTAGTCGTGGCCAGGCTTTGATAAAACGTTCGGTAAGCTTAATCATGCGGGCTATGTGCCCTAGAAAAGGTAAGCGCTTGGCTACCTTGGGCTCTTCCTCAGCTTTAGAATCCCCATGCTTTAATGCAAATAACGCCAGGTTGCCTTCTAGCCACATTTTGTCTGCCAGCTCCTCTAAAATAGCAGCAGGCTGATGGTCATTGGCTAAATGGTGGCAATCCTGACGCAGGCGATGGAGTAAACCACGTCCGGTTTCATGAACCACGGAGAATTCGTGTGGTATAATCGTAACGAGGTTCTCGACATGATCATGGAGTATTTTTAGAACTAATTTGCTTTTTGGGCTAAATGCCAATGCAGCCAAAGGATATCCGAAATGCCTAGATAGCAATTGCTGCATGCTTTGCATGTTTTTGGAAGTTTCGAGAAGCGTATCCAGCACAAATTGAAAGGCTACACCACTACTAGCAGCGCTTGCGGATCGTCGCAGTGAAGGGGTAGCTAGCGATATCATGGAGATCTTTACCCTTCCTTCAATAGTAAGTCACGTAGCTTTGCTAAATGCATCAAAGCTTCTACAGGTGTCAGCGCATTTACATCTAATTTTCGTAAACGATCGATGACAGTATCCTCCCGTTCCTGATCATTGGAAGCGGTTTTTACAGGCTTTTCGGGAGATACTACGTCAAATAACAGATATTGGACTTCCGCGGAAGGGCGACGTACGCGTGGGCCTTTTTTTGCTTCGGATTGTTGGAATGGGCTGTTCTTGGAAGAATTGTCTTCAAGATGTTGCAAAATCTCTCGAGCACGCAAGAGGACTGCCTGAGGCAGACCTGCAAGGCCGCCAACATGAATTCCATAACTTTTGTCTGTGCCGCCTTTTACAATCTTTCTTAGGAAAACAATCTTATCCTCATGCTCACGTACTGCCACATTATAGTTAACCGCGCCGGGTAGGTTTCCTTCGAGCTGCGTGAGTTCCCAATAATGTGTGGCGAAGAGGGTTTTAGCTTGTTTGTTAGGAGTAATCAGTAAGAATTCGGCCACAGCCCAGGCAATGGAGATACCGTCGTAGGTGCTGGTGCCACGACCGATCTCATCTAAAATCACTAGGGAACGCGACGTTGCAGTGTTCAAAATATTGGCGGTTTCTGTCATTTCCACCATAAAGGTCGACTGACCTCTTGAAAGGTCATCGCTGGCCCCAATACGGGTGAAAACTTTATCAACCACGCCGATATGAGCGCTTGCAGCCGGGACAAAAGATCCAATTTGCGCCATGATAGTGATGAGAGCGACTTGGCGAATGTATGTGGATTTACCAGCCATATTGGGGCCGGTGATTAGATGGAGGCGCTCATGCGTACCATTCAGTTCCGTGTCATTGGCGATAAATTTTTCGCCGAGGGTTAGCCCTTCGATAACTGGGTGCCGTCCCCCCCGAATGGTAAGAATATCGCTTTCATCGACGGTAGGACGCACATAGTTGTAGTGAATGGCCGCTTGGGCGAGCCCTTGTAGCGCATCCACTTTAGATAGACTGCGTGCTAATGTTGTAACAGCTTGCGTATGTTGGCTTACTTGATCACGTAAAGCTAAAAATAGCTCGTTTTCTAGTGTTGCCAGACGTTCTTCAGCGGTAAGTACTTTTGTTTCGTATTCCTTTAACTCGGGCGTAATATAACGCTCTCCGTTAACCAAGGTTTGACGGCGCTGAAATGACGGTGGCACATTCTCGGTTTGGCCATGAGAGATTTCAATGAAATACCCAAACATGCGGTTAAAACCGACCTTAGCTGTTTTTATGCCCGTAGTTTGACGAATCTCCGCTTGATAACGAGCAATCCAGTTCTTGCCGTCACGACTTAAGGATCGCAGTTCATCGATATCAGGATGGTAGCCCTCACGGAAAATATTGCCATCGCTAATGCGAATGGGAGGAGCCTCAGAAAGTGCACGTCCAATCAGCTCTGTAACCTCTGGAAGCGCCTTAATGTTGCAAGCTTCCTGTACCGTTAGGAACGCCTTGAAGTGGCCTAAACATTCTTGTATGGCTGGAATGGGGTCCAGAGACTGTTTTAGGGCGAGCAGATCACGAGGCGATGCATATCCGGAACTAACTTTAGTTATCAGGCGTTCGAGATCGCGTATTTTGCCTAGATGTTCTCGTAATTCTGCCAGACGTAAGGGCTGCTCTACGAACTCTTGTACAGCATCTTGTCGTGCCGCTATATCACTTGTCGATAGCAAGGGTTGCTTCACCCAACGATACAGCAAGCGAGCACCCATCGGCGTCATCGTTTGATCTAAGATCTCAAGTAGTGTGTTTTTACGCGTACCGTTTTGGAGGGATTCTGTCAACTCGAGGTTGCGTTGAGTGTTTTGATCCAACGCCATGAAGAGAGCGTTGGAATAGGTTTGAATTTGTGTGATGTGATCGGTAGATAAGCACAAATTATCTTTGAGGTACTGCAATAGCGCGCCTGCCGCATTTACCGCAGCAGTCATTCCACGCATTCCAAAACCATCTAGGCTATGCACACTGAAGTGATCAGTCAAAAAGTTATAGCAAAGCTGGTAATCGAAATGCCAGTCCTCTTGAGCACTCGTTAGAAATTTATAGCTGAGACTCAAATCCTGAAAGAATTCAGGGTTCTTGCTCTTGAACTTTTCGCTAACCAAGAATTCGGCCGGTCTAAAGCGGAAACATTCGTTTTGAAGATCCGTGAGGTGATCGAATTCTATGATGCGGAATTCAGCAGTCGTAAGATCCATAAGGGCCAGTCCATAGATGGTACCCACTTGGCCTAAGGCTGCAAAGAAATTATTGGACTTATCGGAAAGCAGACCAGAACTCACGATAGTTCCAGGAGTGATCACGCGAACAACTTCGCGTTTGACGAGACCTTTGGCTTTCTTAGGATCTTCTGTTTGTTCGGCGATGGCTACTCTGAATCCGCGAGACACCAGCTTATCAACGTGACCTTCGTAAGCGTGATAAGGAACACCAGCCATGGGAATCCCTTGGCGCTTGGTGAGAGTGAGATCCAGTTCGCGGGCAAGCAGAGCAGCATCGTCATAAAAGGCTTCGTAAAAATCACCCATACGAAAGAGAAGAACAGCGTCTTTGGCGAGCTTTTTACAAGCATGCCATTGAACCATCATTGGGGAAATTTTACTTGCAGGGTCGTGCTCTTCGGCGACGGAGACCAATGACATATTGCCAATTAGCTATTTTTGGTTTTGCGTGCCCTATATTTTTACCAAGCGTTCCGTGGATATGCAAGCTATTTATGCTTTGTAGGGATGGCAGTTGTCTGAATCGCGAAGCGTGTAGCGCCGCTTCGCCGAAGCGGCAGTCCCTTTTGGGACGAAGTTGTCTGCCTCGGCGAGGCAGACCCACAAGGAAAAGGCAGCGTTTCAGCAATCAGTGCTGACTGGCCTGGAGAAACCTATCCATCGCCTTGGTTCGCTCCACAAACGAATATTGCGTGGCAATGGTATTCATTGCCGCAACTCTTTTGCTTTGTTGTGGATCATTGATAGCTAGTTCAATGGCGTCAGCAAATGCCTGCGCATTGTTGTTACTAAGATAGACGGTGTTCTCGCCCGTAATTCCTCTCACTGATGGGTAGTCTACAGCAACGACCGGTATCGATGTCGCCATATATTCAAATAGCTTCATAGGGGATGTAAAAAACTTCGACTCGATGTTGTCACCCAAAGGCAACAACAACACCGAAGAACCAGCCAACGCTTTGCAAGCGATCTCTGTGGGTGGCAAAAATCCCAGAAAATCCACCCGTCCTTGTAAGCCAAAACGTCTTGCTTTGTCTTCTACCCACGCTCGGCTTGCGGCGTCACCCTTACCTCCAGCAATACGCAAACGGTAACTAGAATCTAAAAGGGCCAGCGCTTGAAACAGTAGCTCGACATTCTTCCAGCGTGAAAACTGTCCGGTATAAGTTAAAATATGCGACGCGGGATTGGGTCTTGCTTGCGCAAATGTAGGTATATTTACGCCATTTGGCAGCACCGCAAAGCGTGGTAGGTTTCCAAATTCCTCCTGCATAATTTGCTCTTGGGAATAGTTGGTTAGAATGAGACCATCTAATTTACCAAAGATTCTCTGCATTTTGGCTTTTTCTTTTGCTCTTTTAGTGGGACCGAAGTTTTGCAAAAGATAAGGAATTGCATCCTCATGTCTTTCCCAAAAAAACTGCGCGCGTCGCAAAAAGGGCTTCCACGCTAATGCGTCAGAAATTTTACTGACATTACGCGCCACCACAATTTTATCATGTGGATCCATCATCATGTGAAAAAGCATGCGGCACTTTAGCCACGCACGGTTCCAACTGGTAAATCCTTCACGCAGATCAACGTGTATGGGAAGTCCGACTATATCATCTAAAATGGGTTGCAGCGCTTTTGGATCATCATACATCCCATAAAAGAAGATGCGGTAGCCAAGTGCTGAGAGGTTTTTATAGTCCTGAATGACTTGAATTGTTTGGCCGGAGTTATAACCAAGAGGTAGGGCATGAAGGTAGTAAACATTCGTCATTATTGTGATATCCCTTGGCGACTGCGACTTTTAATACTCGTCTGTTGTTGTTCCTAGGGCCAATGCTTGGCAAGTTTGGATTATCATAAAGGTGGATGGATGTCCAGTACTAAGACCCTGATTGCTACCTGGTAGCAATCAGGGTCTAAGGCTTGGTAGTTTTGCTACATTGATCCTTTTTTAGTTGATTTGACATTCAGCGCGTGCATGCCTTTCAAGTCAAATTTAAATGAGGTCAATACGTCGAGCGAAATGCGGAGGATGTGTGACTGCAATCCCCACTTATTTTGAAGTTGTAAAGCTTCATTCAAAGTTGCTTGCCAGAGGGAAAGCGTTGTTTCGGCGTATTTTTTTGGTAATTGATCAATTATGTTTTTTAAAATAATAGTAGTTTTGTTTACAAATAAAAGCATGTTACCCGCACCCGTTATTGTTTCATTAGTAGTGGTATAAGTTTTAAATTGTAATAGGGCTTGGTGATTCCAATTTTTCATCCAATTGATGACGGTCTCCCAATTTTTTGGGAGGATCTTATTGTCAAAACAAGAGGATAGCCAACGCATGCTTTTGAGGGCGTCTTCGTGAGGTAATGTATTCCATAGAGACTCTAGGATGCTTTGATATTTTTCGGACCAAGGTGGTTGATTATTGAGACGTGTTTTTATATAGATAGCACAAATTGCTGTCTTTTTAGGTATTGAATCGCCTGGCAGTGCGTTAATGAGCTTGGCAATGTTAACTATGGCCTTGCTAGGCCCTTGAAAAGAGACGGCGTTGGCAAAATCTTTCAGACAGTCTAGCATTGAGCGGTGCTCGGCTATGTGCGCAGCGCTTTCAAGAATAAGGAGGTATAGATCGTTTGACTCTAGCTGATGCCCCTCTGCTATCAAAAAAGACACTTGGTGATATTTCAACATGGCTAGATGAAAGAGCTTAGGGTTATTTGGAGTTTTACGAAGAGCCTCTTTGATCACGCTTACTGAACTTGAGACCATGTCGGGTAATGTCCCTAATATAAAAGCATATTTGAGGGAACGCTTGTGGAGTGTACTGGTTACCTCATGCAGGTTGTGCAGACATTGAATTTGAATGGAAAGTGGTTGCTTGTCGATTTGCTCAAGAATAAATTGATAACATTCAGATATAAAGTCATATTGATGTTCCGTAATAAGTGTTGAAATCAAGGCGTTAAATAAATGGCTTACATTTTCTAAGTTGCCAAATTGATTATTTTTAATAATATCGTCTATTGAATTAACATTAAGAATTTTTCTCTTATTAGGAATCAGTGAATACAAGTTCGAAGGGATACCATTATTAGGCATGTTTAGCCATTCGTTTGCCCAGTAGTGAGATTTCGCATCGACTAGCGTAGTAGGAAGTAGATGATGGATTAAATTTGTCAAGACCTTACGTTCCTCAGCGTCTGGAGGAAGCATAAGATTTAGAGCGACGACGCATTGTGTAAGCAAATAGCGGCGTCCTAGCATGAAACGGCGCTCGCCCTTGTGTAGCTTGTCTTTAAGCTTGTCGGCTATATTGAAACACATTGGAATCATGAAACGAGCGCCATCATTGGATATAGGATCACTTGCTTGAAGAGGTAAGCCAATGCATCTAGAGAAGGGTATGAAAAGGTCCTGAGCAAATATGGAAGGACTGTTTGCACAAGCTGAAAGACCTATTAATGCGTCTTCAAGTGTAGATATCCAATGAATAGCGTTCAAATCTAATTGATGACATCTCATGCACCGTATAGTCACTCCAAGGAAAACTGTGGCAGCAATCGAAGGACGAATATTTACGGAATGAGCCTTAGCTATCTGACAATTAATATAAAATTCTATAGTAGGTAGCCAATTATAGAAATCGAGCTTCGGATTCGATATGGCGTCCAACAGTGTATACATTGCTATCTCAGTTAAGTCAGCTGTATCTGAGGACTCTATTTGAATAATTTTAACAATCATGGTGGTGGCCAGATCGCACTCTGCTTTAGTTAGCGGCTTATTCTGATTTTTTAAGCAATTCCTAAGCATGCAAAGGACAAGTTTGTCAAGGTCCGGTGTTAGGTTTAAGATCCTCGCAAGATTTGACATAAACGGTGTTAGCACGAGGCCGTGGTGAATAAATGGCTCAAAGAACAGTGTCAACGATTTTAAATTAGCTTGATTCCATGATTTGGTGGTTGTGAATGCCCTGCTTAGTATCTGCCCCAACCTCTCTTCTATTTCTTTTTGGCTTGAAATGCCTAGTAATACTTGGCAGGTATTTTTGTCGCTATAGACCGCTTCGTTCGCTGCCACGTCCAACGCATTTTTAGAACATTCGCTAATAGCTTCACCCTCGAGGGTGAGTGCGGAAAATACCTTCCAAGCGCTTGCGACGCGTCGGGTATTACGTTTTGTGCTTAACTTACCCCATAGGCAATTCCAAATCTTAGAGTTGGTGGGCTTAAGTCTTATGGCGAGATCGTATGCTAAGGTAAACGCATCAGGGGAATTCATCGCCAGTAAGAGGTCCAAAAGGGGCACACAGCTGACGCTTGTACTGTATTGCTCAAAGAGTTTTTGATTTTTCTGTAAGACTTTAAGTAATTGTGTGGAATCGTCCTGCATATAAAGTCTTTGAGAGCACATTGAAAAGAACTCTTGCTCGTCAGCATTTATGGAAGAAGATGTTTGAACAATCGCAGAGAAAATCTCAAGAGCTTGAGGGATTTGGTCTTGATCACGGCTTTGCATTGCAGCCCTCAGTAAAAGGGCGCGGCGAGATTCTAGATCCTCTTTATAAAGTAAAGCACTTTTTAAAATGAGGAAGGCGTCATAGGGCTTAGAGAGATTTAGAAGTAGAGAACTGCATCTAATAGCATACTTAGATTTTTTTGGAATTGTATTCAGTATTTGTTCAACCAGAGACCAATGTTCTCTGTCTGAAGATTTACATAATGCCGGCAAGACAGTATCTAGGAGTATATCAGGAACCTTGTCAGTGTTCTTGGAAAGAGCGAGTAAACGATAAATAAGAAGCGCTGTTTGCAAGGATATTTCAGATGAATACCCATCTAAAATATGCTTAGCAATGTCAAAAGCTACTTTAGGTTCAGTGATTGAGGAAGTGACAGCGATCAAACCTAAAGTTTCCCAGGTCTCTGATGTAATTAATTTACCTTTGAAAAAATGACAGCACGATTCTATCCCTTCAAAAAGTTTGACTTTTGAGCAGTCGCTTCGTTCAGCATAGCTTTGAAGAAGGCCAAGCATGTTTAAAGCTGTGTTATCGCACACATTTGCAGCACTATTAATAAGATCCTTTAGTTGTGTAAGTTCATTATAGAAAGGGAGGGGAATGATCCTAGTTATCCATGCAGCTTCCTCAGCTCTTTTCGTTGGGGGAAGAGCTTTGAGATGTGATTTAAAGGCCTTCTGGAAAGCTGGAATCAGCTGCTGATCTATTTTCTGAGCTGTGCGAACCATGTCGAAAAGCTGGGACTTAATTTGTTCGTTAGAGTCATGTTTTTCTAAGCCCTGCAGGCAACCCGCCATTAGCACACTGTCGACATCATCCTTCATTTCTACGGGTGCGGTTTTACGCAGGGCGCTACAAAAAATTACCCATTGAGTAATCCTTGCGTTTGGTAGAGCAATTGCGTCAGATACCGCGACAAGGGCTGATTTAAAGTCTTTCTGAGCCAGTAATTTTTTGGAAAACTTGCGATAGATACCATTTATACGCTTAAGGTGAGTGGCCTTTTTAGTGGAGCAGTTAAGTCTGTTAACAATATCCAGAAACAACGAGGGATTGTTCGAAAGACATTCGCATTGCTCTTCGAACCACTCTATCGCCCATTCGGATTCGAGACCTATGATGACATTGAAGGCAATGTCAAACTCGGATTGTTCGAGAACCTGTATTGTGCCTAAATGATGACGCGTGGCTGTTGAAGGGGGCAAACAGTCATCTGCCAATGAGGTAATGGTTTGATGCTGGCTTTCGTTTAAGATTGCACCCGGTAGCGAAGCAACTTGTGTTTGAGGTATGTAAGATTGAGAACTGAAT
The DNA here is from genome assembly GCA_964436955.1 of uncultured bacterium. Taxonomy (GTDB): domain Bacteria; phylum Chlamydiota; class Chlamydiia; order Chlamydiales; family JAJFMA01; genus CAMFKD01. The sequence continues at coordinate 12,352 of CAYTFC010000031.1, read as the reverse complement.
ATGTTATCCATTTTTAACCCTAAAAAAATAAAATTGTCTACGTATAATTTAACCTTTGCTATTTTTGCAACGTAATATTATTTTTCGGGTTTGTGTTTTCTAAAATTAGGAAGGCGACAAAGACCCTGATTGCGTTTTGACAAGGAAAGATCTTTGTCTTCTAAAGCCCGAAGCGAAGGGTTTAAAGCTTGGCGACGTCTCTAATGGGGTGGCGCGGTCTGTCCCCAGACCGCGAAATTTAAAAGTTACTTACCAAAGGTTAGCCCAATGGACTTCAAATTTCGGTGCCTGAGAGACCCTGATTGCTACCCAATGCTGTCAACTTAAAATAAATCCTTGTTAATGCCGCTTCGGCGAAGCGGCGCTACAACGTGTAACAGAACATTTAGCGCTACTTTGTTGAATTGGCGTGGTAAATATGTTCTTTAAGTTGACAGCATTGGGTAGCAATCAGGGTCTGAGGACAGGCACCGCCACCATAACTACAGCGTCGCTAGGCTTGTCTCCAAAATGGGAAAAGTTAGCCCAACAGACTTCAAAAAAGTCAGAATTAGCTTAACGGGTATGAGCACCATGAGCACCCGCCCGTGAGTCATTTTTCTGCTCTTAATCCTCCTCTGTTTAATCAGGGTCAAAGGGACGAAAACCTGCGTTGTTAGTGATAAGTTGTGCTATTAGCTCTATCTGTCACTTTTTTTTATTTGAAGTGACATTCGTTGGGCGACTGTCTTTGAACTCACGTTCAATAGAGTTCCACGTATCGATAAAAACGCGGATCATATATGCCTGCAAACTGTAACGTGTTTGAGCCTCCAACAGTTTTTTCAAAGTCGCTTGCCAAAGAGAGATCGTTGTTTCAGCTTGCTGTTCTGGTAACTTCAGAAGCACTTCTTGCAAAATACTGCACGATTTTTTTATAAATAAAAGCATGCTACTCGCATTTTTTTTTGTTTCATTAGCATGGCTATGCGTCGTTAATTGCGATAGGGCTTGGTTATTCCATTTTTTCATCCAATAGTTGATACTTTCCCAGTTTCTGGGGAGGATCGAATTATCGAGACAACATGACAACCAAAGTAAATTTTCGATAGCTTCTTCATGAGGTAACTTATCCCAAAGAGAGTTTAGGATGCGTTTATGTTCTTTTGACCACAATGGTATTTGACTCATCGGCGTCTTTGAGTAGATAGCACAAATCGCAGTCCTATTTGGTATTGTGTCGGTTGGTAGTACCTTAATGAGCTTTGTAATGCACTCCACGCCTTCATCTTTCTTATGAAAAGATACGGCGCTGGCAAATACAGTCATAGCATCTAAGAAAGAGCGTTTGTGGGCCACTTGTGGAGCACTGTTAAGAATGATCTGGTAAAGTTCATCTGAATTTAATTGATATTTACCAAACTTCAAACAGGAGATTAGGTCAAATTTTAACATGGCAATATGAAAGATGTGAGGATTACTTGGATTCGATCGAAGAGCCTCCTTGATAACGCTTAAGGTACTTGAAACCATATCTGTTAACGTATTTCTCACATTGGCTGATTTAGCAGGCTTATCGAAATAGTTGCAGAATGCTTTGATCACCTCATGAAGACTGTGCATGCATTGAATCTGCATGGGCAGCGGTAGCTCGTCTATTTGCTCCGCAATAAACTGATAACATTCAGAAATACATTTCCATTGACGTGCCGTAATAAGGGCCGGGATCAACTCTTTAAATAAATAACTTGTATTTACTAAATTCCCGCATTGTTGATTTTTTATGATGGTAATTATTTTATTAGCATCAAGCACTTTTCCCTTATTAATAGGAATCAGCGATTGCAAGTTTAAAGGGATGCCATTGTTTGGCATGGTTAGCCATTCCCTTGTCCAAGAGTGAGATTTACAATCGGTCAGTGAGGTAGGAAGTAGATGATGGATTAAATCTGTTAGGACTTTACGTTCCTCAGCTTCTGGAGACAGCATAATATTTAGAGTGATCACGCACTGTGTAAGCAGATAACGGCGCCCCAGCTTCATGCGGGGCGGACCGATATGTAGTGAGTTTTTGAGGTTGTCAGCAAGATTGAGACATAGTGGAAGAATATGACGAATCACATCGTCCGGTATTGGAGGTTCTGCCTGAAGCGGCCATTCAAGGCATTTACAAAAAGGGATGAAAATCTCTTTAGCAAATACGGAGATATTGGGTGCACAGGATGAAAGAATTGTTAATGTTTCTCCAATATCAGATACCCAATTAATGGAGTTTGCATCTACTTCATTAAGTTTCATGTGTTGCATAACAACCGCGAGGAATACCAGGGCACGCCTCATCGGACCAATACTCATAGAATGAGCTTTGATCATCTGGCAATTTATGAAAAATTCGAGAGCGGGTATCCAATTATAGGATTTGAGCTTTGAATTCGATATAGCTTCCAACACAGCATACATTCTTGACTCAGTTAGCTCGGGGGACTCGGCTTGAATATTGACCATTATAGATGTGACCATATCACACTGAGCATGAGTTAGCGGAGGGTTTTGATTTTGTAGACACGCCCTAACAATACAAATGGCAAGTATATCAAGGCCGGCTATCCCGTTCACTACAGTCGCATAGTTTAACAGAAAAGGTGTTAGCGAGGGTTGTTGACTAGTAAGGCGCTCAAAAAAACAATTCAATGCATTTAGATTATCGCCATTCCATGATTTGGCGGTTGCGCGCGCCCTTTTTAGTACCAGGGTTAGGCTCATTTCCATTTCTTTTTGGCCTGAAATGGATAGGAGTACCTTGCTGGTATTTATATCGTTATACACAGCCTCGTCCGCGGCAATTTCCAAAGCATTTTTTGAACATTCGCTGATAGCTTCACCTTCAAGAGTTAATTGGGAAAATACTTTCCAAGCGTCAGTGATACGTCGCTTATTAGGTGTTGCTCTTAGCTTGTTCCAAATACAATGCCAAATCTTGGAGTCATTGGGCTTAAGTCTTATGGCTAGCTTGTACGCTAAACTAAATGTTTCAGGCGTGTCCTGGGCAATTAGAAGCTCTAAAAGGGGCACACAGCTGACACTCGTACTATATTGTTCAAAGAGTGTTTGGTATTTCTGCAATAGACTTAATCCTTGTGAGCAAGTTTCCTGACTACAAAGGATTTGAGAGCACCTTAAGATAACTTTTTGCACTTCAATCTTAAGGGACTCAGACACCTGGCCAATTTTAGAAAGAATCTCAAGAGTTTGAGAGATTTCGCATTCATCAAGGCTTTGCACTGCTGCTCTTACTAAAAGGGCGCGACGAGATTCTAGATCCTTTTGACAAACCGTAACAGTGTTTAAAATGAGCAAGGCTTTCTTAGGCTTATATATGTCCAGAAATAGAGAACTGCATCGGATAGCATTTTTAGGTTTTTTTTGAATTTTTTTTAGGTTTTTTTCAGCCATTGACCGATTCTCAATGTCTGAAGATTTACATAATACGGGCAAGACTGTATTCAGGAGTGTGTCTACAACCTTTTCAGTGCTGTTGAAAGGTGCTAGCAAACGACAAATAAGAAGTGCTGTTTGCGGAGAGATTTCAGGTGAATATCCGTCTATAATATGCTTAGCAATGTTAAAAGCCACTTCAGATTCAGTGATTGAGGAGTTGATAGCGATCAATCCTAAAGCTTCCCAAGTCTCTGGAGAAGTTAATTGATCATTAAAAAAAAGATAGCACGATTTTAAGGCTTCTAGGAGCTTGTTTTTTGAATAGTCGCTTCGTTGGGTATAGCTTTGAAGGAGACTCACCATTTTTTTTGAAACAGTGCTGTCGCACCCATCTGTGTCGCTATTAATAATGTCCTTCAGTTGCGTAAGTTCATTATAGAAGGGGAGGGGAATAATCTTACTCATCCAAGATGCTTCATCGGCTCTTTTTTCTGGATTAAGACCCTCGAGATGTAATTTAAATGCCTTGTAGAAACCTGGAATCAACTCATCATCTATTTTCTGAGCTGTGCGAGCCATATCAAACAGTAGGGACTTAATTTGGTCATTAGCGCCATGTTGTTCTAAGCCCACCAGGCAACCAGTCATTAGCTTGAGCTCGAACGCGTCCTTCATTTCCACGGGTGCCGCTTTACGTATTGCGTTACAAAGGTTTACCCATTCAGAAATCCTCTCTTTTGGTAAAGCCTTTGCGTCAAATACCGCGAGATCAAGAGCTGATTTAAAGTCTTCTTGAGCCAGTAATTTTTTGGAAAACTTGTGATAGATACCATGTATACGCTCAAGGTGAGTGGCCTTTTGAGTGGAGCTATTAAGTCTGTTAACAATATCCAGAAACAAGGAAGGATCCTTCAAAAGACCTTTGTATTGCTTTTTGAGTTGGGCTATCGCCCATCCGGAGCTGATACCTATGAGTGCATTGAAGTCTATCCAGTTAAATTCCGTTTGCTCCAGAACCTGTACAGTTTCTGAATGATTAGAAGGGGGGAATGAATGGAATAAAGATTGATCTGCTAAAGAGGTGATGGTTTGGCGCTGGCTCTCTGTTGCGATGGCACTTGGCTGTAAAGCAGCTTGTGTTAGATATCCGCTAAAACCGGAATTGAATATGTTATCCACTTTTTAATCCTTAAAAAATAAAATTGGCTAATTGTAATGTAACCTGCGCTATTTTTGCAATATAATATTACTTTTCGGATAGAAATGATAACAGGTTGCTGTCATGAGGGTGACCATGGAATTGACAGTGCGTGGTATATCTATTCACAAAAATTGTGATAGCCATTGACAGACTGCAGCCACGCTAGCTGCGGCTGGTATTGTCAGGACCCAAGCCCAAACGATTTGTTTGGCTACTCCCCATCGCACACTAGAGAGCTTGTTGTTCGTCGATCCCACACCGATGATAGCGCCAGTGATGGTATGCGTGGTGGAAACTGGTATCCCCGCGTGCGTTGCCATAAACAACGTAAAAGCTCCCGCTGTTTCCGCACAAAACCCACCAACCGGCTTTAGTTTCGTTATTTTCATACCCATGGTCTTGACAATTCGCCATCCGCCGAAGGCGGTTCCCAGGGCCATAGCAGCCTGGCAAGACAGGATTATCCATAAAGTCTGATGGTTGTCTAGTGAGAGCTTTGCATCCGCTGGTAGCTGCCCTGCCGCTAACAATACAGCTACGATAATCCCCATGGTTTTTTGGGCATCATTGCCTCCATGCCCTATTGAATATAGCGCAGCCGAAACCAGCTGTCCCTTGCGGAAAATGCGATCGACCATCGCCGGTCTGAAACGTCGGAAGATCCAAGCCACGGCGACCATTAAGAACCCGCCCAGGACTAGGCCAATCAGAGGAGCCAAGATAATAAACTCAACGGTAAGTAGAAGCTTATCCCAATGAAGATCTGCCCATCCTCCAAATACCACTCCTGCACCCGCCAACCCACCAATCAGAGCATGCGATGAGCTGGTGGGTAAGCCAAACCACCACGTGATGAGGTTCCACGTCACCGCCCCAATTAAACCACATAAGATAACACCAATATAGGCCGGATCATTAGCCTCGACACGAACAATCTGAGAGATCGTATCCGCTACTTTTGGGCTGAAGATGAACATGGCTGCAAAGTTAAAGAATGCCGCCCATAGCACAGCCATTTGTGGACGCAATACACGCGTCGACACTACTGTGGCAATAGAATTGGCAGCGTCGTGAAACCCATTGATCAAGTCAAATAGCAACGCGATCAGGATAGTAAACAGAAGAAGTGCTAGCCCGGTGGTCATCCCTACATATGCTCCAATATCACACCCTCGATGATGCCGGCGACGTCTTCGCAGCGTCCTACAGCCCACTCCAACTTGTCATACACCTCTTTCCATTTAATCACGAGGCGCGTGTCTGGTTCTTCTTCAAAGAGCCTTCCTACTGCGCGATGAACAATTTCATCTGCGTCATTTTCTAGATGTTTGATACGCGTGCAACTCGTTTTGATGGCAGGTGCATTCTCAAGGTTCTTTAGGGCTACAAGCGCCTTCTCCAGTTCTAGCGTGATGTCAACGAGCACTTTTGCGATATGCATAAGTTCTGGAGTCATCAAAGTTAGCTTGTACAGAACAATTCTCTCGGAAGCTGCTTCGATAAAGTCGATGATATCGTCTCCGCGCGACACCAAACGAAAAATGGCGTCTCGATCTATTGGAGTGAGAAATGTGCGATGGAGTGCCTCGATACATTTATTGGTGATAATATCCGCTTCTTGTTCGAGTAAGCGGATTTTGTGGACATGGCTAGGAATATCGGCGTTTGCCACGACAAGAAGCTGAAACTCTTTGGCGGCCTGGACCGTAACTGCCGCCTGTTGTTGGAAGTACTCGAAGAAGTTGGTTTCCCTCGGAAGAAAAATAGAAAACATAACTTACCACTTAGGTGAGGGCGTACCTACATGTGTAGGTGCTGTCCGTGGCAAGCTGACAAAGAACTTTGTTCCTTTGCCCACCTTGCTATCGAGCCAGATTTTCCCATTGTGTTTGGAGACAATTTTTTGAACGATGCTTAAGCCTAAGCCCGTAGATTTTTCTCCCGCAGTACCCATTCTACCTTGAGTGAAAGGCATGAAGAGCAGTTGTTGAGCATCCTGCGAGATCCCTGTTCCAAAGTCTGAAACCGTGATGGTAATTTCGGTACTGGAAGATTCCAAAGTAACATCGACAATCCCACCAGGCCTGGAAAATTTAATTGCGTTGGTGATGAGGTTATTGAGGACCTGAGAAATTTTGTTGGGGTCACAGGAGATTTTGGGAACCACGTTCTTTGATTTAAAGTTCAGTTGGATGTTCTTTTTTTCAGCTAAACTTTTTAAGAATACCAGATTGTCCTGAATTAAATCGTTCAAGCTGACGTCGTCCAGATGTAAAGAAACCGTACCGGATTCAATGACAGATACGTCTAGAAGATCGTTTATCAGGCCCAGCATGAAGGATGACGACGTATTGATTTTATCCAGCATGCGTGAAGACTTTTCGTCGATGTTATTTTCTAACCGCGTTTTCAGCAGATTACAACAGCCAATGACAACACCAAGAGGGTTACGCAAGTCGTGAGCTGCCATTCCCAAAAATTGGTTTTTTTGATCATTTAAGCGCTTTAATTCATCATTTTTCTTTTTGATTTCCTCGTAAACCTGATTCAGCTTTGACAGAGATTGCTCTAACTCCGCGTTCTTTTGGATAGCATTCAGGTAAGTGGATAGCAGTAAGTTGGTGATTTGTACTTGGTCGATGTGTAGAACGTGGTGCTTGCCATTGTAGAAGAAGGCCAGAGCTTGACCGGGCGCGCGTTCTTTGCGAACCTGTTTATTGGACACAACATCATGGATAGTAGAAAGCAAAAAGTTGAGCTCACAAGGTTTTGTCAGGAAACTATCCGCTCCGCAGGCAATGCCCTTGATCACGTCCATTGGATCCGTCAACCCGGTAAGCAGAATCACCGGAATGGACGCAAATTCGGGCTCAGCACGCACGTGAGTGCAGAAATCAAACCCATTCATCCGAGGCATTGCGATATCTGAAATAACCACTTGAGGGAGAGTCTGACGCATTTGCTCGAGCGCTTCCACTCCATCATTGGCAACCCTCACTTTCATATGGTGAGATTCGAGTGATTCTTTGAGCAAAAGCGCCTGGGTGGGACTGTCTTCCACAAGCAGAACATCTTGAATATCAACCGCAGCAGTATTCATGCTGATAATCTCCCATTTGATTCTCGGAAATGAGTGTTGCGGGAGCGGTATCTGTGTGATAGGGCATAAACTTAACTTTATCCTGCCCAATCAGATGTCATTTGTCAAGTTGCCGTTCGAGCCTGTTTCTTGAGGGTCTGCCTCGCCGAGGCAGACAACTTAGCCCCAAAAGGGACTGCCGCTTCGGCGAAGCAGCACCACGCGCTTCGCGATTCAAACACAAAGCTGCCTTTTCCTTGTGGGTCTGCCTCGCCGAGGCAGACAACTTAGCCCCAAAAGGGACTGCCGCTTCGGCGAGGCAGCACCAC
>CAYTFC010000031.1:0-4226 GCA_964436955.1 uncultured bacterium | reverse complement strand
CGAGGCAGACAACTTAGCCCCAAAAGGGACTGCCGCTTCGGCGAGGCAGCACCACGCGCTTCGCGATTCAAACACAAAGCTGCCTTTTCCTTGTGGGTCTGCCTCGCCGAGGCAGACAACTTAGCCCCAAAAGGGACTGCCGCTTCGGCGAAGCAGCACCACGCGCTTCGCGATTCAAACACAAAGCTGCCTTTTCCTTGTGGGTCTGCCTCGCCGAGGCAGACAACTTAGCCCCAAAAGGGACTGCCGCTTCGGCGAAGCGGCGCTACATCGTGCTGGCAGCCCTTGATCAGCTGTAATTAATTTTCCTAAACCATAACAAAACTATGTGCCAGGTTCCCCTTAGTTAGTGGGCTGTCATCAAGGTATATCTCTCGCATACTCCATCCCGAATCAACGTTAATGGTGTATTTATCTGTAACTTCAAGATTACCCAAATTTGATTCTAAATTTATCTCAGGGTCTTGGAGTAAAAGGGCCAAATTGGTTTTTATTTCGATGACAAAGGTGTTATCAGGTTTGGGGATGAATTTTACCTCTTTATATCCATTTCTATTTTTTACGAATAAGGGCATCTTCTCACAGGCTTCTGAATTGATGCACTGATCAAAAATAGGATTGACAAATGCGGCCTCGCCCGTTTGTTCCATAGCAGTGCAAATCAGTGAAATAAGTCTTTTTTGTTTATCAACCTCAAGTTCTCGGTAATTATTTTTTATGAGGGTATCTAGATGCTGAATAGTGGTTTCAACAGGGGTGCGATTTCCTAGACCGTGTATGTAACATCGCTCAATATCCTTTGCTCCTTGCGTTGAAATATCTATATGCTCGTCCTGAATGGCATACGTCTTATACGTCTTTTCCTTCTTACTATTTTGAACTCTTGCACTCAATTGCTCTTCATCAGAGATGGAAATTGTCTTTAACGAGTTAATCAAATCCTTCAGAGGCTTATTTTTAAAATCACTTAGAGATATGCCGTTTATAGAGTAATCTAATGTTGATTCCTTAAGCCGTTTGATGGCGGCTTTTAGCAATGTGCTACGATCCGGAGGATTTTGAATTTGCTCCAACTTTGTTTCTAGCCTTTCAACTGTATGCCTACCCTCAAAGTCATGTGGGAACAAATATTCCAGAATGACATCTGGGTTGTTTATTTCCGCACAATTTGGTCCGCAAATTTCTCTAACGCTTGTAACAAGCTTGTTAGGGTCCAACAGATACACAGTGCCATTTGTATCCCTGAGAGGTTTTGTTATTGGAGCAAGCGGTCCTATTTCCCACCAGCGTGGTTCTCTAGCTAAATAATCGTAGATATTAAATTTAGGTATATCAGCCATGACTTCTTTAGGTTTGGCCTGGAGGTTTTGTTTACGGCAAACAATTGGAGGGGACACCCTGGCATCTATAGCATCCAAGGCGTCCTTGACAGCTTCTGGCCGCCTGTTGATGTGGTCAATCGCACTTACTAGACGCGCTCGTCTCGATCCGATAATAGCCTGTTTCTTCACTATCAAAGCGGGAGCGTGAGTAACAACCATATGTTCTAATTTGAAGGCAGGATCGTCTTTCAGGCCATTATAGAGGCCTGCTAGATAGAACATAATCGAACTACGCTTTCCACCACGGTCGATAGCATCCTTACAGGTCATGTTGTAGTTTTTTGCACCCGAAACTTTTAAGAGTTCCAGCGAAATCAGGCCGTACGTCAACTCTATAAAATCAAGGCGTTGTTGCGTGGTTAGGTTGTCTTCACCATTGAAGAAATGTGTGTGAACATTCTCCACCACATTTTCAATTCGCGCTTGAAAGTTGGGGTCTGTTTTATAAAAGTTATCCGAAAAATAACATCCAGACTTTCTGTCTTTACTAAAGAGCTGTTTTTTAAATTCAGTTTTAAAATTGTCAGCTATTTCCATTTTTTGAATATCAAAGCTTTTCGATTCCTTTTGTTTATACCAAGCACTGTCCTCTGATAAAGAAGCAACATAGAAATTTGGTCTTCTTATAGACATCTGTTCTATAGCACTAGTACGCCCTTCTTCATTTCCGACTAGTTTGGGATTTCTGTTTTGTAAATTTATATAGCAGTAGTTTTCGTTATGTAAAGCTAGGTCTGCAATAAAGGTTTCAAATTCAGGGATGATTTGTGCTGAATACCACCAACCCTCTATGGTAGGCGTTCCAAAACGCAGGTTTGTTCTTTCTATATTATCAAGCTCGAACGAATAGTTTGCATAGGGCGTGTTAGTGGCTCTATGAGGGTCGAACTGCACATTCATCGTTCCCTGGAATTTGGCAAGCTCCACCATGGCTCGAGCGGCTCCTAAGTCTTCTCTCATGTTGGCAATACGTGCGAATTGATCTTTGAGAGGTAGCTGAGCAAGATCCTGCGCGGATTCTTGAGCTGTCATCATGGCCGCTGTGACTAATTCCTCGCAATATTCATACATATAGTTTTGGGTAAATCGAGCTCTAATGCAATTTAATATCGAAGCGATAGGTCTGAGTAGCTCCTCTCGTTGCTTTGGATTGTCTTTGGATTCTAAAGCTTGTGATAGTTGGCTTTGAAAGGTCTTGTGGGACACACATTCTCTTATTCTATCTAAAAATCCACGATATACTGATCGAATATCATACTTATTGTTTTCGTTGTATTTACTGAGAAACTTGAAGACCGGCTCGATAATCCCATGCAATTTACTGTTTGGATGTGGTGGGGGCTTGTCATTTAAAGCTTGTGATGCTGCGTCAATAGCATTTCCGTATTTGGCTTGTTTCAGAGCATGATCATTAAAACTGAACAATCGGCCGAGTATACCTTGTTTTGGGGGCGGCAAAGTAGAGGCAGAGGCTGATTCCACAACATCTTCAGCTTCTATGTTTTCTGAAACATGTAGTGAAAATGGCTCATGTTTAATAATAACTTTATGGGGGGCTTTAGAGCTGGAATGAATATTGCATGCTGAGAAATAAGGGGTGCCTATAGTTTTCTGCATTCCTTCAACATCACCTTGAGCTATCAACTGGCGGTTAAACTGGTGATTGACTTGAACTCTATTGGCGGAATCTATAGTAAAACTTACCATTACAGGGCCTGTCTGTACACAATTTAAACCATTGCGTTCTAGAGTAGCTTTACGGTGTTTATTGGCCTCTTGCATACCCCCCATTCTCCACAAAGATTGAAGCAAAAATTGCATCTCATTTTGGGTAAGCTTGGGGATGTCAGGAATTTGCTTTAATGCCGTAAACACAGTCTTAGCACAAGCTTCCTCCGTGGCAGTAGATGCCTCGTTTAGATCAATGCGATAGCCATTAATTTGTATAACATAGCTACCAATGACTTCTTCAGGAAGGTTTGTAGTCTTAAAGGTAAACTGACTGCCTTCGAGTTCGTAGCTGAATTCGGTTAACCCATCTGCAAAGGTAACTTCGGGGTACTCATGTGTTTCCGCAAACGCTACTAGAGCTGTTTCAATGGTATTTTGATTAAGGTTTACTTCACGTGCGATGTCTTGTGCAATCTCTTCTTGAGCTGTCTTTTGAGTAGGAGTAATATTGGGGGTTTTTATTATCTGCTTGCAGGGGTAAGCGCTCATCATAAGAGGGGATGGCTTATTACCCTCGATATACGTTCTAGCCTCCTCTATAATTTCGTCAGTTCTTTGATTTATTTCTTTCTCTAAAACATCTTGTTCTTTCTGCTCTAACTCTACCGCGGCTTTTTCGTTTGCTAACTTAGCCAAACTCTTCTCTAGCTCAGCTATTTCGTTCTCTACTTCAATTAATTCATTTGTTAGCTGTATGCTTTTACCCATCAGCGCATTTTCTTTAGCCTGTAGCTTAAGTTCTAAATCATTAGGTTCTGCTATCTCTAACTCCTCATCCGTAAAGAACCTAGCGTGTGATGGAGATTCGAGTGCATTCTCTTTGTCTAACTCGCTTTCTGAGTCTGAACCTGAAATCTCATCCGTCCCTTCTGAATCCGAAATCTGATCTGATTGCTGAGCATTGTTCAGTGGGACGGGTATTAGCTCCGGATGGCCATTAGCGTTCAGTTGGTAGCCAGGTATGAGAGCTGGCATCACATCTCGAAGTTCATATCCTTGCTTGAGCTCAGCGTTGTTGTTGACAAGCTCATAGCCCTGCTTTAACTGAGCGTTGTTGTTGACAAGCTCATAGCCTTGCTTTAACTGAGCGTTGTTGTTGACAAGCTCATAGCC
>CAYTFC010000030.1:3165-30483 GCA_964436955.1 uncultured bacterium | reverse complement strand
TCTGATATATCGTTACGAGCGCTAGATGAAGTTTTGGTAGCAATCAGGGTCTTAGAAGAAATTCGAGGAGGATGTACCGGCTCTAAACGTGGCTGGCTAGCCAATGTTGCTGTAATGATACTCACAGGGTGTGCACTGTTGGCTGTGGAAGGCATTAATATTTACAAGCTTGTAACTGAAATCGATGACAATGGCTGGGGGCCTGAGGCAGCTTCTGTGGGCGTTCAGGCGGTAACCTTTGGATTGATCGTTGTTGGTACCGTAGTTGCCAAAATGCATTCGTATCAGACAACATTGTCAACCGTATATAGATGCTCGCGCAGAGATGCTTATTGCTGCTGGATTACTAGGAGCCAAGATTGGCTCCTTTGGTAGTTTTCAAATTAACGCTCAATACGGCTGTAGACTACCTAGCGGTAGAATTTATGCGCTTGGTCAACAGGTGGTATTGCAGGGTAACCAAAACGGTGAAGGGGATTAGCGAGCATCACGGCTTGGCTTTTGACCCAGCTGAGTGACAAAGTACCGAAAGGCTTCGGTTTCGCGCACGCCTTCTAGCCACTCATCATGACGCAAGTCCTCGATGGGTGGCAATGCATCCACAGTGTCGCATCGTTCTAAGAATTGCATGCATGCATCGTACCGGCCGGCCAAGCTATATAGACACGCAATATTGTAGTATGCGGTGATGTTTCCCAAGGAAATGGACTGGAGAAGTCGTCCTTCCGCTTGAGTCACTAGCTGTTGCCAGCGGTCAGGATGCACTGGATCTCGGATCAGTTGGGCTAGATTAAGCAGTGTAAGGCCCAAATCGTTCCAGGTGACATCATCCTCATGATCTTCTTCCAGCAGCTCCTCGAAATATTCGATGGCTTTCTGAAAGAATTCCACTTCAGCGGTAAGTTCGCCCAAATGAGACCACGCTAAAGCTAGGTTATAACGTGCGTGTCGATAAGTTGGATCTAGACTTGCGACATGCGTTAACACCTGAATGGCTTTTTCATAGTGTGCGGGATTGTCAGTATGATCTCCCAAAAAATCAAGTGCACAGCCATAGTTGTAGAGCCATTCTGGATCGCCTAAAGCGCCTCCTTCTTCAAAAGAACGTACAGATTTTTCTAACTTTGCTACTGCTGCTTCGATATATCGACGCTCATGCGTTGCTTCTGTAAGGCGCATTAGACAAACTCCCCACTCATTGTAGAGAGGAGGCATGTCTACTTTAAAAAGATCGGACGCTTGGCTAAAGTGCTTAAGAGCTTCTTCAAGCAGTGAAACTTCGCCCCTGATCGTTCCCAAAGCCGCATAGATGCGTCCTAGGACCGCCCAGAGCGATGCGTTGCTCTCGTCTTGTCTAAGTCCAATTTTGACTTTTTCTAGCGCTTCAAGGTAGTAGCTTTCATCGCCGAAGTAGTATCCAAGTTCAGTTAAGCATAGAGAGTAGGTGCGCCAAACAGAAGGATTGTCGGGTTCGATTTCTAAGGCTCGAACCACTTTGGCGGTTCCTTCGCGAAGAAGAGTAAGATTTTCGCTAAGTGCCCCCGACATGACTAATGCTTCACCCCAGCTACTAAGGATCATGGGGTTATCAGGTTCGCATTCGTCAGCTTTTTGAAACTTGGTCAAAGCATTTTTGAGGGCATCGAAGTCACGTTGACGTTCTGCTTGTTTGGTGAGCAAGATAGCCCATCCGAGCCAACCGTTAGCTTGACCTGGGTCGATGTCTAGAGCGGTATGATATGCGGCTTTAGCTCGCTCCAGGGCTGGAATATCGCCATGGTCCAAAAAGAGGCGCAGATATAAATTGGCCAAATGTAGTTGAGCACCGCTGTGACGACTTTCAAGCGCAAGCGCTCGGCCATAACAATCGACTGCTTCTTGAAGTAAGTCGGGACGTCCTACCAAAGTAGCTAGAGATTCTAGAGTTTGTCCATAATTTGTCCATAAACCCGCATTGCCTTCGGGCAGTTTATCTAAGGCTTTTCTGAAGAACTCCAAAGCTTTCCAATAGTCATAAGCTTCGCCGGAGTGACTACCTATAGCATTCCAGCAGTCGCCCAAACCAGTGTAAAGTGAAGTTGGAGTGACATCATGGGATTCATGCAGTTCCAGCGCGGCAGAAAGGCATCGTAGGGCCTCTTTTAGATAAGCAATTTCCTGATATCCTTCACCAAGTCGAAGCAGTACGGAAGCATCCGCTTCCCAGGCCATCGCATTCTTCGGTTCTAGTTTAGTAGCCATGGCAAATTTTTCATGAGCTAAGGCCAAGCAATTCAGATCATAGGAACGCTTGGAGTAGATTTGTCCAATGCGAAAAAATACTTGGGCACTATGAGGAGCAACACGTGCCGCGAGTTCGAATGATTCGATATCTTCGCGATCACTTTGATCCATTTCCTTTTCGCCTTGACGTACGAATAGCAAGCCGAGAAGTTCGCGGTCATCGAGGGTCATTTGCTCCCAGCGCTGGGTATCACGATAGGCATTGAGCTCCTCATAGGATTGTGCCGTACTGATACGATGCAAATCTTTAGCAATGGGGGAATTTTTATTCATCCAGCAACCGACCGAAATTTTTTGGCATAAGCCGTATGATACCAGGAATAGCGATTACCAGGAAAGTTTCTTGAGCCTGGCGACGCTTTAGTTATTAGTGGCGATGTCTGAAGACAGGCTTAGCCGTTTGGTGGCTACCAAAATATTTTCGCGCTGCCCGAAAGCCGTTAGCCGAATATAACCTTCACCGGTCGGACCAAATCCTGAGCCTGGCGTTGTTACAATATGAAACCGATCTAAAAATTGTTGAAAAATATCCCAAGACTTTTGCCCCTCGAAGCGAATCCATAAATATGGAGCATTGTCTCCACCAAAAACTTTGAGACCCAACTTTTCTATCGTTTCCTTGATAATTCGCGCATTTTCTAGATAGTATTTTACTAAATGCGAAACTTCTCGTAGTCCTTGTTCCTCTAACACAGCGCATCCACCAGCTTGTGCAATGTTGGAGGCTCCATTAAAAATGGTAGATGTTACGCGATTCCAATCGGCCTTAACAGAAGAGCCGTCATCGTACTTCAACTCCTCTGGAACGATGGTCCAGCCAAGTCGAATTCCCGTAAAACCCGCCAATTTAGAAAAGGAGCTTATTTCAATGGCAACTTGCTTTGCTCCCTCTATTTCGTATATGGATTTTGGGAGACTGGGATCTTGAATATAGCTGCTATAGGCGGAATCAAAAATAATGATAGATCGATTTTTCTGAGCGCATCTTACCAGGCTTTCTAACTGTGCTCTTGTTGCCACGGCTCCTGTTGGGTTATTGGGAGAACAGAAATAGATGAGATCGGTCCTAGGTAACGCCGCTAAATCTGGAAAAAAATGATTTTCGGGGGAACAAGGCATAGGAATGATTTCTTTGACCCCTTGAATCAAACTTCCATCCACATAAACGGGATAAGAAGGATCTTGAATAGCAATGGTTATATCGCGTCCAAAGAGCATTTGTAGCCGTCCAATATCGCATTTAGCGCCGTCGGATACAAAGACATCCTCTGGCTTTATCAGATTGTGATACAGCTTTGCGGCTATTTTCTCTCTTAAGATTGGAGCTCCTTGCTCAGAGCCATATCCCGAATACCCTTCTTTTGTGCCAAGCCTCACAGAAGCCTCCTTGAGGGCTTTAGCGATGAATTCCGGAATGGGTTGGGTAGTGTCCCCAATGCCAAGACTGATCAGTTGGGCATCTGGATGTTGAGCAAGAAATTGACGCTTTCTCTGATTTACCTCTGGAAAGAGATAGCTGGTCTTTAACAAACTCATATTTGCGTTTCTTTTCATCAGGCAAACCTTGGTAGATGAGTACCTTTTACGAGATCTGCGAAGGTTTCCCGTTCGCGAATAATAGCTGCCTGTCCGCGGTGAACCAACACCTCTGCAGCTTTGGGTTGACTATTGTATTGGGAGCTCATGCAAAAACCGTATGCTCCCGTGTTTAACAATGCCAAAAGGTCATCGACTTTGATGCTAGAGGGCAAATGGCGATTTTTTGCGAAAACATCTGAGTTTTCACAAACCTGTCCCACAGCATATTTTAAATCTCTATTCGCAGTGCAGACACCGGAATAGAGAATTTTGTCCGAAGAAACACCAGCACGTTGAGCGATCAAAATTTCATTCAGGCAAGAGGCATCTGCTCCACACCCTTCATCCGCTAACAGCCTTACGATGGCGGGATTATTGTTCGCTTTCACTGCATAGTAAACTTGAAAATTAGGATAATAGGTTCGATATGCCCTGACTAAGCGCCTGTAGTTATCTTGAATACGGCTTTGGCTATAGACATATAATGGAGTGCCGAATCTCTGCACAAGCTCACGCACATCGCATCCATCAAAAAACAAAATGCCACTTCGGTTTTCCAATTCGGTGACAGATTTCCAGATTTGTTGAGCTAACATGTCGCCTCCTAATGTCCCTGTTGCAAAGGAAGTTTTGCATTGATGATCCCATCACCAGCGTCTAGGTTGTTTTACGCAAACTGCATTGCTTCTTCGCGCTTTTGATCGGAGAAAAATTGGACAGCAAGTGTACCACGCTAGGTCGAAATAGACAATTTCAGACCGCTTGTGAGATATAAACTATGGACGCTAGTCGTTTTTTTTGCTCACTAATCGATTGAAAATGTCTTTTTACTGGATTCAAATATTATTTTACTCCGATCGATTAATCAATATTAATGGTTAAGGAATCTTTTTAATATGGATGAAATCGCGATCGGAATATTTTCCAGATTATGTTCATACCAATTCAAAACGAGGGATTTATAGGATGGGTTATAAACAACCGTACCAAAAGCCTGGTATAACTTAGACTCTTTAAATATTGTATTTTCTTCAAACTCTCTTTCTCGGTCGTGTTTCAAAAATTCGTCAAGTTTAGATAAAATGAACTTTTCTCTTTCTAACTGATCTGCACGACGCGATTCAATAATGTCTGCAATAGGTTGTAATGGAGCATGAATGGGAGACAACCTATCTAAACGTAATTCTTTTACTACCTTACGTATAATGGCAAATAGGCCAAATGTTGATTGGATGGGTTCGATGGCCTGAGCATATTGAGCAATTGTAGGGCTGGAAACAATATTTAACAGCCTTAATTCCTGCAGGATGTGCTCACGTTTGCGCGAGACACGTGCTCTTAAATTTAAATCAACGGGGGTTTCCGCTATTACTTTCAGAATGTGGGCTTTAGCAAATTTATACAGCCCTAGTCGTTCTAAGGGAGAGCCTTCAGCGTTAGTGAGAATATAGTAACGTATGAACGCCATCATACATTGCGCGCTGCAACTTCCGAGCAACTGCTGTTGTTCATAAAATTCATCGCCAAAAACGACAGGTCTTCCATTTTTTACCCAAGCATGGAATAGCTGATATAGCTCGGAGATGTTATTACCAGAACTTTTCAATTCATGTAGGCGTTCTATATTGTCAAGGTTCAAAGCCTGTTTTTTTGGAACATCGTAGGATATCACTGTTTGATATTTGTTGGTTGTTAGTAATTGGGGATGATTTTCCAGCCCGTTTCCGGTATTGAATAGGCTGAGTCGTATGGTGTCATCATCGAGACCTTTTTCCATGCAAAATAAAACAGCATGTTTTTTGTACCCGGCAGTAACGAAATAGGGGTAGTCAAATGGGAATGATGAGGGGTCCACAATTTCATTTGAATCTGTAAGTACGGAAAATAGTTTCAGGGCTTTTTCGATATTTTGTACAATTTTTAAAGAGCTTGTGTCGATTGTCTGTTCAAATATTGGTAAGATCTCACGAATCTTAATAAGTAAAAAATTGATTTGAGACCCGCTATTATGTCCATTTAAATTCTTGCCTTGATAACCAAATCGGCTAGATAAGGAAGCATCTTTATCCAGCACAAAGTGTGCCACTGATTTGCTCAAATCATAGGGTTTTTCAGCACGCTTAAGCAAAAATTCAATATGCACATCTTTGAAACTTCTGAGGAGCGCGCCGTAAATATCATCTTTTATACATGAGTCTGGTTTCCTGTTTTCTGTACGGAAAAAAGAACGTGGAATTGAGGGACTCTTTTTGTAAGCCTGAATGAGGTCCTGAGTGTTTATCACATTCTGTAGAGTCGCATGTCGAATTCTATACATTTCTTTGAATTTATCAATAATTTGATTGTAGTAAGAGATGATGTATTGATTGTCTAAGTTGAATTGAAGTTCATTTAATAGCCAGGATAGCTTGTCAATAGACCGTTGTAAATGATAACAATTCCTAAAATCTAACCTTATAAAGTTATTTAACTTTAATAAAAGCACTTCACTCTCATTGGTTATCCCCCAACTTTCCTTTAAACAAGAGTAGTTTTCATTGTGATTGATAAATCGACAGAAATGATTAGGCGAGATCCAATATTTGGCAACCATTACTTGGAATGCGTTGAGTGGGATATCTTTATCGGCAAGAATAACTTCATCGATGTGCTTCAACAGTTGGGTTATGTCGTTGGGTTCAACGCCCCTTTCTATAAGAAAAGATATTGTAGAATTGTCAGATTTGCGTAACGCAAGATCGAATAATAATTTCCCTTCAATGGATTGCAATTGATCTTTACTTATGTTTTTTAGAACTAAATTTCTATCAAATTTAGGAGAACCGAATTTATAGCTTAATTCGAGTAAAGAAAACCAAATAGTGCGACCATTTTTTGTGGTTTGATGCCAATTATCAAAGAAGGGAAGAAGGATTTGCAACGCATTGATTTTTATACCTCTACAGTCCATTAGCTCTTCTAAAATATTGTTTGGAGATGCGCCTAAATTCAACAAAGCGTTTATTAAGCCCTCATTTGCTTTTTTGGTTGCCACAAAAAGTGCTTGGTTTTTTACTTCTATACTAGCTTTAGAAAGGTATTTAAAGGCCAATTCTACGATCTCATCAGATTGTGATCCAGATAGTAATGGTATAAGATAGAACTTACCCCAAACGAGCTTGGTAAGATCAAACGTATCTATTAAGGAATCAAAGCGTTGGAGTGCCTCTGGGCTCGGCTTTAAAGATTGTTTTATTAAAAAATCAATAAAAAGACTCTGTTCTAGGCGTAGGAAAATGCTTTCTATTTTATCTAGCGTCTGGGATGAACTCAGTGCTGTAACCTTACCTTTTAATTCCCTTGTTATCTGAGTAACGACATCAAAAGATGTTCTTGCGTCATCGATACCTGTCTGAAAGTCAGCTATTGTAATGGCGACTTTTTCGCACGTCGCTTTCACCTCTTCGACGTCAGGAAAAAGGCTGGTAATATCATTAAGAAAGTCCAATTCGTCGTATTTAAATTGATTGCTAAAGTTAACTTCCATAAATTTACGTCATTTTAGTTCTATTTTAATTAGTCTATTTTTACAGAAATTCAGATTAAATGAAGATATGATTATTGTGTATAAAAATATTAAAATGTAGTTGCTCTAAAATTGCATCTGAAGCATATTTTGGCGCTTATTCAATTTCAAGGTTTCCATCGGTTGTGACCTCTTTCGAGACCTGCCCGGTCTTAATCAGATTATGCCGCTAGAAATAAGCCCGGTACACACTTCATTGTTGCCCTTCTAATTCTTTTCTTGTTTCAATAGGGTCCCAGGGTTTACACTCTTCGACCTAAGCATTAGGAGGAGTCGCATTTGGGTGATGACGAGACAACAGACAGCGAACAGTCCGAAGATTGGATGGGTGATGAAGCAGTCCATGCCGCAGGCAACCTCATGGACTCACGTACCAGTTTGCTCGATGACCTGCTGACTGAAAAGCTCGAAAAAGCATTTCACAAACCCACTTCCATGGTCTTGGTTCATGACGTGGCGAAGATAGCCAGCGAATATGAGCCCATAGACCTCGCCTATGCTTGCACACGTCTCCCTCCATCAGCCCGACACGTTGTATACGACAACCTTCCTGATCTGCAGGCCAAAGTCATTTTCATGATTAACACGGACAGCGCGACGCGTGCTGCTATCTTCCGAGTTTGCGATGATCGAGAGATTAAGAGGCTAATCGATCACATGCCGCTAGACGAAGCTGTATGGCTGTTGGATGACATGTCCGACCGTCGCCTGCGTCGTGTACTTGAGTTGCTTGATCCCAAGAAAGCTTATCGTATTCGGGAGCTGCTGCGCCACGACCGCAATAGCGCAGCGCGTTTGATGTCAAACGAGTTTTTTGCCTTTCGCATGGATGTTTCCATTGGCGAGGTTGCCAAGTCCATTCGTGATAACCCTGGCATCGACTTAACGCGTCGTATTTTTGTACTTAATGACCAGGGCGTGTTGATAGGATATGTTCCGGCTCGCAATATCATTGTCAATCCAGCGTTTGTGCCATTGCGTCAGGTGATGCGACCCATATTGCATAAAGTCGAAGTGGAAACATCTCGAGATGAAGTCATTGATATTGTGGAGCGATACAAGATTCCAGCCTTGCCGGTTGTTAACGATGAGGGCGGAATGTTAGGAGTGATTACCTACGAAGTGGTTGTCGAGGCAATGGAAGACATTCGCGACGAAACCATAGCCACGATTGCCGGTACTACAGAGGCTTATAGTGAACACGAGCCTATCTACAAGCGTGTGCTTAGCCGTAGCCCATGGCTAGTGGTAACATTCTGCTCTGGATTGGTTACAGCTTCGGCGTTGGGTCATTTTTCGGGACGCGCTTGGTTTTTAGGTGTGGTGCCTTTCTTCGTACCTTTGATCAATGGTATGTCCGGCAACGTAGGATTGCAGTGCAGCTCCATTCTGGTGCGCTCTATGGCGACAGGCGATCTATCTGCTGGTATGAAGCATCGTGTCATCATGAAGGAATTGATGATTGGACTCACCATCGGTACCTCATTCGGAGTCTTAGCCTGGTTTGTGGTGATGGTATTGAGTTTGCTGGGTATCAACTCCAGCAGCACTGAACCGTTGGCTATGGGTTGGACACTTGGTGCTGGGGTTTTCAGTGCCTGCCTTACAGCAACGTGTTTAGGCGCGTTTTTCCCCTTCTTCTTTGCTAGGCTCTCAATCGATCCTGCAGTGGCTTCTGGACCGCTCGTCACTGCTTTTAACGACTTGTGTTCTACCTTAATGTTTTTGTTGATTGCTTGGCTCGTGCACGGCTTCTTTATATGAAGTGGCTTCAAGTTCTTTTTATCCGCTTGTTCGAGTATTTTTCCAGCGTCTATCATTATTATGGTAACTCCCAATTTCGAAAGATTGATCTCGCTTTGGTTTTCAACTACTTACTGCATAATCCCTATAGGACAAGTCGGAATTTTGCCCTGCTGAAGGGTGAAGAGAACATCTATACCTACGGAGAAACACCTCTCACAACTTTGGAAACTATCGTCAAGTGCTCTGGCATTAATCGGACAGATGTTGTGTATGAGCTAGGTTGTGGACGCGGACGCTCCTGTTTTTGGCTGCATTGCTTTGTGAAGTGTAAAGTGCGGGGAATTGAATACAATCCTGAATTTGCGGGCAAGGCGCAGGGGCTGGTCAGGAAGTTTGATTTGAAAGATATCGATTTTTTCTGCGAAGACTTGCTTGCGAGCGATTATAGAACGGCCACAAAAGTGTACCTTTATGGGACGTGCTTGGATGACAATTTTCTGTTTGCTTTAGTGGAAAAACTGAAAGCGTTGCCCGATGGTGCTAAGGTCATTACCGTGAGTTATCCGCTGACGGATTACAGTTATAGCCCAGTCTTTAAGGTGATCGACTCGTTTGACGCTCCTTTTACCTGGGGCATTGCCACGGTCTACATCCAAGAAAAAATATCATAACCAACTTCAGCCGCGAATGCGGCGAAAGCATATAGCCACGGGTGTAAACCCGTGGTGAAATCAATGTGGAACGTGAGCCGTGTTAACGGCGGCAGTAAGCCCTAGAGATATCTAAAATATAATAACGAGTATTCTGTCGCCGTTAACACGGCTTTATATTTGATGAATTTAACCACGGGTTTACACCCGTGGCTATATGCTTTCGCCGCATTCGCGGCTAGGACACCGGTGTACTACCAACAATTACTGGTTGATGCTGCGTTTGCCTTCGGAATCAGCACGCAAAATTTCGTCCAGTTTCTGCTGAGAGGTGTTTCCTTTCTGGCCAGCTTCACTATTTTGTTGTGACCAATAGTTGCCACCTTCGGATACGGCTTGTCGACGAGAGGTTATTCCATCCCGTACCGACTCATTCCACTTGTCACAGTAGTTTGCTGGCATTTGCGTTAGCGATGCACCAGTTTGCGTAGCTGTCATGATAGCCTGTGCAGCTTTTACGCCGGCATCCTTAGCTTTCAATCCGAACAGGAGCAATCCACCGGCATTCACGGCTAGGCCAAGTCCTTGCCACGCCACTGAGCCAATCGAATTAAATGTTGCGCCATTTGCTTTTGTTAAGTTTTGCACAGTCTGTTTTGATTCCTGATTGAACGCGGTCGCTATCTTGGCTTGGTCTCGTTCACCATGGCAAATCACCTTGGCAATCCAAAGCAGGATATCGCGTTCATTCATGCTGTCAAAGCTGCAACTATCCAGTTGCTCCATGACGTGCTGGGAAACACTTACAGGATCTAAATCGAAACTCATAATTATACCTAATTTAACTTCTTCTTAATATTTCTCTAATTGTGTCAGCAGCGCCTTTGATCATTTTATGCGCATCTTTCCAACGGCTCGTAAATTGTTTATAGGAAGTTCCCAATTCGTTGATCAAACTGGTCGTCGATTCATTAGCTGCTTTTGAACGTTGTGTGCGGTTGTCAAACTCGCCGCGAATTTTGCTGTTCTCTCGTTGAACAACGGATCTGTGCAAGTTGGTCGCATTCTGACCAATGCTTGGGATGGCCATAAAGGTGCTGAGTAGCCCTTGCAAGGCGCCTCCACCGACTGATAGTGGTACGCCGATACTCAACAAGCTCATGAAAGTTTGGTGCGCCGTACGGAAGTATTCCGTATGAGCATCATGTGTTTTCTTGTAATCGCCTCCAAGGGCCCAACTAGACGCCGTAGCAGTCACGCTAGCGGCTGTCTTTTCGCCCCAATGATTGGCGTACTGGTTAAATAGACCAAGCGCTCCAAAGGCAACCAACGGCACTCCCCAGCCTCCGGCATATCCTAGAGCTAACCCTCCAAATGCCATCATCGAATGAGTGGTCGCTTCGATGAACCAATCATACGTGGGATTTTCACGAATTTTTTTTAGCAATTCGATGGCAGTTTCGCTGTCAATTTTACGATCGCGGTACTTGGTGCTTAGCTGAATGCGCAGGTGATCTAGGTCTTCCGTCTTGTCTTGTGCTAGAGCTTTCATCAAGGCCATCACAAAGGCTTCTAACTCAGCATCGGTTTTGAATTCGGCCAGAATATCCAGCAACTCATTCACATTGCTTTGCATCGTCAGTAGGTGCTTATAGTCTTGGGCTGTAACGCGGCGTCCGCCAAACGGATTGCGCGTCCCATCAGGATTGACTGTGGGGATGGTAGCTGCTTCTACTTTTGGATTATCGAGATCGGGTCCAAATGCAATGCCTAAATATTCCAGGGTGGTCCAAAGACCTTTGGTCATTCCTGTGACACCATCCATGATGCGCTCTGGCTGGATCATATCTAATAAGGTGCTTGCGGACGAAGCCACATAGGATGCTGATTCAGAAGCTGCAGATGTGGCTATTCCAAAAAGGCTTTTCACGCCACCAATTGCGGCGCTAGTAGCGTCACTAAGCCAACGCGCCCAGCCAGGTGCGGCATTCGAGCTCGCTGCAGAAGTTACCAGGTCGCGGGGATCCCAACCGAATTGGTCCGTTGATGCTGTCGGCATGAATGGTGGGGTATATGCGGCTCCAGCACGATCGCTTCGGTGGTTGCGAGTGTCTTTATTCATCTCTTCGGTGGACTTAGCCTCGGGATGAATCATAATACTATCTACTTGCCAGGGAAGATGCACCGGAGGGGTCACTTTCCTGACGTCGTCATTAGCTGGGATGCCACCATTCGCTAGGGGATCATAACCCCACTGTAGCGGTTCCTGGCGTCCATCGACTCTGGATATTGTCATTTACAGCTCCTATTAAATTAGCGACCGCTGCTAGAGCGAGCCTTGTGTACTTTGTCGTCATGCAGAGTCTTTATAAGTGAGCGCGCCATCTGTAGAATCTCTAGGCGCTCCTGATAGCCACGATTAAGGTCATGCATTTGCATGTCATTTTGTAAATTGAAGTCTTTGCAAGTGGAATCGATTGCCGTTACCAAGGCTTCGCGTTCTTCGCGAGAGTATTCACCCACTGGCCATTTGAACTCGATGTGATAGACATCTTTAGCTTCTTGGAGGCGCGTGCGAATTTCGCGAATATCTTGGACTTTGTTCCAGATTTCGTCGTCTTTAATACCAGTTAGATCGCGAATGGCTGTGTATAGAGGAACGATTTCCACTTCGGCGTAGGTATCTTTAACATCGAAATCTAATCCTTGTGCTTTGGCCTGCGCTAGAGCAGCACGAATGGGCTCGGCTTTGGGGTCACTAAGATCGATGCCCTTGCCTTGTCTGCGCTGTGCTTTAAGCAATTTAGTCAAGTCGTGTGCGAGGTCAACGTTTTGTTTGCTGAGGTCGGGGTGTGTCAATACGAGTTTACCGCGATCGTCGCCGTCACCTTGAGTTGTTGCCTTGCTGATCAGCTGAAGAAGTTTATGGAGTTCCTGCACTTGCTTGTGGCGCTGCTTGAGTTCTGTACCTAAAGAGGCCATCTCTTTATGTGTTTTGTTCATCTTATGCAGCTGAAGCAAACGAATCGCTTGCTCTAGGGAAAGCTTACTCAGGTCGCAGTTGTTATATACTTCTTGGTTCCCAGCAATTTCAGCAATAGTATCTTGATGATTCATAGCTACCTTAATTACTATTAAGATTAAATCGTATCATTTACTAGCTATTTTAACAAATAGTAATGTTTTTATCAATTTAATTTTAATTGATAATTTTAAACTAACTATAAAGATGTGGTTAGGATAATAAAAAGTACCCGGGATGGCTGCAGTAAGTTGCCCTGGACTGGGCTGTTGCAATAGCCTAGTGCGCTGTAAAGTTTAAATTGATGGATAAAACCTACGTAACTTTCTAAATGGCCTTTCAGGCCATTGAACTTTACAGCGTACTAGGGGCATCGCCCAAGGCAAAAAGAAAAGGGACACAGGCGACGTTTATTTTTCGTCGCTTATGTCCCTTTGGTCGCTTATGTCCCTTTCCTGATCTAATGGAACAGCTGGCCTACGAATTGGCCTTTCTTCTCAATGACCTGCTGCAGGGATTGACGCAGCGATTCTTGAGTTTGCTCTGCGCTCGAACCATGTTGCTCTTGGTTTTGACGATCGCCGCCAACCATTTGCTGTCTATGGCGAGCTTCTTCCTGAATGGTTTGGTCATCTGTCTGGCAATAAGTAGAGAGCGGAGAGGACATCGATTGCCCTAACTGTCCAAACTGCAGCGCATTTTGAGCGTGTTGCGCACTAACCTGTGCCATAGCGATACCGCCAATTAGTCCAGCGCCTGCTGCAACTACTCCGACACCTGACCAGAACATCCACCACTTGCTATTGGCGTTGTCTTTGATTTCCACACGTAGCAATACGGCAGTTTTCTTTTTGAACTCGGAGTCTGCACCCGCGATTTTCTGATGTTCATGACCATGAGCAAGCGCTAGCTTAAACAACCAAGCTAATAGCTGAGATTGCTCCATCTTCTCGAAGCACACTCCATCAAGGTGCTTAATGATGTCCGGTGCCGCATAGATCGCGATTTCCTTTTCTTCATTCTGCGACTTAAAAATGAGAGTAGTCTCATTGATAAGAGGAGTTTCAGAACCGGTATGGTTAACGACAGTTTTATTTGTAAAATTAATTTGTAGCACTTCGCCGCGCTCTTTGTCAAACGCTTGGACGAGCTGAAGAAGAGCTGTAGGTGCGGAACCCGTAGCTTTAGTATCTGCTTCGTTGAGTTCCTTTAGTTCAAATTGTTCTGCTTCGTAGCAGCAAGCTGGACTATTTGTTTCGTAACAGCTGTCAATTTCCATAATACGTTCCTTTTAATAATGTCCTTCTAACGGAAAAAACCTGTGATCGCTTGAGAGGCTCGTTCCAACAAACCATGACCTTGCTTAAAGGACGAAGTGTAGTTTTTATACACTTTGGCTAGTCCCTTAATACCTGCTGAAATGCTCTTCTCATGCTCTTTTAATTTATCTTGTCGGTACTCAAACTCTGCTTGGCCTACTTGACCTTGGCGATAGTTCCAAATTTTAGCGGTTTGCGCCAAGTTTTGGGCAATACCAGATAAGCTCATAATAGCCTTAAATGCAGCTTCAGTGATGGTTTGCGCGCCTCCAGTCACAGCTTGCATGGTAAATACAGAAGCGCTCAAACCCCACATCAGGATAGTATGTGCGGATCTCCAACGATCGGTGTGACGGGCCACATTCTTATCGTAATCACCACCCAACAAGTATGTGGAAGGTAGAGCTGTCAGTCTGGCCGCACCTTTTTCAATGGAGTATCCAATATAAGAGTTGATTACGCCAATACCACTGAAGGTGATCATGGGCAGTGCCCACATCCATGAACCGGACGCTATCCCTAAAGCGGCACCACCAAAAGCAAAGGCGGAGCGGCTGGCCGCATCAAAGAACCATCCATACCATTGATTGTTACGAATTTTATCGATGAGTTCCTTGGACGCCTTATCGCGAAGTTTTAGGTCTACATCGCGATCTTTATAGCTAGTGCTAAGCTTAGTGCGCTGATAGTCGAATTCGTCCTCTTTATCGGTCGCAATAGCCTTTGTAAGGGCCATCACAAAGGCCTCTAACTCGGAATCGCTCGTGATGTCACTGAACTGGTCGAGAAGTTCCTGACAATCGTTGTGAAATTGCACCAGTTGTTTGTAGTCATCTCTAGAGATGCGACGTCCACCAAAAGGATTTGCCGTTCCATCAGGATTTTTTTCAGGAATTTCGATGGTATTGACAGTGGGATCTTCAAACGCTTTTTCAGCGAAGGTGATGGTATTCCATAAACTGGAGGCCATGGCTGTTGCACCAGAAATAATGGTGCGTGGATCTAGATAGTCGATCCAGGAACCTTCGGTCGATGCGACGTCTTCAATGCCTTCAGACTGTTCTGTAGAAGAAATGCCTAGCCAATTAGCGATGCCGTTAACGGTCGACTGCCACCACGAAGTGTTGGTACTAGCGCTTTTGGAAGCAGCCTGCAGTACATCTTTGGAAGACCAGCCAGTAGTTTCTTCTGTATGCGTTGTTTGAATCGCCTTGGGATGGGCACCGATGGAATCATAGCAATAGACCCCTGCAATACCTTTTGCATCTTCTTCCTGCTTGCTCTTAGAAGAAGGCAAGTAGTCATCAGAAACATCCATTCCCCAGTCGGCGGATAGGTTAACACTTGTGTCGAGTTCGAGATTACTCATAGCAAATCATTCGTTTTTAGCGTTGTCCAGAGGAGCGTGCTTTATGTACTTTATCGTCATGTAGAGCTTTAATAATACCGCGAGCCATTTGCAGGATCTCTAAGCGTTCTTGATAGGCACGGTTAAGGTCATGCATTTGCATATCATTTTGTAGATTGCAATCTTTACAAGTTGTGTCTAGCGCACTTGTGAGAGCTTCGCGATCTTCACGCGAAAATTCCTCTACAGGCCACTTGAAGTCCAAATGATAGACATCTTTGGCTTCTTGTAAACGCTTTTTGAGTTCTACAATATCGGAAACCTTTGCCCATTCCTCAGCGCTTTCAATCCCCGTGATACCACGAACAGCATCTAGAAGTTGCTGGACTTCTTCGCCTTCATAGACATTTTTAATTTCAAGGGTGAGGCCTTGAGCCTGCGCTATTTTCAGCAGTTCGCGTGTACTATCGTTTAATTCGAGGCGCATCACCTTTTTGCCTTCGGAATCGAAATTTTGCTTCGATTGGGCTTTAAGGGCGCGTGTCAGGTCATTGGCGAGCTCGACATTGGGGCTAGCAAGCTTGGAGTGTTTCAGCGTTAGTTTGCCGCGGTTGTCGCCTTCTTCCTGATTGGTATTTTTTTGAATGAGCTGGAGAAGCTTATGCAATTCCTGCACCTTACGATGGCGCTCTTTGAGCTCTGTGCCCATTAGTACCATGTTCTCGTGCGTTTTATGCATTTTGTGTAATTGCACGAGGCGAATGGCCTGCTCTAACGACAAATCCATCAGATTGACGTCGTTATAGGCCTCTTGATTGCCAGCGATTTCATCAATCGTCTGGTTGACAGCAGTATCTGACATATTCCCCACCTCTCCACAAACATGGGTAAAATCGCGATCATTACAAGCGAAGAACGTTAAGATCGATTAAAGAATCGCGAATTTTCGCCACTAGCATACCACAAGGGCTTTAGTAGTGCTAGAAAGAAGTGAATGCCAGCAAGAACAATACACGTGTTCACTGTCTCAAACAAAAATTGAATTGACAGATTTCAAAGATAGTGTAGAATTCACGATCTCAATGTAAGTCCAAAGTAATTCTTTGATGATACGTTGGCGTTGTTAGATTGCTAGAACATGAAAAAATGGATTTAACTATGACAGGAATTGGTGCAGCACAAGCCTCCTTAGCCCCCTTGACATGGGAGCCTTACAATGGAATTCGTTTAAAAAAAGAGAATGGAAGCTTTAATTTTTACCAGAAAGGTTCCACGGATAGTTTAATACAAGAGGTTGTCATGCCTCCCTCTTTAAATTTAAATAAAGTTTCAACACATGACATCGATGTTGTACTGAAATGCACCAAGCATAAACTTGTCGAACTCAGTAACAAAACAACAAAGCTATACATCGATCTAACTCTTCTGGGCGGAGTTACCAACATTTTTACCTACATTGAAGAAAACCCGGAAGAAAACAAACATTTAATGAACAGCAAAATATCAGAGCATCTCATTTCTAATATCCCCCAGAATACTTTTACCTGGGTACAAGTCCAAAACTGCAAATACAATTTTTTTAACCAAGGCAAAGTTCCAGCTAGGGTAATTAAATTAAAACCTGGCGATAGTGGATGGGAAGTATTTAAAAATTCTTTAGCTATTTTGTTTGGTAGAAATAACTCACATCCGACTAATACCTATAATACGAATTCGATTGGAAATGCGATCCTAGGAGTCGAACAGACAGATGAAGGGCTAAAGCAATTAAAGGAACTTTATGAGAGCAAGCGGATCATTTTGATTTATCTCTCTCTCGACAACGAGCATTTTTACGTAGATATAGAAAGTAGCGATTGCGTTATTTTATAACGTAAATTTAGACCATTAAATATGCCATTCTAATTTGGAGACAATTTATGTTTATAACTCCCCCTGACGCACTTCTCTATCTGCTGCATAGAGCGTTTAGCTCTGTATTTAGCTCACCAAGTATTGAGTCTGGTGTTCAAAAAGCACAACCTGAGCAAGCGATTGTTAACACCATTGACGAAAATAGCCCATTGTCACAAATAGACGCATGCGAAAATGAAGTCCTATCTGCCTACGAGAATTTTTGCATTAAGGGTAAGTATTCTGTGAATTTATCTTCGGTAACTGCAGCTATACAAAGGTTTGAGAGCTTCTGTTTAGTAGAACAGAATTCTTCCGAAGCTGAGAAGTTGCAATATCGTTTAAAAGAAATGCAGTCAATGGCTGCTACAATGAACGCCAAGTCGTCTCCTTCTCAGCTCACCCTTTACGATGTCGACGGATTTGGTACTTTCCTCAAAACACCGCAAGTAAATTTTTATTTCGATAAAAGCACTGGAAAAAAGTACATACAACCAGATCATAGTCAGTTGTTGAAAATCGGGGGAGACATCTGCATTAAAGGCACTTATGCGGGGATAGGACTTTCGCGACACGTTAAGTTAAAAGAACAAATTTGCGATATTCTATACCTAAACAAAAGGAAGGACCAGATCAGTGCTGAGAATCCTTTTTTTCAGACTTCCTTTTTTAATAATGATTCCACCACAATTAATGACAGAATTAGCACACAAAGAGGATTAGCAATGCAGTTATATCCAATGCTTAAGGAGAAAATCACTGAATGGAATTACGAAACATTTCTCTTTTGCGATAAAAAAGAAATACTAGAATATACTCAGGATAAATCTCTAGCGAAAAAAAGCCACGCGATCCTCTTTTTTTACAAACAAGTATCGAATGAAAAGGAATGATACTCATGATACCTGACCTCAAGGCGGCTCTGAATGCAAATATTCCACATAACAATTTTGATCCCAACAATAACGTAGCTCACAACGTTATAACTAAACCGTTGGAGATCTATGATGCAATTGTCCAATGCAGCAAAACAGCAAGAGCTGCTTTCATAGAATCGTTACGCGGGGTTAAGAGGGCTCAGAAGGTGCTATTGCCTCTTAAAATTGCATACCTCGTGCAGGACAACAAGCTTATCGTTTCCTTTACACCTCCGCGTGTTAATCCTATGGAATTTACCTGTGGTGTATTAGAAAAAGAATTTTTAGAGGAATTAGGTAAGTTTTTTTTATTTGATAGTACTTGCTGTGGTGGCGGAGATTATTGTCGTGCTTTTTGTCCTCCTCAAGATCACCAAAAAGAAAGGCAGCCATTTAATGTGGGAAGCGTCTCCGTAATTGAGCAACCCTTGAAGGGATGGAAAAAATTTCATCGTGTGATGTACGAACGTTTGCATAACGAAAATTGCACCGATGTAATAACACGCTATTTAAGAGAACCACTATTACACTCAGATCTTATGCATCATTTATTTTTGTTACCTAGTCAGATCGATAACAATGCCACTGCAAAGGATCTTCTCTACTTTCAACAATTACACAGTCGATGCGTGAAACTTTCTCCGGAGGATCGGCAGATTGTTAGTTCGCAATTTCAAGTCTCCTATCCAATGATCTCCCAGCGTATTTTCGCCGATTTGGTCCAGGAAAATTTAGAAAAACATAAGGCAGAATCAACGAATGATTATGCTCTTCTGTTAGAGGCCCTGAACAGCCAAGTTTATGGGCAGCCAAAAGCCACTCAGGCTCTAGCAGGCGTACTATCTTCACAGAAAAATTCTGACAAATGTTTGGCGTTTATATTTGTAGGGCCTTCAGGCGTAGGAAAAACGGAACTAGCGAAAGCTGTGACAAAGCATAAGGTCAATGGATCAGTGTCGATGCGCATGAACCAATATCAAATGGAAACGGACGTCACAAAATTCTTTGGATCTAGTTCCGGTTTTGTAGGATCGACAGACGAGCCACATTTCATGAAAGAATTGATGAAATGTAATCCGGTACTTAAAAAGGATTCTCCTGATCACAAGGAATACGAAGTGCATGAAGTGGTTATATTGTTAGATGAATTAGAAAAGGCTCACTCAAAAGTAAAGCAATCCCTACTAACCGTAATTGATGAGGGATTTTATTCTGCGAGTTACACTTCAGGTAGTGCAAACACTAAAAAGACGTTTCATCTTAAAAAATGCGTTATTATTGGTACTTCTAATCTATTTAAGGATCAGATTTTTCAAGCTTTTCAACGTAATTATACACACCAAGAGATCATTACCCTGATCAATAATCTAAATAACAGTCGTCCTTCAGCTGAAACTTTCTCTACAGAATTTTTGGGGCGATTTTCAATTGTGCCATTCGGACCAATACCCAAAGGAGATGTCTTTCAAAATCTACTCAAAAGTAAGTTAAATATTTTCTTTGCTGAATTGAAAAAAAACTATCAGTTTAGGCAAGTTTTAATGGAAAATGAGCCTCGATTATTGTTGAATTTGGAAAACCGGTTACATGGCGATGGTACGCAGATTCGCGATGTTTCTAGATACTTTGATAAAATCTCAAACGAGTTTATTCAACAACATAAGCACGCTTGGGGAGATTTGAAAGATGTGAAGTTGGTTTTCCACATTGTAGAAGATCAACTGTTCATTAAAGTAATCAAATTCGTGCCTGGATTCGATATCGAATTTGTCCCTCCAATTGCTGATCTTCGAGTCGCGGAGTCTAGACCCACGTAATGCCTGAATTTGTAATAGCCCATTACGGTGCCGAGGGTGCCTTTGGGCTTTTGATTTGAGGATTTTTACCACCAAGTTCACAGAGAACCCGCAGGCCTCTGGGTTCTCTGTGAACTTGGTGGTAAAAATCCTAAAAACTTAAAAACGCTTCTGTAAAGGTTATTTCCCAATACAAAAGGGTATACACTGCGTATAAATTTTTCCGCTCACAAGTCAGTATTTCCTTTTAGATGATGCTTTGGTGTCCTCGCTGTGAGGCGCTCGAAGGCTAAGTAGAGAATAGGTGTCACATAAAGCGTGAGTAATTGCGAAAAGAGCAAGCCCCCCACGATGACCAAGCCAAGCCCGCGCCGACCACCCGAGCTTTCGCCAATGCCGATGGCGATAGGAATGGCTCCCATGATGGCTGCGACGGTAGTCATCATAATTGGACGAAACCGCGCCATGCAACCCTCATAAATTGCCTCTTGCGACGAGAGCCCGCGTTTCTTTGCTTCAAGGGCATAGTCGATCATCATGATGCCGTTCTTTTTCACGATGCCGATTAAGAGCAGGAAGCCGACGGCGCTAAAGATCGAGATTGCTTCCCCGAACATGAACAGCGTCAGGACGCCGCCCAGGCCGGCGAAGGGCAGGGATGACAAAATAGTGAGGGGATGGATAAAGCTCTCATAGAGGATGCCCAAAACGACATACATCACCACAGCGGCGGTGAGTAGTAGGAACAAGGTGTCTTGTACTGCAGAAGCGATGGCTTCAGCAGAGCCTTCAAAAAAACCACTCACACTTTCGGGTAAAACTCGTGCGGCCAAGGTATCAAGGCGACTGAGCCCTTCTTCGGCAGAGAGTTCGGGATTTAAGGAAAAGCGTATTGAAGATGAAGGCAATTGCTCGTGATGTAGTAATGTAGGGGAACCGAGCTTTTCTTCCCAGGTTGCCAAAGCTTTAAGGGGGACAAAACTGCCCTCGGCGCCAGCTAAGTAAAGTTTGCCCATGGCGTCTGGCTGACTTTTGTATGCATTTTGCAATTCCATGAAGATGCGCTCTTGCGTAGGCCCATTCTGTAGTACTCCTATAGAGCTTTGACCATACGCGTGTTGCAGTAACGACTGGATATTCTGCTGCGTAAATCCTAGTTTATGTGCGTGGTCTTCGTTAACGCGCACCACTAATTTGGGTGTGTCATTACTTTGCGAGGGTTGTACAAAAGGAAAGTCAGGAGCCGCCTGCATGGCCTGCACAAGGGTTTGTGCTGCGCTTTCAACATCCGAAAACTCTAAGCCCTTCACAATGTAATTGAACTGTCCGCCGTGTCCGAATTCGATATCGATATTTATCAGCTGATAGGGCTGAATGAATGACAAAATTCCGGGAACAGCGTCCAATTTGCGTTGCAAATTAGCGATAATGTCTGCTTGTGGAGCTCTTTCAGTAAGGGGATGCAACCTCACGATGAGCACGATATTGCCTTCCCAAGTGATGCTTAGAAAACCTTGGATAGAGGGATCGTCTTTGGTAAGGGACTCGAGTCGTTTTTGGTATTGTTTGGCTTCTTCTGTAGCTATTCCAGAAGGCAATTGTACAATTGCAAATAGGAATCCACGGTCTTCGGTCGGTACTAAGCTTACGGGCAGCTGTGTAAATAGAGGGATGGATACAATCATGCACGTTAAGGCTCCTGACAAAATAGTCTTGGGCCACTGCATGCATTTCGTAAGAGTCCGGCCATAGAGCTTTATCATCCAGGCATACCCGGCGGAGACTTTTTCTTGAAGACGCGTTTTGTGCGCTCGTTTGGGTAGAAAGCGGCTACAGAGCATCGGGATTAATGTCAGAGAGATGAATCCCGAAACCAAAATCGCTACAGCTAATGTAATGCTAAATTCGCGAAAAAGTCGTCCACTAATTCCAGACATGAAAAGTAAGGGAATAAAGACGGCTACCAGTGAGAGAGTCATAGAAACGATGGTGAAGCCGATTTGTTTAGCTCCCGCAAGACTTGCTTTAAGAGGAGTTTCTCCCCCTTCTTGATGCCGCACAATGTTCTCCATTACGACGATGGCATCATCGACAACAAAGCCGACGCATAATGTCAGAGCCAGCAATGAAAGAAGGTCCAAGCTAAAGCCCAGAAAGTACATGGCTGTGAAGGTCCCGATTAGCGATAACGGCAACGCCATACTTGGAATAAGCGCATCGGTAAAGCGTCCAAGGCTAAGATAGATGACGAATACCACTAGTGCGAATGCTAAAAACAGCGACCAACCCACTTCAACTAACGATTCTTCAATCCATATGGCCTTGTCGAACCACATCTGAAGCTGTATAGATGGAGGTAATGCCTTTGTGATTGCTCCTAGCGCCTTTTGGACATCTTTCGAGATGGCCACCGTATTGCCGTCATTGACTTTTTGTATGCCAAGAATGAGCGCTTGGGTGGTTTTGTCTTTGGTGACAAAATGAAATTCGGGTTCCTGGCTAGATTTGCCGGAGACTTCAGCGATGTCTTTAATGCGCACGGCGTGCGTGCCGGGGATTTCTAGATTTTCGATGTCGGAGGCATTATGCAACGATCCTGGTAGCTCAATTGCCAGACGTTTAGTTCCGGTTTCAATGGTGCCAAGTGGCATCTGCATGGTGTGCTGACGCACGGTATCCATCACCTGATTGAAGCCAATATGCCTTGCGGCCATGAGCTCGGGATTAAGTCGCAGCCAAATGGACTTCTGTGGACCGAATGCCAATACCTGAGCGACGCCGTTAATACGACTCAAGCGGGGAACAATATGCATGTCTGCGTAGGTGCGCAGTGCACTGACTTCTGTGTTATCAGAAGTTAGCATAAGATACATAATGGGTTCCTGGCTCCCCTCTTGGCGCTGATAAGAGGGACGTGGAAAGACCTCTTGGGGGAGATTCAATTCAGCGCGGTTAATCGCCGCTTGAATATCACGTTCCGCTCTTTCCATGTTCTGGCTTAGATCGAAGACCAGACGGATGGTACTGAGGCCGGTGGTGCTTTGTGAGGTGATTGTTTCTACGCCTTTAACATGCGTCAGCTCTTTTTCGAGGGGAACGGTGACCTGATTGAGAATGACTTCTGGACTCGCTCCGGTGTATCCTGCAGTAACTGTGATGTATGGGCGTTCAATGGAGGGTAGATCGCTTACCGGCAGACGAAAGAAGCTAAAAGCTCCTGTGATGATGATGGTGAGCATCACCAGAGTGGTCATGACCGGCCTGCGGATGAATGGGGCTGATAGGTTCATTGCTGCACTTCCACTAGTGCGCCTGGATAAAGGCGTAGGTGTCCTTCCGTCACGATGCGTTCTGAAGCATCTAGCCCTTCAAGAACGATCACTTTGTCTTCGATGGTATGTCCTAAAGTGAGTTGTCGCGAGACTGCAGTATTGTCGGTTTGGGCTACGAACACGTAAGGACCTTGCTGGTTATATTTTACGGCCTTTTGTGGGATAAGCTTAGCGTTTGCAATATTCGCCACGGGAAGGCGCACGCGCACGTGTTGTCCAGGGCGCATTTGCATGGAGGGATTATCTACTTTTCCTCTTACAAGCAGCAGGCCCGACCGATCATCGAATTGGTTATCAAAAAATGTAATAAGGGCGGGCGTGGCTGCACATTCCCC
The DNA here is from genome assembly GCA_964436955.1 of uncultured bacterium. GTDB lineage: Bacteria > Chlamydiota > Chlamydiia > Chlamydiales > JAJFMA01 > CAMFKD01. Next base: position 6,699 of record CAYTFC010000030.1, on the reverse strand, counting down.
GTACAGGCTTTGAACCTGTATTTGTTTTTGATCGGGAGCGAGCTGAGCGAATTCCTTTTCAGTAATCGCAAACTCTAGCAGCAGTGGGTCCATCTTTGAAATGGTTGCTAATGGTTGGGGCTGGGTTGGAGAAACAGGGATGCCCGGGGAGGCGTCTAATTTTCCGACTCGTCCTTTCAAGGGCGCGACGACTGTGCACTTAGTGATGTCTCCTTGCGCTCCTTTAATTTTGGAGGTGTCAGTATCGACAATTGCTTGGGCTTTGGCCACCTGATTTTCGAGGTCATCCCATTCGATTTCGGAAATGAGATCTTTATCCGCTAAGGCGCGCCAACGTTCGATCTTTTTCTTCAGGCCATTTAAGCTAGCACGATTAATCGCTGCTTGTGCTTCAATTTCCAATAATTTGTCGGAATAGGATCCGGAACCGATGGTAAACAGTGGCGTGCCTTTTTCTACCCACTCTCCTTCTTTTACCAAAATCTCAGTTAGGGTGCCACCTACACGAGGTCTTACCTCCATAAAAATAGAGGGATGTAATGTGCCAAGAGATTCCACATAGACTGGGACACTCTGGACGCTCGGAGTTGCTACAACGACTGGAACACTAGGTGCGTTGAAAGCCACATCCTTTTGGGATGAGCTGCAAGAAGCCAGAATAGCAAGGCTGAAGCAAAGTACTATTGTTGTTCGCATGGGACCATCACATAAGGGGGTAAAGTGCCGGTAGCGTAGGCAAGGTTAGCCATAGACACGTGGTAGCGCGTTCTGACGTCGCTATAACGCACGCGGGCGTTGGACAACTGACGCAGGGCATTAGAGGTCTCTGCAATGCCATCACGACCTGCTTTGTATTTCGTCAATACACCGTCATAGGCTTTTGTTGCGTTTTCTAAATTCTCTTCCGCGAAGGCTAGCATCTCTTGAGCAGCTTGAAAATTGCGGCTGTAAGTTAAAACCTCTAAGGCCACATCAAGCTGCAGTTGGGCTAATTCATTGCGAGAAATTTGCATATCGGCAAGGGCTTGGCGCTGGCGATAGACTCTTTCAAATCCATCGAAGATTGGAAAGTCCAATCTCACACCAATTTGACCGTTCCCAGAGGCCGTATCGCTTCCAACATAGTGCTTTGCTCCCCCACGACCAAAGAGAGAGACTTTTGGATAATAAGCGCGGCAGGATTTTTCTAGATTAGCAGAAGCTTCGGCCGCTCGATATTGTTTAGCCATGAGATCGGCACGCCTTGCATGGGCGCATGCAATTAATGTGCTAAGCTGTTCTGGACTGGGACCAGGCATGGCCTCAAGACAGGCTAGTTCAAGTTGGGTGTCAGCAGATAATCCCATGCGAGTAGCGAGTTTTCCCCGCTGGATGTCGTAGTTTGCTTGTTGCTGGGCAACTTCCATCTGGAGCTGAGCAAAGGTTGCTTGGGTTGTATAGACGTCTGTAACAGCTCTAAGACCGACGCGATTAAGCTCACGTGCGGAGTATAACATTTTATGCGCATCTTCCAGAGAGGCTAGTGCCGCATTGAGGCTAGCTTGGGAGTGTAGCGTTGCGTAGGCCTCTTCAATTACCCTTATCATGACCTGTTGCAATACCCAGTCTGAGTGCCAGGAGGCTGCTAACAAGGCCCTTTTAGCCGAAACCACATGGGCATTGGTTTGTCCGAAGTCATAGAGCAGCATCGATAGCGTGATTTCACCCTCGCTACTTGTAAATTCTCTGTTCGGGCCGTTAATAAACTCAAAATCTTTTCCGTGAATGATCTTGCCCGTAAAATCAAATTTAGGGGAGTAGGCACTGTTGGCCACTCCAACTGCAGCGGCAGCTCTTCGCGCGTTCCACCAAGATATTTGTGTAGATGGATGATTCTCTAGGGCAATCTCGACTAGTTCTGCCAGTGTCAGGGGATGGCAGAAATCTATGGATTCAGCTTGCAACCCGCCAAACAACAATAATAGATTGAGGATAAGTCTCTTCATAGCATAGCATCATAATCGTAATGCACAATTTCGGCAAATATTTAAAGGTGCATTGCTAACTAATTTTACGCTTGCTAATTGAGTTTTTTATTACATGCAAGGAAATAAGGTGAAAATTATTCAAACCCAACTTGCTACCGGTAGCAAGTTGGGTTTCAAAGAAGCTGCCTATGCTATTACTTTATTGTTTTGTGCGATGCTCGGTAATACTTTGAATTAAACTCTCAAGAAAAACACGATCAAATTGATTCTCAAATTTTTTCCATGCAGCTTCGTTGTGTCCCTCTTCGTCCTCAAGCGCAGACTGCAGAGCAACCGTAGATTTACCTATTTTTGGCTGCAGCTTATTTACTAGAAAGCGTCGTTGCGCAATGGCCTGCGGGTTATTAATATTTTGTGCTTGCCAATCACGATAAGTATTTATCCCTTGGCTTTTTTCAATAGACATTGGTAAATCAAGATCGTCTTTACGAGCATACTGAAGATAAATAAGTTTGGCTAGTTCACGACCTAATTCGCTTTTTTTAAGAATAACTGAATTATTTTTTACTACAGTAGATGGATCAATTCCAGTGGAATAATACATCAAGTTTTTAAATGCATCTACCGGTAATTTGCTTATTCTATTCTCAAGATCTCCTATAAAATTATCTCTAATTCGGACTCTTGTCGAAATTTGTGCCTGCTTAAGCTCATTCACGTTCTGTTGCCTTCTCAAATCGACTTGTTCTTTGTCTATTTCAGCAAAGACTTGATCGCCGACACTTGCCTGTTTCTTTTGATTCTTAATACGAGCGTAAATTTCTATAATGACATATGCTGTAGTTAGTATAATTAGAGGTGTTAAGTCATTAATGTTTTTAGCCCAAAAACCAAAGTAGCTTGTATTTTCGCTTTCATAATAAGCTTCCATAGCATGAGCACCGCGACAAGGCTCCCCCCATTCGCGCTTTTTTAAAAACTGTACTCCTCCATCAACAGTCGGAGAGGCTTCCCATTTATCCTCATATGCCCAGCCACGAAGGTTGATAATTCCGATTAAATCAATAATTTTTAATGCTTCACATTTAAGATGTATTGCTGTACAAGTTGTAAAATTATTAAATGCGGCATATGAATCACCACGAAAGCAATCTAGTGCAGCTAATATTACATACCCAACTCTAACAGTTGTCATGCTACAAACTTTTTGAAAAAAATTCTCGTGATAATTTGGTATTCTATTTTGACTAATATTTTCCATATATTTCCTTTTATTTAATGGTTCTGTTTTTTTTGAGCATAAAATGTAATGCATGAGAATGCAGATTGTCAAGGTAATTATCACTAAAGAATTTATATACTGATCAATAGAAATATGCAATCGAGCTGGAGTTGCAGGTCATGTAAATTAGTCAAACGATGACCATCAATAGATTATGCTTTGTGAGTAGACGTTGTCTGAGACCTTGATTGCTTTTTGACAAGGAAAGATCCTTGTCTTCAAATCAATCCTATAGAATTGCAAATGTGATCACTTCAGCATTTGACATTTTGGATTGAGGATCAT
>CAYTFC010000030.1:0-3155 GCA_964436955.1 uncultured bacterium | reverse complement strand
ACTTCATCGCTGATGACGTAGACGATTGTAGCATATGTTTCCATGAGATACCTCTAGCTTAAAGGGAGCTATCTTAAAGTGTATTGCCGCATAAGTCTTGGTAGCAATCAGGGTCTACGATCCTGATTGCTACCCAATGCTGTCAAAATAAAGAAAATAGTTGTCTATTAGTGTAAGTTGAAGAATTTCTTCCAAAAAAAATCGGGACAATACAACGTAGTGCTCGAACTACCAGCAAATATCCTTTCCAAACTACATGCTACCTTTTTTTTTTACGTATATAATCTTTTAAGTTGACAGCATTGGATAGCAAGTCGGGTTTAAACAAACGTTGTGCGAAACATACCTATTTTTTACCGCAAGGGTGGGGCGGTTAAGGATATTTAACAACTGCTAAATAACTAATTAAATATGTTGATATTAAAAATATATTCATATAAACCAGTGTATAATTAAAAAAAATTAACGCGTTGATTAACAGGTTGAGTGCTAGCATGGATACTTCATTAATATACAGAGACAATAGATTGGAAGCAGCAATACGCAACCATATCAAGGAGGATTTAGATGATACGTGCTCTGGTGAGCGAGCTTTGCAGGTCAAGGTTGATCTTAAGATTCAATCAATTTTAAAATGGGGAAGTCAATGCGCACTATCCTTTGGAAATGGGTTTAGCGCCATTGTTAGACCATGCCACTCTCCTCTATTATTGCTGAATTTTATAAGGCTATATGTAGAAGAAAGAGTGCATTTGATTTTCCAGACAGATCGAAATACAACAGGATTGGCCAAAAATTATGATCGGTACATGGTTGCGTTGTCCAATATATACTACTCGACAGACCGTGATCAGTTCGAGCAAAATAAGCGCATTTGTATGGATTTTGTGGGTGTTATTAATAAGACTATACAAGATTTGTGTCTAGATGAAGAATTTGATATTCCAGTGCAAGCAAGTGTATTTATTTCTGAATTGTTGTCTGATTTACATAGGTTAGACCTTACTGTTTCTAGAATTGTTAATGGCTCAATCCTTGGTAAATCTACCAAAGGTAAACAAGCCAGTACCCATATAATCACGATCCAATTTAATGATCTCCTTCAGGCATGTCGCGAGCTGGTTAAGCATTCAAACCATACCATTGACTGGTTGATCTCCTTCTTTACTCAAAAAATAAAACAAATGTCTAAAGACATTTATAGCCCGGAACCAGGCCTGCCAACCTTAAGCTATGAAAATGCGCAGAAAGGGCTAGGCTTTATTCATAGTCTTGTTTCTTTAACAATAAACTTAAAACAAGATTTAGAATACTCGACAGTAAATTTTTCGCAGGTCAATTTGACATTTAAACAGATGGATCAATCTGTAAAAAATATACACGAATATTTTCGCTATTGTGATTCAACTACAGAGCAGTATAGAAAATTGGTTCAGCAGCAGCAAAAAATATGCGACCGCAATCCAACTAATGAAAACAAAAATAAGTTACAAAAGACAGAGAAAATATTTGCTTTTTTTGACACGTATCAAACATTGCATATGGTTTTTGTGACACATTTTACTGCCACCCATGACAACTTAAAGGACCTTTTTAAGTCATGGGAGGGTAAGGAAAACCAAAGTCCGGGATGGACGGCCCAACTCTCATCTAATCTTGCAAAGCAATGCTTAACTACCGAACCTAAGCAAGTGAAGACTGTGCTAGACCAGGACCGTGGCCTAGTAACTAATAGAAAAGTGCATAAACAACAGCGCTCGGTTAAAGCGAATGTCATGTTTAATCTCACTTAAAAGCGAAGAGAATGCTTATGTTGATCAAGTTCAAATCCGCCTCAACCATTCAAGATTGTATCTCAGCCACCTTTCTGCATTATTTCAAAGCCTTTTACGTGGTCAAGTATGTCCAGAGGTTCTTTTGACGATCGCGTCAAGTCTGGTTGAAAATTCCTATCTCATTTGGGAGCAAATGGGAATGGCCCGAATGGGACTCCTTGAGTACGATCGACGTGAAACGCATGGTTTATTTCCCCTATACCCCAAGACTTTACGGGAGCAATTGGGTATTACAGATTTAATTAGAGAGTTAAGTTACGCAAATAATTGGACTCGTTATCCCGAGGAAACATTTAATGGATTACAAACAAGAAGCACTTTAGGTGGGACCCCATTAGTGCCAGAGGTGTTTCGTTCGCTCATGGCTAGCTCTACTAAAACGACTCTACCTCAAACTAAATTATTTGTAGCCCGCGCTCTGGAGATAGCTGAAAAAACTCTTGTTGGTGTCGAGCCATTAATTCAAGTTTTGGAGGGTCTTGTTAATGGATCTAACGTAGCCCTGGATCCGTTGGAACAGGCCTTTAATACAACGCTATCACGACAAATTGATGTGCTTGGGTTAAAAGAAATTGAGAAAATCTGGAATAGTGCCCTGGGAGTACATGCTGATGTTTGGAAAGTTTTTCAGGACTTCCCTCAGATCGCTGATATTAGGCATAAAGAGCGTAGCTATTATTTACGCCAAATAATAGGAGATATTAAGAGACTTCAGGTGGAAGCTTCACCTTCTGAGCTTACTCAAATTAGCTGTCATCTTTGTGAAAAAATTTCACTCTTGATTGCCTCCTCCTTACGATCCGTTATTGAAGTGCGAAACAAGCACCGAATTTATTCCTATATTAATCTTAAAACCTTGCTTCAGCAAGCTGTCACTAGCGATGAGCTACTTAAGGCAGCGCGTCCCAAGCCTGGCAGCATAGGGTACACGAGACAAGAATTTGTGGACTTGACAACCAAGCTCTTGCATAAAGCGAATGGGCTGAGTCGTTATCCATTTAGGCCGGAGGCTGTGGGGAATGAGTGGCATAGCGCTATGATGAGCCTTCTAGAAGAATTCCATTGCGACCTAGCTACCCATAGCCTTGTACCGGTAGAAGAGTTAGAGGAACCTTTAGAAACGATAGTCAAGATACTGAGAAGCACTGCTAACCTGTTTCGATACGGTATTTTACCGATTATGCGAAATATAGGAAATGCTTCGGCTATTTAAAACCCAACTTGCTACTAAGCCCCTGATTGCTACCAAAACTTGCCGCACAAGTTATTGAATTTGAATTCAGATGCGTAGGATTGATTTGAAGACAAGGATCTTTCCTT
>CAYTFC010000029.1:0-30806 GCA_964436955.1 uncultured bacterium | reverse complement strand
GCATCTGATATATCGTTACGAGCGCTAGATGAAGTTTTGGTAGCAATCAGGGTCTAAGGTTCTATTGGAATAAAGTTGCCATTATAAGCTTGAATAAGAAGTTGAGTGCCAGCAACCACCACTAGAACTACCGTCACTCCCTTCACCCATACAGAGGATAATTTACCCGCGCCGAGATAGCTTCCTAATTGTCCCCCGATCAACACCGCAAGATAGAAAGGCCAATAGGATAGCAGGGCTTTGAGGGACATATGGGTTACCAGGCAGCCCGTAAGACCTGCTATGGATGTGCAGAGAATAAATACCGACGTTACAGCAGCAATTTGCTTAACAGTGCCCCAGTGCAGATACATCAATAGCGGCGATAGAAAGATGCCTCCACCGATACCTAGAACACCACAAATCAGACCGATCGTGCTACCTATGGCAAGCCCTCCAGTACGGCTGGGGACACTTATTTTGGATCCATTGACCTTGATGGTGTCAAAGAAAACTAGTTTAACCGCGATATAAAGCAAACAGACACCCATAGGAACCATGAAGACCTCACGTGGAATGGGTAGACAGGCCCCTAGGAAACTCATAGGGATGGCACTTATAACAAAAGGCCAAAAGAGTGGCCATCTGAAGTGTCCGTAGCGCAAGTAGTAATAGGCTCCTCCCGAAACGACGATGAGATTGCAAAGGAAAGATACGGGCGGAATGTCATGAAGGGGCACCCCGCCTAGAGCCATGAGAGCCACGTAAGCCGGTCCCCCACCTAGACCTGCCATAGAGTATGCACACGCCGCCAATAGAAATAAGAATGCTATCATTTGTTTATCCTCTCAGTCCTCAGGCCGTGCGTGTGTTGTTATAGAAGGCGGTGCCTGTCCTCATCGTGGGTCAGGTGTAAAGCGAAGGTATGGAGTGACTTCACGATAACCTTTTGGAAAGCGTTCTTTGAGCTCATTTTGGTCGGTAATTTGTGGGCTAATGATGCAATCTTGCCCTTTTTTCCAATTCACTGGCGTGGCCAGTTTGAAGGCGTCGGTTAGTTGGAGGGATTCTATGACACGTAGAATTTCATCGAAATTACGACCCGTTGATGCTGGGTAGGCAAGCATTAAGCGGATTTTTTTGTTGGGATCAATGATAAAAACCGTTCTCACTGTTGCAGTGTCACTAGCGCTAGGATGGATCATGCCATATAATGTTGCCACCTCTTTATTTGGATCTGCGATTAGAGGATAGCTAAGCGTAGTGCCTTGCGTTTCATTAATGTCTTTGATCCAACGCTCGTGTGAATTTAGGTCATTGACGCTCAGAGAAATGATTTTTACGTTGCATTTGTCGAAATCAGGTTTGATTTTAGAGGCATATCCGAGCTCAGTTGTACATACAGGAGTGAAATCCTTTGGATGGGAAAAAAGGATTCCCCAAGAGTTTCCAAGCCATTCATGGAAATGAATTGTGCCTGCAGTCGATTCTGCAGTAAAGTCGGGGGCCTTTTCACCTAGCTGCAGACTTGTCTTTTGCATGAAAGTTACTCCTTGTTTGTCGGTAGAGAAGCATCTTTCCAAGCTTGGATGCCTCCTGAAAGATGTTTGATGTTCTTATATCCCTCACGCTGTAGCAAAGATCCGGCGATTGAAGAGCGCGAACCACTTCGACAGTACAGGACAACTTCGCGATCTTGGGGGATGAATCTCAAGTTTTCAGTGATCTTAAGTACCTCTATATGATGAGCTCCTTCCAAATGTCCAGCTTTCCATTCAGCTGGTGTTCGGACATCGATCAAATAGACCTTCTCTGGATGCGCTTGCCGTTCTGTGTTGAGCTCTATTGCTGTCACTGTTTCTAGATGAATGCTTGGAGCGTCCTCTTTATCGATACCTTGCCACAGCGTAAAAGACAGCGGTTGGTCGTAGCCAAGCAGACGAATGAGATTAGACATACGTTCTTTTACATCCATGCTCGGGATAATGCATAGAATAGGTTCCTTTTCTGGGATTAGTCCGGCAAGCCAATTTCCCATGGAAGGTGACGGAGGAATATTAATCGCGCGTTTGGCGTGGCTATTCCCGAAGAGCCGCGGTTCGCGGAAATCGAAGATCCAGCCGTTTTGGGCGAATTGCTGCAACTGTTGTGATGTGGGCTTAACATTATCTTCAGGCAGAGTGTTTAGCAAAGGTGGTCCTTCAATGTTGATGCGTTTGTTGCGGACAAAGGTTCTCGGAATCACTGGCAAATTAGATTCCATTTGCGCAAACCATTCGTTAAATGGAACGGCTTGTAGGGCGGGATTAAGTCGTCTTTGCTCTCCTAGCGTTGATGTTGGCGATGCGCCGATGCTGGTACCGCAAAGAGATCCTTCACCATGCGATGGCAAAATGCGTAGGGCATCCGGAAGATCGCTAATGCGTGTGAATAAACTTTTATAGAGTTCTCGAAGCAAAACAGGTGTCATCGTGTTGCCGAGTAGATCCGGTCTACCTACGCCACCTACGAACAGAAAATCACCGGTGAATGCGCAAACAGGATGCTGATTTGATTTCGTTAGATCATAGCATAGCCATGAAATGTGTTCTGGAGTATGCCCTGGAGTATGCCGAGCTCGTAAAAGTACCGAGCCAAGGGAAAAGGTGTCGCCGTTATTGAACTTGCGGTCAGCATAATGGGGAATCCAAGAGACTCCTGCGGCTTCTGATACGCAAATGAGAGGCTGATTATCAAACGCATGTTTGAGTTCAATGGCTCCTGAGACGAAGTCCGCATGCACATGCGTTTCCAAAATCGCTTTGGGTTTGAGGTCTTGTATATGCAGATAAGTTTCTATGGCGGTGATAATGCGCGGAGGGTCGATGACCACGCATTCTTTTCTATCCGGATCGCCCACAACATACGATCTTATGGCCAAGTCGGGATAGGAAAATGTCTGAAGAATCATTGCCATTAGAGGAAACCTCAGTAAATTACGACATGTCAGCATTTCCTTTGTAGCTAATCTGGAATTAATCCGGTAGGTAGGATTTTGAAATTATGCTCCTATCTGTAAAGAGAATCTAATAGGCTAGATGCAGCGTTATGGCATTGCTGACGTAATTCTGGAAAACCGAGGGCATCTGCTTCGGCCAGGTTCCTTTTTAGAAGATTTTGAATTAACGAACTGGGGTGTTGTGCAATACGAAAGTCGGGCCCTGTACAGTTGATGACAAGGTCTGCACGTACTAGAGTTCTAGCTGTACGTACGTCCAATTGGTCGGAAGGAGTTGTGTCGATGCTGATCACCCTGCCTTTAATGCGTCTAAGTCTGCGACTTTCTTCACATGCAGCCAGAATTTCTATTCCTTCGGGGGGTGCGTGATGGCGCACTATGTTCCACGTCCCTAGTAGGTGTCTTAACACCCTTTTTTGTTCCAGTATGGGTAACATTTCCTTGTCGCTCGTACTTGTTGTCGGGGTGTTGCGAAAGCCATCGATAAAAGTCTTCTGGATGATAATGTAAGGCTCCCATACGTTCGCACGGAACGTTTAATAGATGGAAAGGACAATCTGTAGAATAGGCAATATCTTGCTTTGCATAGGCAGAGTGATCATAAACCTGAATCGTCAGGGGAATGGACGATTGTTGCACGAGCTGGTATGTGGTGATAATACCTTTGAAGCCGGCTCCGATGATAGCGATATTTGGGGTATGACTCATGCATTAGCTGATGTGAGGGGCGACGCCCAGTTCGCTTAGACCCAGTAGGACGTCATCGAAACTGCTTAGCTCCTCTTCTTCACCGCAAACTATTGTCACGCCAGGATGATTGAGTTTATCGACATCAGCAAGATAGCGCGCACGAGCCACGATTTGGATTTTTGGATTCATGTCCATTGCCATGTGGATAATGTTATCCGTGATACCTACGTCAGGAACTGTAATGACTAGTAACTTAGCAGTCTCTAGATGTGCATTTTTTAGGATATCGGGCAGAGCTGCATCCCCATAAACAGCAGGTTGTTCTTTATCTAACAGGGTACTGATGGTATCCACGTTGCGGTCAATTATCGTAGGAACGTATCCAATTTTTTCTAATGTTTGCGCAGCGCTTCTTCCGATCGGACCATAGCCAACAATGATGGCTCTGGGAGTGGGATCTGAATGCTTTGAAGGTTTGACTTCTTTAGAGGAATGTATGCTGCTCTCAAGATAGAGTGACCATTTTGTAACCCAGCGAAACAGCAAAGGGTTGAGCGAAATCGATACTAAGGCGCATGCGATTAAAATGTCGTAGCCTTCGTCTGGGAGAATTTTTAGTCTTGACGCCTCTTCCGCTAGGATAAAGGAAAATTCCCCGATTTGCGCTAAGGCTATGGCCACGGTCATTGCTGTTTTGACAGGGTATCTATAGGCCAGTACGATGACGAAGGCTATTAATGGTTTGGCGATCATGACTATAGAGAGAATTGTTAAGAACAGTCCCAAGTTGGATAAAATGGCAGACGGTTGAAACAACATTCCCACGGATAGAAAGAAGATCACTACAAAAGCGTCGCGTAACGGAAAGGCATTCGCCAGAACTTGGTGATGCATTGCTGTACGCCCCACAACCATACCAGCGACAAAAGCGCCTAAAGCGATGGATGTTCCAAAAATCAGAGTGCTTCCTGTGGCAATACAAAATGTTAAAGCCAATACCGTGAGTGTAAATAACTCATGAGATCGTGTTCGCGCGACCTGGTGGAGGGCATAGCTTACAAATTTGGAGCCTACGGTAAACATAAAGAGCCCAAGCGCAATGAACTTGAAGAGGGCAATTGCAATTGAGGTAGCTACATCTAGAACAGACACTCCAAAACCTTGCTCAGAGGCTGCTAAAGTGGGTAGCAACAGCAGAACAATAACTGTAAGAATATCTTCTACAATTAGCCATCCAATGGCAACATGCCCCTCAGAAGTAGCTAACAGGTTATGGTCGGAAAGCACTCGGACCATCACAACGGTGCTGGCCACGCCAATCGCAACGCCTACGACAATTCCGGCCTCTATCGACCAACCAATGTGGTGGATCACAGCCACTGCAAGAGCCGCAGCAAAACAGGTTTGCGCTATGGCACCGGGAACAGCAATTCTCCGCACTTGCACGAGGTCGTTTAATTTGAAGTGTAGGCCAACTCCAAACAGCATGAGGACTACACCAATCTCAGCTAATTGTTCAGAAATTGCTTCATCAGCTGTGTAGCCTGGCGAATAGGGTCCGATGAGATACCCTGCTATTAGATATCCGAGCATTGAAGATAGGTGTAGGCGCTGAGTGATATAGCCGAGAATACTAGCTAAGCCAAAGCCCGCTGTAAGAATAAATACGATTTGGAGGTTATGGTTGTCAGAAGGCATAGCTCCCCCATTCTAACAGTGTTGTCCCATGTTTATACTCTTTTCGATGGGCGTTTGACAGGACTAAATGAAAGGTTTATTTATCTGTTTGAGCTGCAATGAGATCGGCAGCTTGCGCACCCACACTGTGAACGCAAATCCCAATAAAACTGATCTTTGTCTGTTGGACCTTCGTAGACGCCAATAATTTTTCCGGGAAAGCTGAGAAGGACTGTTTTTGGTTTGGAAGAAAAACCACCTAAGTTCAACTGCTTAAGCAATATTTGTTCGTGGGGATCTTGAGGATCGACAATAAGCATTTTGCAAGGGTGCTTTGACTCATTACAGAAATCACGCACTCCGGCTAGAGCTTCCTGATTTCCGATGGAGGTCTCATTTTGCAGGCATAAAAAGACGAGTTTACGTTCCTGAAAGCACTTTTGGCAGTGTGCAACTACTGGAGATACCTCTGCAGTAAGCATTGATGTGATCAGTAAAAGTGCCATGGTCCAAAATTTCTTCACTTTAATCTCACAGGTTCAAGGATTGTATATCCATAGAAATATCAAAGACTTTACTATCATTGTCAACGCAAAATGGAGCTTCTCTTTATGTCAAAATTTTTCTCCTCTAGATATATTCGAGCTATTACGAGGCTCTTTAACATCCCACAGCAATTAACCGATTTACAAGACTATCTGCTTCAAGAACATACCAGAAAGTGGCAGGCGAACCACCCTAACCCACTCAATAGACAGGGAAATAAGTGCTTTTCACAATCCGACGAGGATGGCATTACCTTAGAGATTTTACGTCGAATGGAACTGTTGACAAAAGGCGTCTACGTGGAATTTGGAGTGGGTTGTGGGCGAGAGAATAACACTTTAATCTTAGCTGCCCTCGGCTGGAAGGGATTTTGGGTAGGAGGCGAGAGCATTCGCTACACCGTTGACAACTCAAATGAGAAATTTAGGTTTTACCAGAGATGGATTACAAAAGATAATATCACGAGTTTACTAGATGAAGGATTGAAGGAGATCGGAGAACGGCAGATAGATGTGGCATCCATCGATCTAGATGGCAACGATTACTATTGTGTGCATGAACTTCTCCATTATGGCATGAGACCTAAGCTCTTTATCGTGGAATACAATGCTAAATTTCCTCCACCTATAAAATTCAAAATTGCCTATGATCCGGCTCATACATGGAAATCTGATGATTATTTTGGAGCTTCTCTAGCTAGCTTTGACGAGCTATTCTCTCAGTTTAACTATCGCTTGGTTTGCTGTAATGCACATACAGGCTGTAATGCCTTTTACATCCAGAATGAATACGCCAGTCAATTTGCAGATGTGCCGGAAGATATACGTTCGCTCTATGCCGAACCACGATACCATCTCTACCATCGCTATGGGCATAAGAAATCGGATCGCACGGTAGCTAGGGTCTTAGGTGTTGAATTGTAAATCTGTTGACCTGTAATTTTTTTTTCTACCACAGAGATCACAGAGAACTCAGAGGGCCTGTGGATTGAAACCGTGTTTGTTACCGCAGGTGTCTGAGCCTTCTGTGAACTTTGTGGTGAAAATCCTAAAAAATCAAAATAGACGAAAACAAAACGACGTCAATGGTCTTTTCCGCTAGATCGTGACCTGTTTTTGAAGAAACTCCACCCCGTGAATTAGCTGTGCAAAGTTGTAGATAATATAGTCGGGTTCGGTGCCATGTGGTTCCTTGTCTCCTTGGTTTGAGGCATAAAGGATTGACTTGATACCGGCTTTCTTAGCTCCATAAACATCGCGATACATATCGTTACCCACATAAATTGCGTCTTCGGCTTTCACATTGAGCTTATCGAGAGCTATCTGAAAAAGTCTTTTGTCGGGTTTACGAAAGCCATAATCTCCCGATATAACGATAGGATCGAAATAGTCGTAGATGTCTACGGTCCGTAGTTCGTGTCTGGCATAGGCTGTCTGTGCATCGGTCACTATCGCCAGCCGAAAGGACTGTTTCAAGGTATCCAGAGTGCTCTTAACACCTGGATAGAGACATAATTTCTTTTGGAGTGTAAGAGATCGATACATCTGACAGGCTAGTGTAGGTAGGGTTTGTTGCATTTCAGGTGTCAGTGCTTTGGTTGTGGGCGAGCCATGCATTTCGATGATTTTAGCCCAAATTGCCACGCCATCGAATTCGGGATATTTCTCTTTGGAGCTCTGCTGCTGCTGCTTTAACAATTGGAAATAGCAATCACGCAATTGCGATTTATGAATAATAATTCCCTGGTAAAGCAGAAAGTTTCGCATCTTCCGAAAGACGTCTATAGATCCTTCGTCAGTGAGTATGTCAATGAGGGAGCCGTTAACATCAAAAAGGATTGCCTGAATGCTCATTTTGGCGAACTCTCCAAGGTTGCTTTCGCGGCTTGGATGAGTTTATGGGCATGATCCTTGCTCACCCAAGCATTGCGGGCAATACGCAGTAGCGTAACGCTTATCTGAAAGGGCAAGCGGGCTGTAATGGTATGGAAGGTCTTCGAGCGATCGGGAAAGTGACTGGCGTACTCCCACAAAAAATGGCCAATGTAGGGCTCTGCATTGTATTTGTTACCTGTTCCTTGCAGAAAAAAGTGCTGCAACTCACCAGCAATCCGCCCCAAATCACATACACGATCCGTATAGTGCATGCGTTCTAAGTCGATTGCAGTGACGTCCATGCCTTTGCCAAACATGAAATTGGCGGGAGTGGCATCGCCATGCACTAACACCTGGTGGTCTTGCCACATTTTTGGCTGTTCCTTCCAGTGCTGGCACAGATTTTTAAACTGTTCTTCCGTCTGATCGCCAATAAGATGACGTTTTTTCACCTGGCAGACGAGGTGTGTGAAGTAAGCGCAGGGGCTTTGAAAGTCTACTTTTGTATCTCTGGCAGTAGTGTTGTGCATGGTTGCCAGAAAAAATGCCAAAGCGGAAAGCTTACGATAAAGTTTGTCTTGCTTTTCATGAAAGATTCCATCGTGGATAACCTTACTTAAGCTGGTGCCTCCGCAGTACTCTTCCACCAACACATTATTGAGCGTCAGATTGTAACCCAACGGTTTGATCACATGATGTGGTGCGTGATGTAGTCCGTAGCTACGCAGGAGCATGAGGTTTAAGAATTCCTTCTGAGCGCGCTTAGCCGCGTCTTCCCGGCCTTTTTCTCCTGTTCCGCGAAAGAATTTGCCTACTAGGCGAAGTTGAGATTTACCATCTTCGTATAAGTAGACGTCATTATTCGAGCTGTGCATCTTGTACACGCGAAAACTTGGATGGCGAAGTTTCCGGCTGACCTGTGGAACGATCTCGTCTAATAGGAATTGAAATAGGGGATCCTCTTTGGACAAACTGCCCACAAATTTGCGATGCACGTTGATACCCTCTTTTTTTTCGCTATTTATTTCTATATAGCAAAGCGGGTAATTCTAAAGAAAAATATTGATGCAGCAAAACCTATGAGTCTGAGATTGCTTCGTTGCCAGGACCTGGTTGAATACCGGCATACTCACAGATTTGATTAAATAGTTTGCGTTGTTGACATGCTGATTCTAGGTAAAGATCCGCATTTTTTATATAGCTAAACTTAGTTTTCATCTCGTCAGGAGTGACGATTACCTCTGGATGCAAGGCCGAAAGAACAACCGTGCCTTTCCTTTCCTTGACTACTGAGACAGCATATTTGCCAGTGTGAGGACCCTCATGGTAGAGGGCCAACGGAACATCTGTAGCGTTATGGGGCAGGTAACCTCCGCCATTCCACCAAACGTGAAACGGAGTTTGCTCTCCAAATAGAGCAACTGGAATAATTTGAACAGTCATTAGCGATAACGGATATTGTGTTGGATAGGTTGGTCCATAGGCGCATCGACTAGTGAGGTTTAGATTGAAGTCAAAGGTGTCACATCGCTCATTGGTCTTATACTGCAGTGGTGCTGCCAAATAGGCACCGGCACAAAAACCTATGTAAGAGGTTCCCCTGTTGACAAGAGTTTTGATGCAGCTAACTCCACTTTCCTCAAGATATGCGCGATAAGTATAGGCACTGCCCCCAGGAAAAATCACAGCGGATGCATCTGCAATTTTATTAAGAGTAAAGTAAGAGGGATCCTCCAACGGAATCAATCGGGCAGAATGTTCTCCCAAATATCTAGAAAAACTTTCTTTCGTTTTTTCTAAAGTAAAAGGGCCAACGCCTTGTCCTGCATAAAGGTAAATGTTACCCGTTGAGTTAATTCCCGAACTGTCCATGTAATAGTACTCGTTTTGTTTTTTGGTAAGTCTATAATCCATATTCATTTAATTCAATGATAATAAATTGATATGCTAACTAACTCCATATTTTAAGATTTCAATAATCGGCATTTGAGGGAGAATAGCCCGAGGTCGAGGGAATTAAATCCTTAAGTTGATGAGTCGTTTGGAATAAAAATTTTGCATTCTCACGGCATCTGCGCTAGAGTTCGCTCTTTTATAGGAGAAGTGGGATGGGTTATAAGGGTGCTTGTGCTCTCTTTGTTTTGGCGATAAGCGTTACTTTCAGCTTAGAAGCAATCAGCGTGAAGTCGCTTGGTCGAGCTAACGCAGGCATGGCGTATGTAGAAGATTCGCTGGGCGCCATGGAAAATCCTGCGTGTGCTGCAGCGATAGAATCGCGTTATGACCTGGGTTTAACATGGTATCAGGCTCTTAAGGAGCTGGAAATCAGTAACCGTCCCACGGGTTTAGGGTTGCAGCAGGGTACACTGACACCAAAACATCTTAATCAGTGGTTTCCGGAAATTGCCTTCAATGTTTGGTTATGGCCCTATGTGGCGTTTGGAATGGCACTCAACGATTATGACAATATCTACACGCACTACAATCAACGTCTAACAGATCTTTCGGCTTCTGATCCCTTGAGCGGCGACCCTATTGGTCCTAATGCCCTTTTTGAATATGATGTCAGAGAGCTAGCATTTACAGGTGCTCTTTACTGGAATGAGTGCAATCGCTTTGGAGTTGGGTTGAATCTGTATTGGACGCATCTACGAGTAGAAGGTATAGGTGCTTTGGCTCCCTTTTCGGTGGCACCCTTGACGGTTACCGACACAGGCAATTCTCATTCCAGGGGTTTAGGAGTTACCATTGGCTGGTTGGGCATGGTGCACCCATCTGTTACATTGGGAGCCTCTTATTGTTCAAGAACCGGCACCTCTGAATATGTGCGTTATCTAGGGCTGCTCGCCGAGCAAAAATTAGATATTCCAGAAACATGGCGTTTTGGTGCGGCCTGGGCGGCTACGGAGTCTCTTACAGTATTGGGTGATTTGGAATATCGCCGATATAGCCGGATAAATGCTTGGGCTGATCCCTTTCCTCCATCATCTTCTACCGCCTTTGAAGGGACATTTGGTACAAAATATGGACCTGGCTGGGATTGGCAGGATCAATGGACTGTTAAACTTGGTGCTGTATGGGAGCTTGATTGTTGGATATTTAGAGCGGGCTATCGCCATGAGCAACCAAGGATGCGGGGTCATACGACTGATACAGCGCTTAATGTACTGACCTTGAATACTGTAGAAAATTTTATATCAGTCGGTGTGACCAAACTTACGGAGTGTTATGGGGAGTGGTCAGGCTTTGCGGAGTATGGATTCTCAAATACTATTCAAAGCGGTTACCCAAGTATAGCCTCTGACCCACGTACACTTGATGTGCCTCTATCTCCTGCGAACTTGGAGTTTACGGCTAGGAGCTACCGAGCTGGGTTAGCTTACGGCACAGAGTTCTAAATAGGTGATTAGTGTAATTATTAATTGAATTATTCCTGACCTACTCCTATGATCCGGCAAAAAGGATCCTGGTATCTTTATAGGCTTCGGAGTAGGAATTTATGAAAAAAATTACGGTGCTCGCTGTTCTAGCATTTGCTTGTCTTCTCACATTGGGGCTGCTTAACTCTAAGCCAAAAGAACCGTTTGACGAGAGTAAGCTGATTGCGGCTCAAGATCCGGTGTATGATAAGACGCCGTTTCCGAGCACCGATGAGCTGCCAGCAGAGAAGATGGGAAAATATCCCGTTCAAATGCCTAGCACCGAGGGCGGCGTCGTTCAATTACTTCCTCTTTCTAATGAGTGGGTTATTGTGGTTACCAATAACCTACCAGAAATTTGTGATCAGATTGGAAAACTCGTTCGAGCGGATCCGGCATGGAGTAACCTTGACTTTGTTGCCGAACAGAAACATTGGATGGATTCCAAGGCCGCAAGTAAACCTGACTATTACCTGTATAAGCGTAACGTTGTTCCTCAAGTAGCAAAGTACTTGGGTCAAGCTCGCCTAGATATTGGCGAGTTAAACATGGATAAGGCCACTTACTATTCTATCATCAGTAGTGATGACCCCCAGTACCAATCAGAACTCAACCCAGCCGCCGTTACGCGATTCGTAAATGCGATTGGCGGAGAGGTGTATGGCGGTATTATGACGAATTTCGCGCAATACTCCTATTTAAAAATGCCCGCACCGATGGTTCAAGATAAGACATATACAATCTCCTTACAAAACGGTAAGACCGTTACTTTCACTTATGATGAGTTTACATTGGTGTCCAGAGCTATAAAAGTGAATCAAACGGGTTATTTGCCTGATGCAAAGAAAATTGCATACATCGGAGGTTTTTTACAGGATTTGGGGCCACTCGTTATTCCGGAAAATACAAGTTTTACTGTGCATGAGGTGAACACTGGAAGCGAAGTCGCCAGTGGAACTGTTAAACTAAGGAGCGCAAATCCCAAATTTACTGGAACTACTACGCCTGTTTCCGGAGAGAATATTTATGAACTCGACTTTAGTACACTAAAGGATCCGGGTGTCTATTTTATCTCGGTCAAAGGCGTGGGACGCTCCTGGCCGTTTTCAATCGATAAGAATGCGTATGCCGAGGCCTTCTATACACAAGTTAGGGGTTTTTACCACCAACGTTGTGGCATTGAAATTATGCAACCGTATTCCCCTTGGCACCGCATCAAGTGTCACCAGGCACCTGTGGGGACTAGCAAGTATGTGCCCATATTCTTTGAGCCTGTTCAAGATCCTGCCAAATGGAGTATTTTTGATATCATGGCAGCGTCCACGGATATGTCTAAACCCATTGTCGATCATTCCGGAGGGTGGCATGACGCCGGTGACTGGGATAGGAGCCTTCGTCATTATACTGTTGTTTTTGATCTACTTTCCCTTTATGAACTTAAGCCTAAAAATTTCACGGACAATCAATTCAATATTCCTGAATCCGGAAATGGTATCCCAGACATCCTCGATGAGGCTGAATATGGTCTATTGGTTTGGAAAAAGAGTATGACTCCCGAAGGTGGAGTATCAGGCTTTTTGGAAACCACTGCCCATCCTACTCTTGACGATCCAGCATACAAGTTCGCCTATTCTTTACCATCGCGTTGGACATCATTGATTTTTGCCGCCGCTGCCGCCCAATATTCGCAATTGGTACAACCGTTTGATGTAGCGAAGGCAGCTGAATATAAAGAACTAGCTTTGAAAGCATATGCCTATGGAATGGACCCCAAAAATAGTTTAGGGACATATACAGTCCCAGCGGCAAAAGATCGCGGTAAGGGGCCCGCCTATACTTTTACCTTTGTTGAAAACGAAAACTTTAATAAGCCGTTTGTGATAGGTGCAAAGCTGCGTTTGTTTCTCCTCACGCAAGACACGAGTTATCTTGAAGGGATGCATCAGTTATTGGAAGATGTCAAAGCGGGCTTTAGCTTCGTTCAAGCAGATGGCACAAGTAAAAAAATCACGTTGCTTCCTGCGCAATGGCCATTTGTTCCCCAGGATTGTGGTCTGTGGATGTATGCACCGCTTATGCAGCTATATCCCGACAAGCTAGCGGCGATCCTTTCGGACAGTGGTGCTCTTGACGCAGTAGCTAAAGCTGTTCCAAAAGCTGATTTGGACTGGTGGAAGAATAACTTTGTTAAGTTAGGGGATACATACGCTAACTTTAATAATGCTGAATTTTACCGCCGTAGTCGTGGCTTAAATCAAGAGAAGCAGATGTCTTGGGGCGCGGATGTGATGACGAATCCATCTAAGATTTTGCTGTTTGCGCATTATTTGACTGGAAATGATAAGTATAAACAAGCGGCCTTATGGAATTGCGACTACATGTTAGGTGGAAATGCCTCAGGAACATGTTGGACCACAGGAATAGGCTTTGTATATCCAGTGCCAATTCACCATCAGGTCAGTTCCTTCGATGGCATTCCCGACCCTGTGCCAGGTATACAGCTGTATGGTCCCAATGAAGGCACACTTTCGTCGCTTAACAGCACGCTTTGGCTGCCACTAGACACTGCAGGTAGGCCCATCCAGATGATGAAGACAGGTTTGTATACCAATTCACAGGTGGTTTTGCCTAGATTGCGTAATTGGCAAGCTCATTCAGACCTACTTGTGGGCATGAATGAGTTCACAATATGGGAAACCATGTCTGGTGCGGCCTTTACTTATGGATATTTGCTAGAAGAAGGGTGGCAACCGCCCGAGTGGCTCAAGACCCGAGTACCACGCGATCCCAAGATATTATTTGGCATTTATTATGTGCCTTAATTTAGGAGTATCGTTGTCATGAAGAATTTTTGCGGTATCTTCTGCATCAGCGCTATAGCTCTCTTTGCTCCCTCAATGTTGCTTGCGCATGGCGGTGGGCATGGAGGCCACCATGGAGGCCACCATGGAGGTCACCATGGAGGTCACCATGGTCATCACGAGCGCCACGACCATCACCATCGTCACGATCATCATGGGCACCATGGCCATAATCGCCATGGAGACCATCACGGTAATTGGGATCACCATGGGTGGGATCATGGTTATCATCATGGATGGTGGTGGGGACATCACTACTCTCCCTATTTTTGGGGAGCTGCGGGCGCTGCGGCTGGCTACGGAGCCGCCTATCTTTGGCCTCCAGGTGAATCCTATTATCAGAATGTGCAAGGGGAGCTTCCTACATTTGTGCTAAATCCTACACCAAGCGTGATCTCTGGACAAAACGCGACTGTATCTATTTCGAATCCTAAGGGAACCCCTCCGTTTAAGGTGTACTGGCGTGAGAAGGGTGAGGAGGATTGGAACGAAGAAACCAACACAGTGTTTAATGTAGAAACGGATGAGCCTGGCACAATGAATCTAGAAGTGGTTGTAAAGGACAGTCAAGGTAGGTTCTCAAAACCACAATCCATTCCAATACAGGTGAAGTAGTAGTTACAACGATGATCAAGAAATAACGGAGTCCATTTTATGGTTAAAACCAACGCCTATGCAGCACAAGAGGCAAAAAAGCCGCTAGCTCCTTTTAGCATCGAGCGGCGATCACCTCTCGCCAAAGACGTATCGATTCAAATACTCTATTGTGGTGTTTGCCATTCTGACCTGCATACGGCGCGCAATGAATGGAAGGGAACTACTTACCCTTGCGTTCCAGGCCATGAAATCGTGGGACGCGTGACCGAAGTGGGTAAGGACGTGAAGAACTTTAAGGCAGGCGACTTGGTGGCTGTTGGTTGCTTAGTGGATTCCTGTCGCACATGTGGGAGCTGTAAAAAAGATCTAGAGCAATATTGTGAAAACGGCGGCACATTTACCTATAATAGCGTTGATAAGATAGATAATGGTATGACTTATGGCGGCTACTCCACACGTATTGTGGTCGATGAAAAGTTCGTTCTTCGTATTCCCAAAGAGTTTAAGGAAACAGACTTGCCTGGTGTGGCTCCACTGCTTTGTGCAGGTATCACGACATATTCCCCGCTGATGCACTGGAAAGTGACAAAAGGAAGTAGAGTCGGTGTGGTGGGACTAGGTGGACTTGGCCATATGGCGATAAAACTCGCCCATGCGATGGGCGCTCATGTGACTTTGTTCACATCGTCCCCAGGCAAGGCTGCCGATGCCAAGCGTCTTGGTGCGGACGTGGTTGTGATTTCTTCTAATGCTGAAGACATGAAAAAACACGGGAACAGCTTAGATTTTATCATTAATACTGTGGCCGCTTCTCACAATCTAGATCCTTTCGTACAAACATTGAAGCTAGACGGTACAATGTGTTTAGTCGGAGCGCCTGAGTTTCCTCATCCAGCCCCGAATATCACAAACTTCATCTTTAAAAGAAGAAGTGTTGGTGGCTCGTTGATTGGCGGAATTAAAGAGACACAGGAGATGTTGGATTTTTGCGCCCAGCACCGCATAACGTCCGATGTCGAAATGATACCCATTCAAAAAATCAATGAGGCGTATGAAAGAATGCTGAAAAGCGACGTGAAATATCGATTTGTGATAGACATCGCCTCTTTAGCACATTAGGTTTATGCCACGCGTGGCTTGGAATGCTCCAACTTCACAATTTCAAGTCGCGCGTGGTACATAGAAAAGTGCAGATATGAAGTACTGAATACAACTCATGCTGGCACTTTTTTTTCCTTAATTTCCCAGAAGCCTTGCGATGCTAAAAGCAGCTGTAGTGGTGATTGCTGCCGTAGTCGCGATAGCTAGACCTTTTACTGTGCGATCGGATAACATATAATTTTTTTTTGTAACTGTAATATTGTATTGATCGTCTTGGCCTAACTCAATATCTCTGAAGTCCGCGCGGCGTGATAGAGCTCGCACTTGCTCAAGAGTGTTAATGTGGGATTGCAGCAATGCTAGTTCTACGTTGAATTCACGTATGACCTGTTCTACAGACAAGTCGCCCGTCGCGCCCATGACTTCTTTTAGAAGTAGGCCAGTAGGATTATACTCTTCGTTCGGGTTTTCTTTTAGTATAGCGACTCTTGCATTATATTTATCAAAGGTGTGTTTAGTATTTTCTAATGATAATTCTATATTAACTGGATGGTTACCACTTATCATTCCAAATATTATATCACACTGTGCGTTGATTATTGAGATAATTTGTAGACATGTTTTGTTTCTAATAGAATCATTTTTTTCCGTTGCCGATAGGTAGTGCTCACCTCTGACATAGCAAGAAATTCGGTCATTAGAAGACAGTAGGCCGTTAGTACGAGCCAATTCAACTGTATTCTTATCTAACGCAGTTGTTGGAATAGTACGGGATGTACTTACGCTTAAAGAACCCTTTAATGCAGAGGGCGTGAAATTTTGGCAAAACGAAGAGATTGATTCCATTTAAAAATCCTTGGTTAGTGTTAGTTTTTAATTTTTATACAATATAAGTAGAATATTGTCTATTTTTTTTAAAAATCAGAACGCAATTGCATGCTGTTTTTATAATCGCATTAACAAGAATTTTTTTAAATTGTACTTTTTAATGACGCAAATGACTATAAGGATTTCATACCAATTTAAAGGGAAGGTTTGGGTAGATGTACCGCATAGTGACCACAGAGCCAATTGTTATAAAGGAAACATTCCTAGATCTATTTGGGCATATGCATCATGTTGCGTATCTGAATCTTTTTGAACAGGCAAGGTGGGACCTTATTGTTGATCGTGGATATGATGTCGCTAGAATACGCGAAACGGGTATTGGACCTACGATTCTTGAAGCGAAACTATCCTTTATGCGTGAAGTTAGACTACGTGATGTGATCGTCATTCAAACCCAACTAACTTCCTATGAGAAAAAAGTAGGCAAACTCGCTCAAAAAATGATGCGTGGTAATGATCTTTGCTGCGCGGGTGAATTTACCTTTGGACTTTTTAACATTCACGAACGCAAACTGGTTCTGCCCACACCAGAGTGGAGAGCAACATTAGAACTTGATCTGATTATGGAAGCACGATGACACGAGACCTGAAAAAAGATCCCATCAGATTGGGGATTTTAGGATGTGGAAGCTTTGCTCAAAGGCGTATTCTGCCGATTATTAAGGAGGTAGAAAGCATTCGCCTTGTGAGTGTACAAAAGCGAGATATCAAAGCTGCGCAAGATCTAGCAAATCATTATGGTGTCCCCTATGCCGTTGCTACGCGTGAAGAATTATTAGTACAACCGGATGTAGAAGCAGTTTTCATTTGTACCCCTAACCATTGTCATGAGGAAGATGCGATAGCTTGTGCGCAAGCTGGAAAGGCGACGTTGTGCGAAAAGCCTTTGGGGATATCCACTGAAGGAGTTCAACGCATGTTAGATGCTTTTAAGGCAGCGTCAGTACCGTTTCTAGCTGCACATTGCATGAGATTTCGTCCGAGTATTCAAACAGCTAAGCAGATGCTCGCAAGCGGTGCTTTAGGGGTGCTGAAAGGCATTCGAGCTCATTTTTCCATTCCTACTATTGGCGAAGCCTTGCGCTTGAGGGTAAAGCCCGGCAATGGTTCTTTATTTGATTTGGGTGTACACCTGATCGATCTTTTGCATTTCATTTCAGGACAGCAGATCGTTTCTGTTTATGCTCAGGCCAATTCGGACTGGACTCACGATGGACTAGAAGTGGATCGGACTGTAAGCGCATTATGTCGGCTTGCTGATGGTGCACAGGCCGAATTTACGTGTAGTTTGGAACAGCCATTCTATTCCGGTTTCGAAGTTATTGGCAGTGAATCAAGGTTGGTTAGTACTCACTCTCTAAGGCAAACCTATGATCCCATTGAATCGCTTTGTCACATACAGAAGGACGATTCTAAGTTGTTTCTTCCTGTGAAAGCTACGGATGTTTATCTTGAAGAGTTGAAGCATTTTGCTTCCGTAGTGGCTGGAGCCGAGAACAACATTATTCCGGCGGATATTGGATTGGTAAATCAATGCGTCATTGAAGCTGCTTTTGCCTCCATCACACGTTGTAGCGCCGCTTCGCCGAAGCGGCATTAAACGGCGTTGTTAATTGCCGCTACAATTGCAAACATGGCCATGCGTGCCCTTGCTTCGCTAACAGGGCGTTAGCCGCTTCTGGTCCCCAAGTGCCGGCTTCATAGTTAGGGAAATCACTTGGGGGTGCTGCATGCCACACATCGAGTACCGGCATCAATAAAGCCCAGGCTGCTTCAACCTGATCAGCACGCATGAACAGCATTAGGTCGTTGCGCATCACGTCCCACAATAAAGTCTCGTAGGCATCTGGAGACTTTACCGCAAACGCCTCTTGATAGTTAAAGTTCATGTTTACCGTGCGCAAGTACATTTTTGGTCCAGGATACTTGGCTTGAAAACGCAAGATAATAGCTTCCTCGGGTTGGATGGCCAATATTAATCGTGAAGGTTGCCAGTCCATTGTGGCTTCTGCAGGAAACGCTTGGTGAGGCACCTGACGAAATTGAATCACAATTTCTGATGCATGTTTGGCTAGTCTTTTTCCTGTACGCAAATAAAACGGAACACCTTGCCAGCGCCAGTTGTCTATATATAGTTTTAGAGCCGCGAAGGTCTCTGTTTGTGAGTTGGGAGAGACGTCAGGCTCTTCTCGATAACCGCAGACCTCCTGACCGGCAATCCATCCTTTAGCATATTGTCCGCGTACAACGCAATCTTGGACCGTATCTCTTGTGATAGGACGAATGGCATGTAAGACGTCGAGTTTTTTGTTGCGGATTTCATTGGCTTCGAACGAAACCATGGGTTCCATTGCTACTAAGCATAACAGCTGCATTAAATGGTTTTGAACCATATCTCTTAAAGCACCAGCACCTTCGTAGTAGCTACCTCGATGCTCAACTCCAACTTCCTCAGATACTGTAATGGCGACATAGTCTACATAACGTCTATTCCAAATAGGTTCTGAGATGGGATTGGCAAAGCGATAGGCTAAAATATTTTGGACAGTTTCCTTCCCTAAATAATGGTCGATGCGAAAAATTTGGGATTCATTAAAGTTGGCTAACATTTGACTATTGAGTTCACGAGCCGATGCAAGATCATACCCGAGGGGTTTCTCCACGATGATGCGAGATTTTTGATGATCCGCAGCCATTCCAACTTTGTGTAAGAATGTGGGGATTACTCCGAATAGCGATGGTGGTGTGGCCATGTAATAGATATAGTTGGCCTCATCTTCCCAAGAGGCTTCCAGCGCGCGACATTGAGCGCCAACCGCTCTATACGTATCGACTTTTTTGAAATCACCCTGTTGGAAAAAAATGTTTTTTGCAAATTGGTTCCATTCGGCAGCTTCTGATTTTCCCGATCGTGAGAACTGGTTCACACCATCATGAAAGTGTGCGCGAAGTTTTGCGTCTGTCCAGGCGTTGCGGTCTACGACAATAATGGCAAAATGTGGGGGCATATTGCCATCGTGTTTAAGGTCATATAGCGCTGGGATAAGCTTGCGCCATGACAGATCGCCTGCGCCTCCGAAGATAACAAAGATGCTAGCATTTGTCATGGTTTTACCGTTGCCAGAGTATTTGTGGAGCCTCGAGTGGAATCGCCACATCTGCGCGCGACGGCACTACACGAGCCGTGAAGTGATCTTTCGGGCGTGTGTCAGGTACTACGCCTTGATAGACGTAGGTATGTGGGTCGCCTGCTAGTTGTCTAATTCGGTTCATCACTTGAATGACTGGAGCTTCTTCTTCATTGAGGCCATTAGCGAACAATTCAACACGTAATGAATCGGGATCTAGGGAATTCATATACACGTGCACTTCAAAGCGATGTTGTCCGTTTATGCTTTTCACTTGCATGCCCACGAACCTTAAATTTGACCATTGTGTGGCGAGCTCATGTTGCCAATGCAGCAGTTCTTTAGCTGATACTCCACGATCTGCGCTGCGATCGCGGTAAACCTTTGCGGCTGGCAGATAGTAGGTTTCGGTGTATTCCCGCACAGCACGATTGGCGTTATAGCGCGGAGTAAGATGTGCCATACTTTCACGCATACGTGCTACCCATCGATTGGGTATCCTTTCTGCATCGCGTGCATAGAACTCTGGGATTACTTGCTCCTCCAGAATGGCATACAGGGATTGTGCGTCTAAGAAATCCCAATTTGGGTCATCTCCATGTTCATGCCCATCACCTAAAGCCCAGCCAACATCTGGCGTATAGGCTTCTGCCCACCAGCCATCGAGCTCGCTAAGATTAAGTCCTCCATTCACGAGAACCTTCATCCCACTTGTACCGCAAGCTTCCCAGGGGCGCTTAGGAGTGTTGAGCCATACATCTACTCCTCTTACAAGGTGCTGAGTAAGTCCTACATCATAGTCGCTTAAGAAGATGACTCGCATATTCGTTTCTGGTCGTTGGCAAAACTGGATCCATTGCTGGATAAGTGCCTGGCCAGGTTTATCGGCAGGATGAGCTTTACCGGCAATAATGAGTTGCACAGGTTTGCTTGCGTTATTTAGGATGCGAAGAAGCCTTTCGGGATCTTGCAAAAGCATGTTTGGGCGTTTATAAGTGGCGAAGCGGCGTGCAAATCCTAATGTAAGCACGTTTGGATCAAAAACATGCTTTGCACCTTCTACAAGATCTGAAGACGCCCCACGCGCTGCAAGCTGGTAAGAGAGGCGCTCTCTGGCATATTCAACCAATGTTTTTCGCGCGTTGTTGCGCATTGTCCAGAGCTTAGCATCGCCGAGACAACGAATCTTTTGTTCTAGAGCTTCTGTACAAAATAGCCAACGATCCTTTCCACATGCACTTGTCCAAAGTTCATCCGATGCGCCAGAATCCCATGTAGGCATATGTACGCCATTGGTGACATAGCCAATAGGAATGTCTTTCTCCGGCCATTTGGGAAATAGTGGCTCAAAAATGCGCTGGCTAACTTGCGCATGCAACCGGCTTACGCCGTTGATTGCGGCACTACCGCGAGCAGCTAGATAGGCCATATTGAATTCTTCATTCGGGTCGTCAGCGTTCAGACGTCCTAATTTCAGTACTTGATCGACATCAACATGGAGTCGATTATTACAATAAGTTTTTAGGTAAATATGTAGGAGTTCTGGTGGAAATCGATCAAATCCGGCAGGAACGGCCGTGTGCGTGGTAAAAAGATTACCTGCACGCGTGGCTGCCAAGGCTACATCAAATGACTGGCCTGTTGCTTCCATAAAGGCTCTAGCGCGTTCTAAAACCACAAAAGCGGCGTGCCCCTCATTTAGATGGCATACTTCTGGATGTATCCCGAGTGCCTCTAAGAGACGGTATCCGCCAAAAGCGAGTACAAGTTCTTGTTTGAGACGCGTTTCTATTCCACCTCCGTAAAGTTCGCTAGTGATGCCTCTTTGTGGAGGATAGTTCGCGGGATCGTTGCTATCTAACAAGAACAGATGTGCACGTCCTACCTTTACCTGCCACGTGCGTAGCCACATAGAGTAGCCTGGAAAGGCTATTTCTATGCGCAGCCATTCGCCTCCGGGCAGACGCAAAGGAGTAATTGGCAATTGCCCTGGATCATTGTAGGGGTAAACGGCTTCTTGCAGGCCATTTTTTTCTAGGACTTGCCTAAAATACCCTTGTTGGAAAAGTAGTCCTACAGCTGTTACAGGCACGCCAAGGTCGCTGGCGGCTTTGAGTTGGTCTCCGGCGACATTTCCTAGCCCTCCGGAATAGATGGGAAGTGCTTCGCTCAGCATATATTCCATGCTGAAATAGCCAACATTCGTTAGCGGAGAGCGTGGATGAGTCTGCTGAAACCAGCTCGGCGTTTCATCCTCCATGCGGTAGATTTCTAATAGCCTATCAACCACTTGACGAAAATCGGAATCGCCTAATGCGTCTTCCAGACGTTGCTTTGACACAGCTTGCAGTATTACCCAAGGGTTCTGTGTGATAGCCCAAAGCGTGGGGTCTAACCGTCGCCACAGGTCATCGGCACCATGGCTCCACGTCCAACGCAGATTAAGGGCGAGTTCTTCCAGCGCGGAGTATCCATCAATATCGGTACGATGGTAAGTGTTGGTGCCGCGATTGATGATGGTTTGTGAACCCATAAAGTCCTCCGCTTTTACTTTTTAACTGCTGTTGACAAGGCTTCGGTAACAATCGCTTCTGCTTCACCTAAAAGTAGATCTAGGTGCTTTTTGTCCTTAAAACTCTCTGCGTAGATTTTATAAATATTTTCTGTGCCGGAGGGTCTTGCTGCAAACCATCCGCTAGCTGCGGTGACTTTAAGGCCCCCGATGGCAGCGTCATTACCTGGCGCATGCGTTAATATGCTCTCAATTTTTTCACCTGCCAAGCTAGTAATTTGCAATTGGTCCGCAGAAAGCTTTTTCAATAGAACTCTTTGCTCTGGTTCTATTGGAGCTTCAACGCGCCCATAGAGGGGTTCTCCGAATTCTCTAGTAAGTTTTTGGTAGACTTCGCCAGGATCCGTGCCTGTTTTAGCCGTTATTTCAGCGGCCAGAAGAGCGGGAATAAAGCCATCCTTGTCAGTGGTCCATACACTGCCATCGATGCGACTAAAAGAGGCTCCTGCGCTTTCTTCTCCGCCGAAGCCGAGGGAACCATCTAGAAGGCCATCTACAAACCATTTAAAGCCGACAGGTACTTCGTAAAGCTTGCGGCCTAATTCGTTTGCAACGCGGTCGATCATACTGCTACTGACCAAGGTCTTTCCAACCGCTGCAGTCTTTTTCCATTTTGGTCTGTTTTGAAAAAGATAAAAGATAGCCACGGACAGATAATGGTTGGGTTGCAATAGCCCTGAGCTTTTAGTGACGATGCCATGCCTGTCGTGGTCTGTGTCACAAGCAAAGGCTACCTCGAAGCGGTTTTTAAGCCCAATTAGGCGTTGCATGGCAAACTTAGATGAGGGGTCCATGCGAATTTTACCATCCCAATCCACGGACATGAAGCGAAAGGTCGGATCGATTTCGTCACTAACAACGGTAAGATCCAAGCCATAGTGGTCGGCGATAGGTTGCCAGTAATGAACTCCCGCGCCACCCAAAGGATCTACTCCTAAATGCAGTTTTGCATTGCGGATCAGTTCCATATCGATGACATTGCCCAGATCAGCGACATAGGTATTGAGGTAGTCGTGTCGATGGGTAGTGGCGGCCTGTAAGGCCTGCGAATAGGGCATGCGACGCACACCTTTTAACTTATCTTCTAGGTAGCCATTGGCGATATTTTCTATCCAAGAAGTCACCTCAATATCGGCGGGTCCACCATTGGGCGGATTGTATTTGAAGCCGCCTTCTGAGGGTGGATTGTGGGATGGTGTGATGACAATGCCATCGGCCAGACCCTTCTTGCGATTACGATTATAGGTTAGAATGGCGTGGGAGATGACTGGAGTCGGAGTATATTCATCACCCTGCGCTAACATCACATCGACACCATTGGCCGCTAAGACTTCTATTGCCGTTGCTAAAGCCGGTTCTGACAAGGCATGTGTATCGATTCCTATAAACAAAGGGCCGTTAATACCAGCGTGATGTCGATACTCACATATTGCCTGAGTGATAGCTAGGATATGCCATTCGTTAAAGGACCGATCGAAGGAAGATCCGCGGTGTCCTGAGGTCCCGAAGGAGACGCGCTCCCTAGGTACCGACCCTTCCGGTTTTTCCTCGTAATATGCCGTAATGAGTCGAGGAACGTTAACAAGCAAGGAAGGTTCAGCAGGCTTGCCTGCCAGAGGACTTATTTTCATCACGATCTCTCACTTTTTATAGGCGTTCTTATATTCGTGATCTTTGACGATTCTTTAATCCGGTTCAAGAAACTTTTTTGATTCCTCGAGACCCTAGAAGAACAATCAATATCGGGGTTGACAAACAAAAAGTAGAGGGCTTTATGTTGAGATATACTTGATAAACAATGCATCGAGGAGGAACCATGGAATCGCAACCAATGTTACGAGTGCCTAACTTCCGTGATAGCAAGACCATCCAAAAAAATTGGGGGTGGTTTTTGACGCTGGGGATACTCCTAATCCTTCTGGGCTGCGTTGCCATCAGTACCTCCGTATACACGACGCTGGTCACGATGGAGATACTCGGCTTCGTCTTAATCGTTGCGGGTTTGGTCCAAACCTTTCAGGCTTTTATGGCTAGGGAATGGAAGGGCCTATTTCTTACATTACTTCTAGGCATTTTGTATGTCGTTGCAGGTATCTTTTGCATGGCAAAACCAGCAATCACGGCAGTTGGTTTAACGCTTTGGATTGCAGCGTTCTTCTTTATTGTCGGCCTTTTCCGTATGGCGACCTCTGCCTATATGCGGTTTCATCATTGGGGTTGGATTTTTCTTAACGGATTAATTACATTTATTCTGGGTGTTTTGATTATCTCTCAATGGCCAATCTCTGGCTTTTGGGTGATAGGCTTATTTGTGGGTATCGACCTAGTCTTTGCGGGCTGGGCATGGGTGCTTCTAGCACTTGCAGCTCACAAGCCAGCGAAGCAATAAGGACGAGTTAGAGGTATGCTACGCTGCAATCGCAAACTTGGAGTATCATATGACCAAAAAAGTGATGCTTATCACAGGTTCAAGCGGCAGAATTGGACAAGTATGCGCACAGCGCTTCGCGGATTCCTACCAGGTTGTGGGACTTGACCGGCATCCCGCCAAAAAAGCATCCATAGATCATATTACCATGGATATCTCGTCTGATGAGAGTGTCAAGGAAGCGCTAGAAGAAGTCAGAAAGCGTTATGGAAACCGCATTGGTCCAGTGATTCATCTAGCCGCCTATTACACCTTTGACCGTGGTAGACCAGAACTGTATGAAACGATTACCGTGCAAGGCACTAAGCACCTGCTGGATGAACTGCAGACATTCGAAGTCGAGCAATTCCTCTTTTCTAGCACTATTCTAGTGCACGCTCCTTGCAAAATTGGGGATGCCATTAACGAAAAATGGCCGCTTGAACCCAAGTGGGATTATCCCAAATCGAAAGTAAGAACGGAAAAGGTCATTCACGAAAGACACGGCAAAATCCCGGCTGTTATTATGCGCATTGCTGGTTGTTACGATGATCAATGCCATTCGATTGCTATCGCTCACAATATTCAACGTATCTATGAGCATGAGATTGAAGCGCATTTGCATCCCGGCGATCGGCAGCATGGCAACCCGTTTCTACATCTCGAAGACCTTGTTGACGCATTCGAGCTTTCCCTCAATCATCGTGTTCCTGGAGAGCTGATACTGATCATCGGGGAAAACAAGACGGCGAGCTATAGAGTTTTTCAGAATCGTATCTCGGAGCTACTCAATCATAAGGACTTTGCGTTATTTCGCGTGCCAAAATGGGTCGCGAAGGAAGGTGCCAAGGTGCAGCAGAAGCTGCCCTTTGTGAGCGATAACTTTATACAACCCTGGATGATTGATATCGCAGATGATCACTATGCTTTAGATATTAGTCGCGCTGAAAAAACTATCGGTTGGGTTCCTAAGCACAATGTTTTGGATACATTACCACTAATGATTGAATTGCTTAAGACCAATCCGTTAGAGTGGTATCGAACTAACGGATTAACACCACCAGATTGGCTAGTGAAGAAAGTCCAAGAAGTACGCGGACAGGGCTTAGCAGCACAGCGATCCTAAGCGAGAACAACAATGCCACACATCAATGTGAATGGACTAAACGTCTATTACGAGTCCAAAGGCGAGGGCGACCCTTTGGTGCTGATTGCCGGCTACTCGTCTGATCACTCTATTTGGGCAGGTCTTGAACAAATTCTCTCCAAAACTTTTCGTGTGATTACGTTTGATAATCGCGGTTGCGGGCAAAGCGATTGCCCCGACACCCCTTATACTGCCGAGTTAATGGCAGAGGATACCGTTGGCCTAATGCGCGGCCTAGGCATTGAGAGCGCACATATTGTGGGGCATTCCTTGGGATCCTCCATAGCACAGATTCTTGGTGCGACATATCCTTCGCAAGTGCGTAAGCTGGTGTTGCTGACGCCTTTTGCAGTCATCGACGTCGTGTCAAACTTTAGTTTGGCGATGTCTGTAAGGCATCTGGAAGAAGGGATATCACGCAAGACTGTGCTTGAAGTCAGGCTGCCGTGGCTTTTTTCGGGAGCATTTCTTGCCAGTCAACCAAAGGTCGATAGCTTTGTTGAAAAAGTGCTTAGTTATGAATATCCACAACCTCTCGTCGGCTTGAAACGTCAACTGGAGGCACTTACAAAAGCGGACACAACCCAGATATTGACCAAGATCAAGGCACCTACCTTCATTCTGGCGGCAGAAAGAGATATTATTTCGCCTCCGTTGCAGGCAGAGGCGTTATCTGAAGGCATTTCAGATTCGGATGTGCTTGTGGTTCCATCAGCAGCGCATCTTCTGCCCGTTGAGCAGCCCGAGTTTTGTGCCAAGAACATTACCCACTTTCTGCAGATGGCGACGCGGTAGCAATAGGTGGCGTTACATGTTTTGTTACACGTTGTAGCGCCGCTTCGCCGAAGCGGCATTAACAAAGGTCTTATTTTGACGACATTGGGTCTTTTCCTGTCCTTAAGATGCTTTTGCGGTCTTGTGGCGTTGGTTGGCCTTTGCCGTTGCTATGCGTTCTTTGAACTGGGGAAACCGCTCTTCATCTAGATTGAGCTCTAGTATGTTGAGTCCTGCCTTTAGCAAG
This sequence comes from uncultured bacterium, assembly GCA_964436955.1. Classification (GTDB taxonomy): domain Bacteria; phylum Chlamydiota; class Chlamydiia; order Chlamydiales; family JAJFMA01; genus CAMFKD01. The sequence goes on along the minus strand of CAYTFC010000029.1, from coordinate 3,901 downwards.
GTCTCAATTATTCGCGCCTGAGTGTCTAGGTGGCCGCCGTTCCATTCTAAAACTGTGTTGGGATTCACACGATTATCTAGAAGTATGCGAACAACTTCTATTAGAGCAAAGCTACCTGCGAGTGTAAGAGGTGTTAGGCCCGTGTCACAAGCGGCATTGAGATCAGCTCCATTTTGTAACAGGAGTTGTGCTACGGCCGCGTTTGGGTTTATACAAGCCCTATGAAGCGGCGTCCATTCTTGGTTATCACGCGCATTGACAGCAGCTCCGTGTTGTATTAATTGCTCAGCTACATAAAAATGGCCATTGCCTGCAGCTATATGAAGCGGCGTCCTTTCTAGGTTATCACGCGCATTGACAGCAGGTCCGTTTTGCATTAATTGCTCAGCTACATAAGAATGGCCAATTCGTGCAGCTATGTGAAGAGGAGTCGTTCCTTCAGAAACGGCCATGCTGGTAATAAGTCTTTTATCAAAATAATTCGTTAAAGGCCAACAAAGAGTAGAAGAAAGTAGCGACAAGGTTAGGTTCACTGGTATGCTGGAATCGCAAAAATAAGAAAGCGTAGCAACCGTACAGCCACCAGCTAAAACGGTAGCTAAAACGCGATTTGCGATAATGGACGCGACTGTTGGAATACGCCCTTGCGAGTAAGACCAAACGCGTGAATGTGCGACAGCTGTAGAACCTGCTATTATAACGGGTGCCAATAACTTGAATCCCATTTCTTTAGATAAAAAACTAAGTGCAGTATCCATTTTTATTTCCATTATTATTGATAGAGTTGTTTAAACTAATATGAAATTACCTTGGCGTGTATTAAAAGTCTATTTTAATATACACGCTCACGCGATGGCACGTCATTCGGTCTGAGACAGACCCCGTAATTATGTTTTCACCTTAGCGTTATTAAATATGTCATCTATTATCATCAAATTACGTTTAAGGTTATTGTTTTGTGATATTATAACTAATTTTGAGTGTTGTGTTTAATTAATTAATTATGTTTTGTCATTTGTTTTTTCGTTGTCGAATATCGTCTCTGATCCGCAATTAGCACCTGATGATCGAGGGCATTGGAACGTCAACTGGAGGCACTTACAAAAGCGGACAACCCAGCTGTTGAGCAATATCAAGGTACCCACCTTCATTCTGGCGGCAGAAAGAGATATTATTTCGCCAACTTTGCAAGCAGAGGCGTTATCTGAAGGCATTTCAGATTCGGATGTGCTTGTGATTCCATCAGCAGCGCATCTTTTGCCCGTTGAGCAGCCCGAGTTTTGTGCCAAGAACATCACCCATTTTCTGCAGATGGCGACGCGGTAGCAAGAGGTGGCGTTACATGTTCTGTTACACGTTGTAGCGCCGCGTTCAAGTTCTTCTCGCATTTTCCATGGGTTGCGACCTCTTTCGAGGTCTTACCCATGGCTATTATTTTGAAACCCCTTTTGGGGTTTTTCAGCCGCTTGCGGCTAATAATCAAAGACATGAAGCATAAACAATTTTTTATTGTTACTTCTGCAATTATCCCCTTCGGGGTTTTATAGGCTTGATATCCCCAAACTCTAACAAGACTCCACCACCTAACAAATATCGAGCTTGAGTAGCAGGGCGATGGTGAAGATCCTGTTTGATCCAATGTAGTAATTCGTAGAGCATGGCGGTGTTTATTGCAGTATTAGCTCTATCTTCCTGCTTACACTTGGTTAATGTCTTTTTCGTCTTCTTGCAAGACGGGGTCTGCACAATATAACACTTGCTCGTTGTTGTGATAAACGGCCCAGGAATGAATGAAGCAAGTAAAGACCGTTAAGACAAACTTATCACCAATGTACATTTTCGCATCTCCCATGGAATTGAGGACGTCAATTCGCCATATCTTTTGTCCTCTGATTTCTAAAAATTTCTTCTTAAATTCCATTTGATGATGCAAGCAAACATTAGAATAATAATCTGCCCATCCCAGCACATACTCCCCATCTTTTTCTAATCGCCATTGACAATCCTCAATATCTACATAAGTGCCCTCTTCCTGAATGAAATAAGATGGTGTGCCATCATCGCCATAAAGTAAGTAAGTGATAGTTATGCCGTACGGAGGGAGTTCTATTGTATGCTGAACTTTTTCCTCCTCCACTATTTCCACACTCGCTTTTATAACGCGTCGAATTGCTTCTGTGTTGTTAAAATCAGTTAAACCAGGAGATATAATAGAAAGAGAATAATCCATCCGACTAGAGAATGTTGTAAATTGATATCCATCTTCTAAATTGATTTGGGCATCTAAATATTTAGAAATAAATGCGATGGACTCAAATTTTAAACCCAATAGCTGGTCCAAATGCTTTTGAATTACTTCATGATGATCGCTTGAACCCATAACAAATTGTTCATGCTGTGTAAGTCTAAAGGCATTATTTAAGTTAAATTCCCACTCTTTTACATTTTCTATCACAGTTCGTTTAGGAGTAAAGATAGACCTGGTTTTGGACTCACCAAATCCCAAATAGATTCCGCCACCCAATAGATATTTCGATTCAGTAGCAGGACGATGGCGAAGATCCTGTTGGATCCAATGTAGTAATTCATAGAGCGTGGCGGCGTTCATTTACAATCGTAGCTCTCTTTTCTTGCTTACACTTGGTTGATGTCTTTTTCGTCTTCTTGCAAGACAGGATCGGCACAATATAACACTTGCTCGTTGTTGTGATAAACGGCCCAGGAGGTGATGAAGCTGGTAAAGACTGTTAAAACATAACGATCCCCGATGTACATTTTTGCATCCCCCATTGAATTCAGCACTTCAATTCGCCATATTGTCTGGCCTGTTATCTCTAAGAATTTTTCCTTAAACTCCATTTGATGATGCAAGCAAACATTAGAATAATAATCTGCCCATCCCAGCACATACTCCCCATCTTTTTCTAATCGCCATTGACAGTCTTCGAAGCCAACATAGGTGCCCTCCTCCTGGATGAAATAAGATGGCGTGCCATGATCGCTATAAAGTAAGTAAGTGATGGTTATCCCACTCGAAGGCAGTTCTATTGTATGCTGAACTTTTTCCTCGTCCGCTACTTTCACACTAACTTTTGTAACCTTTCGAATTGCTTCTTCGTTGTTAAAATCAATTTTAAAGTCAGGTAAACCAGGAGCTATAATAGAAAGGGAATAATCCATTCCTCTAAAAAATGTGGTAAATTGATATCCATCGTCAAGATTGATTTGGGCATCTAAATATTTAGAAATAAATTTAATCGACACAAATTTTAAACCCATTAACTTGTCCAAATGCTTTTGAATTACTTCATGATGATCGCCAGAACCCATAACAAACTGTTCATGCTGCGTAAGTCTAAAGGCATTGTTTAAGTTAAACTCCCACTCTTTTACATTTTCTATCACAGTTCGTTTAGGAGTAATGATAGACCTGGTCTTGGACTCACCAAATCCCAAATAGATTCCGCAACTCAATAGATATTTCGATTCAGAAGCGGGACGATCGTGAAGATCATGCTTAATGTGTTGCAATAGTTGATCAAACGAAGCTTCATTCATTCATAAATCTCCCGAGCACGTTCAAGTACTTCTTGATAGTTGTAGCCTTGTTTCGAAATTTCCCTATGAAGTTGTTCGCCATCTTCCTTTGTCCATGGTTTATCAGCTTCACGAGCTGCTTGCTTTCCTGCATCGTTGGGTTGTCGATTTTGATGCTCGTTAGCTGTACGCTGCCGCTGCTCTTTATGCTCTCGGCTTGTTTGGGCTCTACTGGGCTTATAGCCTGGGTGGTGTTGCTCATCTTCATCATCGTCATAGTGCGGATTCCTTCCTGAGCGGGTGCCGGAGTAGTGGGCTTCCTCATCAAAGTCATCGTCCAATCCCTCATTATTCATGATAGAGT
>CAYTFC010000028.1:0-30877 GCA_964436955.1 uncultured bacterium | reverse complement strand
AATTCAAATTCAATGACTTGTGCGGCAAGTTTTGGTAGCAATCAGGGTCTAAGAGCACCCATCGCTATCTTTACACTGAGTGTACGTATTTTTTTTCGCAAATACGAACACCTGAAACATAACCAGCTCCTTAAGCATCCTGTCTGCCGCTAATACCTCCAAAACATACCCTAAACGCGATTATCCAATCCAAATCCCATCCTTGAAGACCTCGCAAGGAATACGTGAAGATTTCTATTGTGAAAAAATAGCTCTCTTTGTTAGATTCTCTGTTTAGCTTTCTTCGGATACAGTTCGTATCTAGAAATGCCCAAGTGATCAGGATTCCTACGACCAATATTCTTTGAAAAAGGGATATTGATTGGGAAGCCAATGGCTGTTGTCCTACGTAAGATCTCACTTGGCATCGGAAGCTACAAACAAACCTGCGTTGTAAGGACAGGAAATATGGCACTCAAATTAATGGGTAGAAAGCGTGGAATGATCCAGCTTTTCGATGACACAGGCGCTATCGTAGTCTGTACGCTCGTTGAAGCTGAGCCTAACGTCGTTACTCAAATCAAGACTAAAGACAAAGATGGCTATACAGCAATTCAAACAGGTTTTGAAAAAGTAAAAGCGAAAGACCCACGCCGACAAAAAGCTCGTACACGAAAACCACAACGCGGATCTTTCGCTAAGAACAACATCGAACCTCGCAGACATCTTAGCGAAACAAGAGTTGAAAAAACTGACGAGTACACGCTCGGGCAGGAAATCGGCGTCGAGGCATTCGAAGAAATCATATTTGTTGATGTTCAAGGCGTTTCCAAAGGTAAAGGCTATCAAGGAACCATGAAAAAGTATAACTACTCCGGTGGTCCAGCCTCTCACGGCTCGGGTTTTCACCGTCATGCGGGTTCCACAGGTATGCGCTCAACCCCAGGTCACTGCTTCCCAGGTGGCCCACGTCCAAGTCATATGGGTGCTGAAACAGTTACTGTTCAAGGCCTACAAGTAGTTAAGATTGTTAAAGACGAAAATATTATCTTGATTAAAGGCGCTATCCCTGGAGCTAACGGTGATCTTGTCTATATCACCCCAGCCGTTAAGTACCAAGCATCCAAGCCAACTAGCGGAGTGAAGTTGTGGCAACAAACCTAAAGAAATTCAATCTTGCCGGCAAAGAAATTGGCACCATCGAACTTGATGATGAATTCGTCAACGCCGAAGCCAACAGCCAGATGATTAAAGACTACATCGTTGCAATACGAGCTAACGCACGCCAGTGGTCTGCGAGTACCAAAACACGCGCCGAAGTTGTCCACACTACTAAGAAACCTTTTGCACAGAAAGGCACAGGACAAGGTCGACAAGGCACGCTAGTTGCTCCTCATCACAGAGGTGGTGGTCGAGCACACGGACCAAGACCAAAGTTTGATCAACATATCAGACTCAATAAAAAAGAGCGTCGCGCAGCTATTCGTGCTCTTCTTGCGGAAAAAATTCGCAATAATCAAGTCCGCGTACTTGAGGATACCGAACTCTCTAAGCCAAAGACCAAGACCATCGCCGGCTTCCTCCGTACCTGTGGAATTCAAGGCCGAACACTCTTCTTGGGCGAAGGCAATTATGCAGTATGCAAAGATAGTGGTGCCAAATATAGCGCGACCTGTGATAAACATGACAACTTTTGCAAGAGCATCAGTAACATCCCTAAAGTGGGCTTCCTACTTGCGAAAAACGTCAGTGGTTATGACCTGCTCATTGCAAAAGAGATTGTTGTTACCGCTGCAGCCCTCGCTGAAATTCACGAATGGTTGAGCTAAGGATATAAGGAAAGAAGAAAATGACGGCAAAAGATCCTTACCAAGTTATTAAGCATCAGCATGTGACTGAAAAGACACAGATGCTGGCAGGCCTAAAAAATAGCGAGAGCAACGCGTCCGTACGCCGATGCAATTCTCCAAAGTACGTCTTCATCGTTGATCCCGATGCCAGCAAACAAGAAATCGCCACAGCGCTCGAGCAAATCTACAAAGATCAAAGCATACATGTGGTGAAGGTTAATACCATCAACGTTAAGCCAAAAGCACGACGAGTTCGCGGACGCCTAGGACGTACAACAGGTTTTAAGAAAGCCATTGTGACCCTAGAGGAAAATGACAGTCTGGACAACGTTTAAGAGGAGCCTCTAGTCGATGTTAGTTAAAAAGTTTAGACCAATGACCCCAGGTACGCGTCAGCTAGTGCTACCAACTCATCCAGAGTTGACACGCATAGGCGAAACACGAACCAAGGTAAAGCCAACTAAGTCGCTCCTCGCACCAAAGCGACGCACTGGTGGCCGTAACAATTTAGGACGCATTTGCTGCCGTCACCGTGGTGGTGGACATAAACGCCGTTACCGTGTGATAGACTTTAAGCGCGATAAGCTTGATATTCCAGCGAAAGTAGCCTCTATTGAATACGATCCAAACCGTTCTGCATACATTGCGCTGCTGAACTATGCTGATGGAGAAAAGCGCTACATTATCGCTGCTGAAGGCCTCAAAGTAGGCGACACAGTTAAAACAAGCGAAGAGCCACCATTCAGCGTCGGTTGCTGCATGAAGCTAAAGCATATGCCACTTGGTTCGACCATTCATAACCTTGAAGTTCATCCAGGTCGTGGCGGCAAGCTCGTACGTTCAGCAGGACTCTCCGCACAGCTTATGGCTCGTAGTGGCGGCTATGCCACCATTAAATTGCCATCCGGCGAAATGCGAATGATTAACGAAGATTGTCGTGCAACTTTTGGACAAGTTTCTAACCATGCACACATTCTTCGAGTAGAAAGTAAAGCCGGTCGAGTGCGCTGGATGGGTATCCGTCCTACCGTTCGTGGTACCGCCATGAACTCAGTCGACCACCCGCACGGTGGTGGTGAAGGGCGTACTCGTGGTAATATTCCTCAGACACCTTGGGCACAATTCACTAAAGGCTTGCGCACCAGGAAGAAACCCAACAAGTACCTTGTGAAGGATCGAAGGAAGAAGTAATTATGGGTAGATCGCTCAAAAAAGGCCCCTTTGTTGACCATCATCTTTTGAAGAAGGTGGAAGTGCAAAACCAAGAAGGCAGTAAAAAGCTTATTAAAACATGGTCCAGAAGATCCATGATCATTCCTGACATGGTTGGACACACCTTTGAAGTCCATAATGGACGTAAGTTCATCAGTGTCTTCGTATCAGAAAATATGGTCGGCCATCGCCTCGGTGAATTTTCACCGACACGGGTCTTTAAAGGTCACCCCGTTAAAAAGTAAAGGATCAAACCATGGACACAGCCATAGCCATCACCAAGTACGTTCGGGTCTGCCCACGCAAGGCACGCCTGGCTGCCGGATTGATCCGCGGACTTAGCGTTGAGAACGCGAGCCTCCAGCTTATCTACGGCAACTCGAAAGGTGCTCGCTTACTTAAAAAGACACTTGATAGCGCCGTTGCGAACGCAGAGTCCCAACTCGACCTCCGTCGTGAGAAACTCCAAGTTCTGGAAGTGCGCGTTGATGAAGGGCCTCGCCTTAAGAGGATTAAGCCAAAGAACCGCGGTGGCAGGCACCCGATTCAGAAGAAAACCAGTCACCTCACCGTCATTGTCGGTGCGGAATAAGGAGTGTACGAATGGGACAGAAAGTAAATCCAATCGGACTGCGACTCTCCAGGAACAAGAACTGGCGTTCTAAGTGGTTCGCAAATAAAAAAGAGTTCGGGCAGCTTCTGATCGAAGACCAGAAGATTCGTCACTTCCTCACCAAGAAGGTAAACCTTCAAGGCACCAGCAAGATTAAGATCCGCCGCATGGCTGACAAAATTGAAGTCACCATTTGCACAGCGCGACCAGGTCTTGTAATCGGTAAGAAAGGCGCGGAAATCGACGTTTTGAAAAAAGCACTCTTCAAACTCACCGGTAAGGAAGTTTGGATCGAAGTTGAAGAAATCAAGCGCCCTGATCTCGACGCACAGCTCGTAGCAGACGGCATTGCACGTCAGCTCGAACGCCGTATCCCTTTCAGAAGAGCCATGAAGAAAGCGATGCAAGCTTCCATGGAAGCTGGCGCAGCTGGAATTAAAATACAGTGCTCAGGCCGTATCGGTGGAGCTGAAATAGCCCGCTCCGAATGGTATATTAACGGCAGTATGCCTTTGCATACACTGAGAAATGACATCGACTTCGCTAATGGCCGCGCCGAAACAACCTATGGAAGCATCGGTGTTAAAGTGTGGATCAACCGCGGTGAAGATTCACTAGTTCGTAAGGAGGCCTAGAGATGACCCTGTTACCAAAAAAGACAAAGTTTCGAAAAAGACAGAAAGGTTCTGTAGCAGGGTATAGCAAAGGTGGTAACTTCATCCATTTCGGTGAGTTTGGTATTCAAGCGCTCGATCGTGGTTGGATCACTGCTCAGCAAATCGAAGCCTGCCGCGTGGCAATCAACCGCTTCTTCCAACGTCGTGGTAAAGTTTGGATTCGGATCTTTCCAGATAAGTCCGTATCTAAAAAACCAGCTGAAGTACGTATGGGTAAAGGTAAAGGTGCCGTTGATCACTGGGTAGCCGTAGTACGCCCCGGTCGCGTGCTCTTTGAAGTAGGTAACGTTGATCGTGAAATGGCTCAAGACGCTCTACGACGTGCAGCCGCTAAGCTCGGCCTTAAGACACGATTCGTTGAACGCGTAGAACAAGTATAGGTAGGCAATGTTGAAGTCAAAAGAACTTAGAGATAAGAGCATCGACGAATTAGAGTCCACCTATCGGGATCTATGTCAAGAGCTCTTTCAGATTACGAACGAACACAGAATGAGCAAAAAGCTGGATAAGCCGCACCGTTTGAAAGAGAAGCGCCGCGATAAAGCACGCCTTCTTACAGTATTACAACAGAAGCGCCAGCAAAATAGTTAGAAGAGGCATTAATGGAAGCAAATGAGCGCGGAAAGCGTAAAGAGCAGAAAGGCACTGTGGTGTCCAACAAAATGCAAAAGACCGTTGTTGTTAAGGTCGAGCACACGTTGCGTCACCCCAAGTATCAGAAGGTAGTCACTAGAGCGAAAAAATACTACGCTCATTGTGAAAACGCTGACGTTAAAATCGGCGACACTGTCACTATCGTCGAGACTCGCCCGCTCTCAAAGCTGAAAAGATGGCGCGTCACTGATGTGGCAGCAGTATAGAAGGCCTTGACTTAATAAAGAATATGCTAAGAACCGCAGTGCGGGAGAACCCTAAGAATGTTGCAGCAAGAAACAAAACTTAAAGTAGCCGACAATTCAGGCGCCAAAAAAGTTAAGTGCTTTAAAGTGCTTGGCGGCTCAAGACGACGTTATGCCCAAGTCGGTGACATTATCATCTGCTCCGTGCGTGATGCTGATCCACAAGGCTCCACAAAGAAGGGCGAAGTTGTACGTGCCGTTGTTGTCCGTACCACACGTTATATTAAACGCAAAGACGGCTCCAAGCTACGGTTCGATAGCAATAGCTGCGTTTTGATCGACGAGAAAGGCAATCCAAAAGGAACTCGAATTTTTGGGCCCATAGCCCGCGAAGTTCGTGACCGTGGATTCCTTAAAATTAGTTCCCTAGCGCCTGAAGTTATCTAAGAGAGTGAAAGCGATGGAAAAAAAGATTCAAAATAAGCGCATCCGTAAAGGTGACAAAGTCATCGTCCGCTCCGGTAACGATCGCGGTGAAGTCGGTACTATCCTATCGCGTGACGACGATTACGCTGTAGTGCAAGGCATTAACGTGTGCAAAAAACACGTGAAGAAATCCCAGATGAATCCTAACGGTGGTGTCGTTTCCATCGAACGTAAGGTTCACGTGTCGAAGTTGCAGGCCGTCGGTAAAGATGACAAGCCTGTAAAACTGAGAGTCAGTATCGACAAAAATGGCGAGCGCAGTATATACTACCGCGATGGAAACGAACAAGTAACTGTGCGCTCCGTAAAATCCAAGTGAGTGAAGAGACATCATGGCAACTAGGTTAAAGACGAGATATCAAGAAAGAGTTCGCGATCAGCTAAAAGAGAAATTTAGCTATAGCAACGTCATGCAGATCCCACGACTTAAAAAGGTCGTGATCAACATGGGTATTGCTGAAGCGACTAAAGATAAAAACGCACTACAAGACTGCGTGAAAGAGCTGACAGCTCTTGCTGGACAAAAGGCAGTCCTCACACGAGCAAAAAAGGCGATCTCTAACTTTAAGCTGCGTGAAGGTCAACCAATCGGCGTTAAAGTAACGCTGCGCGGTGACCGCCTATGGGACTTCCTCGATCGTTTTGTTAACATCGTCTCGCCCCGTATCCGCGACTTTCGTGGGTTTAGTGATAAGTGCGATGGACGAGGCAACTACAGTTTAGGTCTTGAAGACCAACAAATATTCCCAGAAGTAAACCTCGATGAGGTAAAGCGTACGCAAGGGATGAACATCACATTTGTCACGACTGCTGAGTCTGATGAAGAATGTGTTGAACTGCTCAGACTCTGCGGCATGCCATTTAAGAATCACCCCATCGTGGTAACCACAGCTAATTAGGAGCTAACGTTCATGGGTTTAAGCGATCCAATAGCAGACTTCCTCACTCGAATCAGAAATGCTCTGATTGCCAAGCACCGCTACACCGAAGTGCGTTGGAGTAAAATGAAAGAGCGAATGGCCGAAATTCTTAAAGAGGAAGGACTCATTGACGATTACCTCATTAAGAAAGAAGGTACGATGGGAGTCATTAGACTCTATCTAAAATATACCGGGCGGCAGCCAGTCCTTCAAGGTCTGAAGCGCGTCTCGAAACCTGGTTTACGCCGCTATGTAAGCGCTGAAGATATTCCAGATTTCTTCGGTGGATTAGGCATAGCCATATTGTCCACAAGCCAAGGTGTTATCCAAGGCGGCGAAGCGAGAAAACGCGGAATCGGTGGCGAACTACTGTGTCTGGTGTGGTAAGTTAAGGAGTATTAACGAATGTCTCGTTCAGGTAATAGACCAGTAGTCATCCCAAGTGGCGTCGAAGTCAAAGCCGTAGACGGTTTAATTACTGTTAAAGGCCCTAAAAGTACTTTGAGCCAAATATATGACGATACCGTCCTCATCAATATCGATGCTGGACAAGTACTCATAGCGCAGAGTGATAGTCCTAAAAGCCACAGCCGTTGGCAAGGACTCTACCGTAGTCTTATACAGAATATGGTCATTGGCGCTAGTGCGGGCTTTAAGAAAGAGCTTGAACTCATCGGTGTTGGTTATCGAGCCGCTGTAAAAGGCAAGATGCTTGACCTCCAACTCGGTTTCTCTCATCCTACCGAAGTGCCAATTCCTGATGGAATTCATATTAAGGTTGAGAAAAACATTATTAGCATTGAAGGCACTGACAAACAGCAAGTCGGACAAATAGCAGCGACCATTCGCTCCATCCGTCCGCCAGAACCTTATCAGGGCAAAGGCATTCGCTATGTTGGCGAATACGTCCGTAAGAAAGCTGGTAAGTCAGCAGCGAAGAAGTAATAACCGTTTCATGGGCGGCATAGCGCAAAAGGGAAGTAATGGACAAGACAATTAAGAAAAAACGAATGATACGTCAGAAGCGTGCCTGGCGCGTACGTGCTAAAATTAAAGGCACAGCTGAGCGGCCCAGACTCGCAGTATTTAAGAGCCTGCGACATCTGCAAGTGCAGCTTATTGACGACGTCAACGGCGTTACTCTGGCGGGCACCGCAACTTTTGCTAAGCAGTTCAAAGACACTGAAAACAACTGCAAAAGCAAAGAAGCTGCCAAAGCTCTTGGCGAGTTTATCGGCAATGCCGCCAAAGAAAAGAATGTGACCGAAGTCATCTTCGACCGTGGCCGATACAAATACCATGGCGTTATCGCCGCATTGGCTGATGCAGCGCGCGAGACCGGGCTCAAATTTTAACCTAGCAGGACGCTAATATGGCGAAGAATAGAGAAGGATTCGAAAAGACCCACGAAGAGTCGGAACTAGAGGAAAAAGTTCTCTATGTTAACCGCTGCGCTAAAGTTGTGAAAGGTGGACGTAAGTTTAGCTTTTCCGCTTTAATACTTGTTGGGGACGGTAAAGGTCGCGTTGGTTATGGCTTTGCAAAAGCTAACGAACTCACTGATGCCATCAAGAAGGGCGGCGAGGCTGCACGCAAAAGTCTTATCACCTTCGACACCGAAGGCTCAACAATCCCACAGGAAGTTACCGTATCATGGGACGGCGCTACAGTCTTCTTGAAGCCTACTCCAAAAGGTTCTGGCGTTATTGCTGGTTCCCAAGTTCGTGCAGTGCTTGAAATGGCTGGTGTTAAGGACGTCATGGCTAAAAGCCTTGGTGGCAATAACCCAATTAACCAAGTCCGTGCCACTTTTCTAGCTCTTCAAAAGCTCTGCTCGCGTAACAAGATAAAGCAAAGAAGAGGAAAAGCATGAGCTCGCTCCACACATTAGAAAACACTCACAGACCCTTTAAACGTCGTAAACGCGTAGGCCGTGGCTTAGGAAGTGGAAAAGGTAAGACATGCGGCAGAGGCGAGAAAGGCGCAGGATCTCGATCCGGCTACAAACGTCGCCTCGGTTATGAAGGTGGTCAGTTTAGACTTTACATGAAACTACCCGGACGTGGCTTTAGCAACGCTCGCTTCCGCACCGAGTATGAAGTAATCAATCTCGGACAAATCGACGCTGTCTACGAAACTGGCGATGTCGTTAATGCCGAAACATTGAGAGATCGCGGTCTTATAAGCAGTAGCAAGCATGGTATCAAGCTACTCGCACACGGTGAATTGACAAAGAAACTCACCATTGAAGTAGATGCAGCCTCCGAAAAAGCCATAGAGAAACTTGCAAGTAGCAAGACCTCCCTTAAGGTAAGAGGAGCGTCTGTATAAGCCTCGGGTCGCCTTAGTTAAGGCGACACGCGCATTTGACCAGCGAACCATGACTACTACCGAAACCGTAAACTGCTAGAGATTGACTAAGCAATGGAAGCAATTAGAAGAATTTTTCAGCTGCCAGAGCTTCGGGCGAAGATATTGTTCACTCTCGCCATGCTCGTCGTCTGCCGTATTGGCGGATTCGTTCCAGTTCCCGGGATTAACGGAGAACTCGCCGTAGGGTTCTTTCGTAGTCAAACGGGTGGTGGTCAGAATCTATTCCAATTGTTCGACATCTTTGCCGGTGGTGCTTTTTCGAATATGACGGTTATCGCGCTTGGTGTGATGCCCTACATATCTGCTCAGATCATCGTGCAACTACTCACAGCAGTGTTTCCTTCATTGCAGCGAGAAATGCGCGAGAATCCCGAGCAGGGACGCCGTAAAATGACTAAAATGACACGCGTTGGGACAGTAGCCCTCGCGTTCATACAGTCCAGCCTCTTCGCAAGATTTGCGTTAGGTATGAACCTTACACGTCCAGGCATCATAGGCCCCGAGTTACTGGAGTTGCAAGCCTTCGGTATACCTTGGTTTTTTTACCTGACTTTCATCGCTACAATGACCACAGGTACAGTTGTTCTGATGTGGATTGGCGAGCAAATCAGTGAGCGCGGTATAGGCAATGGCATGAGCTTAATCATCACCTTAGGTATCGTGTCGCAGCTACCGACCGCAATTGGACTCGTATTTCAACAGCTTAACCTAGACTCGCAACTGCCTGGCCAAATGAACTTTGCGAGCGTGTTATCGCTTATTGTGGTCTTTATTTGCGTCGTATGGGGAACCGTTATGGTGATTCAAGGCCATCGGAGAATACCCCTCCAGTATGCACGACGAGTTGTTGGACGCAAGGAAGCTCAAGGCGGGAACTCATACATTCCGCTAAAGATTAACTATGCTGGCGTTATTCCGGTTATTTTCGCATCCGCATTGCTGATGTTCCCTGCCACAATCGGACAGTTTGTTGGAGCAGGTAATTGGGTAGGAACAGTTGCTAATTGGTTTAGCCCTGGCAGTACCGCTCATCTTGTTATGTTCGTTGTATTGATCATAGGCTTTACCTATTTTTGGACCGCAACACAGTTTCGTCCAGATCAAATCGCGTCTGACATGAAGAAAAATGGAGCCTTTATTCCAGGTATTAGACAAGGTAAACCCACTCAGGACTACCTGGAAACAACAATGAATAGAATTACTCTGTTCGGAGCAGTATCCTTGGCCATTATTGCCATCCTACCCAATATTGTAGGACGCATTATGGGAGTGCCAGCCACCATTAGTTACTTCTTTGGTGGTACATCGCTGCTCATTATGGTGGGTGTCGTTTTGGATACTCTTAAGCAGATCGAATCGCATCTGCTCATGAAGCGCTATGAAGGCTTTATGAAAAAGGGCAGAGTCCGCGGACGATAGGATACGGACCGGAGAGAGAAGTGTGTTAGACAGAGCGCAAGAAACCCTTTGATAGTTACGCGCTCTTATGTTAGTATGTTTGCATTGCCATTGAGATAATGTTAGGAGTTTTTCAATGCCTAGGGTAATTGGTGTCGATATCCCCGATAATAAGAAGCTAGAAATTAGCCTCATGTACATCTATGGAATCGGAAGGGCGCTATCGAACGAAATCATAGCCAAATTGGGCCTAAACGCAAATATGCGGGCCAAAGAGTTAACTGAGGACGACATTGCTCGCCTCAACCAGACTTTACAGTCTGAGTATGCCGTCGAGGGAGACCTCCGACGTCAAGTTCAGAATAATATCAAGCGATTGATCAGCATCCACAGCTATCGTGGCATGCGTCATCGTTTAGGGTTGCCGGTTCGTGGCCAACGTACACGTACTAACGCACGTACCCGCAAAGGCCGTAAGAAGACAGTGGCCAAGAAGAAGAAATAAGCTTTAGAAGGAGCGACGAACGTACGTGAAACCTACTGGCACTAAAAAAGTTACGAAAAAGAAAGTTATGCGCCATGTTACCTCAGGGGTAGCTCATGTTGCAGCAACTTTTAACAATACCATTATTACCATCACAGATCCAGCTGGCAACGTCATTGGATGGGCATCTGCTGGTACATCTGGTTACTCGGGCTCCCGTAAGTCGTCTGCTTTTGCCGCTACTGTAGCTGCTCAGCAGGCCGCTAAAGCCGCCCAAGGTTATGGCCTTAAAGAAGTCGAAGTGAACTTGCGTGGCCCTGGTGCCGGTCGTGAGTCCGCTGTTCGTGGGCTACAAAGCGCAGGATTGCTCATCTCTATTATTCGTGATAAGACCCCCGTTCCACATAACGGGTGCCGTCCGCGCAAGCGTAGACGCGTTTAATTTGGATTGAGTGTTCCCAGCAATATTGCATCATTGAGTAAATCGAAAGTCTCGCAGGAGTGGCTACATGGCTGTCAAGTATGGCAAGTTTGAAATGCCCAATAATATTACCGTCGACGAAGCGACGATGACATCGACCTTTGCGCGTTTTGTCGCAGAGCCTTTTGAAAGAGGTTTTGGTCACACCATCGGCAATTCGCTGCGACGCGTATTGTTGAGCTCGTTAGAAGCGCCTGCCATCGTTTCTGTCCGTATCGAAGGGGTTCCTCACGAATACATGGCAGTCGAAGGCATCATTGAGGATATGACTAATATTATCCTAAACTTTAAAGGTGCTCTCCTACGTAAGCTCCCAAGTGAAAGAGAAGACAATCCTAGGGAAGTACGGCATTTGACAGCGATTATCGAGGTTAGTCAAGAAGATCTCGATGAAAACAAAGGTCAAGTACCCGTCACTCTTGGCGATGTTGTGCAGGACTCCTATTTCGAGGTCATCAATCCTTTCCTGCATCTCTTTACCATCACAAAACCAACTAAACGCCAAGTTGATCTTAGCGTTCTCATTGGTCGTGGATACGTGCCTTCAGAACGTCATACTGATGTAGAACATGTGTCTGAAGAAATTTTGGTCGACTCTGCTTTTAGCCCCGTTCGCTTAGTCAAGTATACAGTAGAGAACACTCGAGTTGGACAAGATACAGACTTTGACCGCTTAATTCTTGAAGTCACCACAGATGGTCGTGTTACGCCCGTAGAAGCGCTTGCGTTTGCTGCGCAAATCGCCATCCGTCACTTTGACGCCTTTAACAGAGCAAAGGACTACGTGCTTTCGTTCGAAGAGGCCAATTCAGGTGGCGATCGCGATCATGACGAGATGATGGAGAAGTTAGGTCTTCGGATTGACGAAATCGAGCTCTCTGTACGTTCCGCCAATTGCTTGGCTGGGGCTAATATCGATACTATCGCAGAGCTCGTCTCGATTCCCGAGAAGAAGATGCTCGATTTTAGAAACTTCGGTAAGAAGTCTCTGAATGAAATCCGCGCGAAACTGTCCGAGATGGGTCTTTCCCTAGGAATGGACCTCCAACGTTTTGGTCTCAACTGTGACAACGTTAAAGACAAGATGCGCGAGTTCAACGAAAAGAAAAAACTAGCTAAAGAAGGATCCCTCGTAGAGGAGTAATCCCACAGGGACATATTGGAGTATCATGAGACACCTTTGTCACAAAAATAAACTCGGCCGTACTAGTTCCCATCGTCGCTGCTTGATCGCCAACATGTTGAAGGCGCTCATTCATCACGGTCGTATTGAAACGACTGTAGAGAAAGCTAAGGAACTGCGCCGATATGCAGATAAGATGGTTACATTGGCTAAACAAAATGACCTATCTGCTCGCCGTCGAGCCATAGCTGATCTAATGATTCGATTTAACGCACTAACCTCTAAAGAGGCCCGAGCGGTAAAGAACGGTGATACTAACAGCTACAATACAGACCGTACTGTTATTTCCACATTATTTGGGGAGTTAGGCCCACGCTTTATCTCCAGAAAAGGTGGTTACACGCGTATCGTTCGTACACAACGGCGTGTAGGTGACAACGCTCAAAAGTGTATCATTGAGTTCCTCGAAAGCTAGAATAGCTGGTAGGCTTGAATTGATTCGATTAAAGGAAAGCTGCCAGTTAGCTGGCAGCTTTCCTTTGTTTAGTAGCTCTTTGCGAAAACATCCTTTACATCACGAGTCTCCTGCTTTATGATGGCCATATTGCGTAAACACAGACCCCTGCATCCTCGGCAATCGGGACGATAATATATGCCTATAACTGTCGCTATTAATGGTTTTGGTCGCATCGGAAGACTGGTCTTTAGAGCAGCAGCTAAGTTTCCCAATATTCGCATTGTAGCAATTAATGATGTCGTGCCAGCCGATAATCTTGCCTATTTACTGAAGTACGACAGCACACATCGCCGGTTTCATGGGGATGTTAAAGCATTTGAGGACCATATAATGGTCGACGGTAATAAGGTGCTTGTATTATCTGAACGCGATCCTGAAAAGCTTCCGTGGCAGCAGCTAGAGGTGGATTTCGTTATAGAATCCACGGGACTATTCAATGATCGCGAAGCGGCTGGAAAGCACCTTAAGGCCGGCGCACAACATGTTATTATTACTGCCCCAGCCAAAGGTGATGTACCTACTTTTGTGATGGGAGTGAATCAAGACAAATATCAGCCAGAGATTGATAAGATAGTCTCTAATGCCTCCTGCACCACAAATTGCCTAGCTCCTATTACAAAGGTCTTGCTAGACAGTTTTGGGATTGAAGAGGGTTTAATGACCACCATACACTCTTTAACGGCGTCACAACCTAGTGTAGACGGCCCTAGCAAAAAAGATTGGCGTGGTGGACGAAGTGCTAGCCAGAATATTATTCCCGCCTCAACGGGTGCAGCTAAAGCAGTCGCTTTGTGCATTCCTGAGGTAAAGGGCAAGCTCACAGGCATGGCGTTCCGTGTACCTACTATCGATGTTTCGGTAGTAGATCTCACAGTTCGACTGAGCCGTGACACAAGTTATGAAGAGGTTTGTGCTGCCATGAAGGCGGCGGCACATGGAGAAATGAAGGGCATCCTAGAATATTGTGAGGATCAAGTGGTCTCCAGTGATTTTATTGGAAGTACCGCTTCATCCATTTTCGACAAGGATGCGGGCATACAGCTCAATTCACGCTTTTTTAAGATCGTAGCCTGGTATGATAACGAGATGGGCTACTCAGTACGCGTCGTGGATCTTCTTGCCTATATGGCCTCCAAACAACCCAAGTATGCCTTCACAAAATGAGACGCCGCATAGCGTCTCTTTTCGAGAACAACTTAACATTGGAATGGTCACGTGGATTTTACTAGAGAGCCCATAATTGAAACCATTATCACCCCTAGAGAGGGGTTTAAACTCGTTGTCCGCAGCAGTAAAAGCCTCGGACAGGAAGAGTATTTTGTCGAAGCAGTGGAAATAGTCTCCTTCGGTCACGCTCTGTTTTACCGTTCATTAGAGCGCCCTAAGTGCTTTATGGTGCCTGTTACGGATTACGAAATTCTTGAAGTCCGTGAAGCTCGTATGGTGCTTAAGAATGTAGGTGTTGACAGCACAATTAAAATTGGTGGCGGTCGTGAAGGGCGTGTACGCACCCCTACAAGAGAACTAACAGAGCGTTCAGAAAGCGAGGACGTTGCTGACAGACCTGCCGTTAAGTCCGCTAGTGGCACAGAAGTGCGCCCTGAACGTAAGCGTGAACGTCGACGTAATTCTCGCCGCCGTCGTGGTGGTCGTGAAGAGCGTGTGGAGGGTAAGGAAGGTGCAGAGGGTGATGATTTTCGCCATGCAGCCGGAGAAGGTTCTCAGGAAGGCGATGATCGTATAGATCTAGCCCCAGCACGCTCTGAAGAAGTACGCGAGCGACGCAATGAGCCTGGAGCAATTCTCTCAGCTATTTTGCCACCTCCTACCCAGCTTATTTCAGAAACGCTTGAGAGATACCGTGAAGATGAGCTTTTTCGTGGAGTGTTTCAATCGAGTGCGCCGGCTGCGAAGACAGAGGAAGCTACTGTAGAAGATATTCAGACTGAACTTTTGCACCATAATCCCGATAGCAATGATGAAAATTTTGCTCCCCTGACAGAAGCACCACAGCTTGCTGTGCCGGTTGAGGAAGACGTTTCGCAAGAGTTTGCTAGTTTTCACGATGAGGAAGAGCACCCTCACTAAGCTTTAGATACCGCTAGCCGCTATGCGGCTAGCGGTATCTAAACAATCCTGTCCGAATTCTCATCCTTGAGTTAAAAATAATTCACATTCGCGTAATGCAAAGCTCTGCATTGATTTTTTTTAGCGCAACGCAAACGCGCAAAAGTAGAATTAGAATTCAATTTTAATTTTCTTTGCGACTGCATGGAAAAAATCTTTTGACCAGACATCTAAGTTTGTAGGATCGCGAATAAATGGGGCCACATCTTTTTTGGCGTCGTTGAAGTCTACTTGATTGATTTTTTCATCTAAAAGTTGGCGGAATTTTTCAGCGCTTAGGCCATCGGACTCCAAATAGTGTCCACTTTGCCTCATACGTGCTTCTAGATGCGGTAAATGAATTGGAATCCCCTTAGACACGTACCAGACTAAATCATACCAATCACGGCCTTTTACGCGGTTTTTCCATGTTCGACATAGGATAGCATGCATTTTTCCGGCAAAGAGATCCTGTTCAGCCACCACCCTTATGGCGCAGGGGATTGGCTGAAGAAGAAAATGAGTAGTCGTATCGAATCCGGGCGGTGGGTCTGTATCGATTTCCAGCTTAATTTTTAATTGCTCGTGCCGATGCCAACCCGAGAACAGTTGTTGAGGCACACCTATTTGCAGTAGTTGCGTCATCGTATTTCCTTTGAGAAATGCCGACTGCACCGCTGATGTTCTAGCTTTAGTTTTTTCTGCCACCTCAAGCTGAAAGCCAAACGACCCGAGTTCTTCCTTGATAGCTTCTAAATGGGGTCTCATCTCAAAGTTTTGAGTGGATCGCATTAAAGTGAAATCCAAATCTTCACTGAAGCGGTTGAGTTGAAACAAAATTCGGAGGGCTGTGCCTCCATAAAAGGCTACCTCATCAAAAAATTTAGATCGCCAGAGACCTACCAGAGCAACTTCTTGAATGATTTCTTTCAAGGCGTTGATGTAATCCTGTGGGGTTTTGCAGTCATACTTTTGCAGCATTCCTTGAATGGCTTGGTTCATAGTGTATCCAAGACCTCTCCTAGAAGTGCAACATTGGGATTTTTATAGTTCGATGCGATGCTCTTCATTAGGCTTTGGTCTATCTGGCGCAAGTCGTTTTCATCGATCCGCAGGTTTTCTAATAGGTGTTCCTGCATTTCACTGGGCGATTCTATGGGGGAATTCAGAAAAATTGTGTCACAGAGCGCTTTCTCCTTAGAGGCAAAAAGGCATGTTCTTTTTTCATCAATCGACATCAGGCTGACCCCTAGGATGTAGCGTTCTAAGCTAAGATGTTCATATGTAAATTGTCCTAATGGCGTTTCAAACGTCTTCTTCCGACCCGTAGTCATTGAAGTGATTGTGTGAACACGTTCGGGGATCAATCCATAATGTGCCAAGGCATATTCTCTTGAGATATAGGAGGGACCGTAGATAAGATTTCCTAAAATTTCCAAAGAGATTGTTTGTTGTTGCCAAGGTTTCCCAAAAACATAGAGACCCTTTTTAATGCGTATAATTTCCTGCTTGGCGAGGAGTTGCGTTATTTTATCGCGTGGCTTTTTATAACCCCTCAAGGCATCCATTAGCACTTGATAGTCAAACTCTTCATACGGAACTGAAGCTCGTAAGTCTCTCATCATAGCTTTATCTTAAACCATTTTAACCAATATGTCCAAAATAAATGGACATACTGGTTGAAATGAGAATCAAAGATTTTCTTTGGTATTCAAACACTCTTTACTATATTCTGTCTGAAAACCTAGGAGCGAAGAAATGAAATTTTTAACTTTGATTTTGGCCTGCGTTTGTTTCCATACTCAAGTCGCAGCTAGCGAGTTCACGTACCTATTTTTTACTGACTTTCCCGCGCCGCTAGATATATTGAACGTCTCTTCTGAATGGGCGCCTCCATTCTATCCATGGCTATATGATGACGAAGAATACGAGGACGATGATGACGAAGATCGTGTTTCTTTCTCTCATGGCTATTATGACATGGTGTTTTTCGACCTCGTCCATTTTGCTCCGGACGCTGAATTTAGAAATATGGATGAAGTGTCTGAGTGGGTCTTATCTTCGTGTGGGAACATTGATGACGAGCACCCCATCGAACTATTGAGTTCCCAGCGTTGCATGATCAATGACGTCGAGTGGGTGCAGATAGAGGTTAGTACATGGTGGTGTACGGGCTATTACGATGAAAATGATGAGTATGTTACAGAAACGTGGAGGCCAGCGCAAATTCGTCAGTACGTTACACTTTTGGATGATGAACTTTATTTTTGTAGTTTTTTTGCCCCCACAGAAGATTACCCAACCTTAAAACCTTTCTTTATCAGTACCATGGATAATTTGTATCATCCTGCTAATAGTTGGGTGGACGATGACGACGATTTTCTTGACCCAATAGAGGATGATGAGGTAGCCTTATAGACTCTGCAAATTCTCCGCTCGGATGGTGGAATCGGTAGACACAAGGGACTTAAAATCCCTTGCTCTTTTTGGGCGTGTGGGTTCGAGTCCCACTCCGAGCAAGTTCATTCTCAATGAGATACGTCAGTTCATGGGTGTTGCTGTGTAGCGATTGAATCGTTAATGGCACACTCAAGGCACACTTCCCCACAATACGTAGCAATAAGCAAAGCAGATCCTCAGGAACGCGCGAAAGGGCGGGAAGAAAATGTCCATTTTTAAAGCTAACTGTGCCGAAAGTGTGCCCAAAGCTTCAAATGCTTTTCTCATTCTCTCGTAAATCCCCCTTAAATACAGGGGATTTTGTATCTCCTGTTGCTGTTTTTGAGGACCTGCTGTAACCTTTAGCATTACTTTTAGGGAGAGTTGAGGAAACCATGGCATCAATATTTGAGCGTAAAGATCAAGACGGGAAAACGCGCTATCGTGTCCAAATTCGATTGCGGGGATATCCTCCACAAAGTGAAACCTTCGAACGCAAGACGGACGCAAAGCTTTGGGCTCAGCAAACCGAAGCTGCAATCAGAGATGGCAGACATTTCAAGACCATGGAGTCAAAAAAGCATACACTCGGTGAACTCATAGATCGATACATTCGTGAGTTCCTTCCCAAGAAGCCCAAGAGCTTTGACAAGCAGTCTGCGCAACTCCTTTGGTGGAAGCAGGAAATAGGTCACTGTATCTTAGCTGATATAAGTCCCGCCCTACTTGCTGAAAAAAGGGATAAGCTAGCTACCGGTAAAACTAAAGCTGGAAAAATGAGATCACCCGCCACAACGATGCGGTATTTAGCGGCATTAAGCCACGCTATGACCGTTGCAGTGCGTGAATGGGCTTGGCTGGATGATTCACCAATGCGGAAGGTCTCGAAGCCTCAGGAGCCTCGTGGACGCGTGCGGTTTCTATCAGAGGACGAAAGGATGAGGCTTTTAGCGGCCTGTAGACAGAGCTCTACACCCTTTCTATACATCACGGTGATCTTATCACTTTCGGCGGGGCTACGGCGCTCGGAGCTGCTTACTCTATGTTGGTCAGACGTTGACCTAGATAGAGGCCGAATTATCCTCCAGGAAACGAAGAATGGCGATAGACGGATGGTTCCCCTGGCAGGGCTAGCCCTCCAGTTAGTTAGGGAGCTCCATGATAGTCGTAGTATAGCTACAGATCTACTATTTCCTGGAACCAACCCTCATAAGCCTATAGACCTTCGCTTTAGTTGGGAGAAGGCGCTGCGTGATGCTGGAATAACTAATTTTCGTTGGCACGATATGCGTCATAGCTGTGCTAGTTACCTCGCTATGAATGGGGCATCGTTAGCTGAAATAGCGGAAGTGCTAGGACATCGAACTATAGCCATGACAAGGCGATACTCTCATTTGAGCGAATCGCATACTTCTGGTGTGGTTGCTAATATGAATCAAAAACTGTTTGGATGAGGGCCGGATGAATACATATTGGTATTCTTTATGTAACGATGGCTTTGAAATTCACTTTAGAAAATCTACCTGTGATTTAGATACTGCATTAAGCTCATTGTGTGGTGGAGAGTACTATAAAAGCGGTGTACAGATAAAAATAGGAGACTTTGCATGTTACACCAGCAAGTCTCGCACTGAAATGGGTGATGTCGTTTACGAGCAAGCTACAAGAGCCATCGAGTTAGGTCGATTACCAATTCATAAGGGAGGAAAAGAGGAGATCACGCGAGATGAACCCCTCTTTGTGATAAAGACTGGATTAGGCTCGAATCCAATTTCAATGGTACCAGGCAGTACTTGTTCGGATTATCAGGTACTAATTATAGATGTGTTGCAATGGATGATTCTAGAAAAAATTTCAGTCTCACCAAGGATATTAACATTATTACGTTTAAGATCCTCATTTGAATGGAAACTAAAAAACCTCGTTTTACAAGCCACCGCGCAGGCCATATGGAATCAAGATCCCGGCATATGCATTACAAAAATGGCGCGACATCCAATTATAGAAGAGGTCTTAGGAAGAACATACAAGAGTAAGAATACCGTTAGAGATATCATTAAGCTTGTGGATCCTCGACCAAAATCGAAGAAAGGCAAGCCTAAGAAGCAGCAAGACTCTATAGCTCAACCATATCCCCCAAAGCCTATTCCAGGGGTATTTTTTATTGATACTGACGAGACATGGGTAGATTTTTTAGCGCTTAGGGCTGCGTGTAAGGCGCTTATTAATGCTCTGATGTGTTTGGGCTATCCGGTGCAAACCCAACAATGGAACTGCCATTCATTAGTGGGGTTCTACTTGGAGGCTATGTCAGAGATGGTAAAAGATATTTCTCTCAGTTGGGCCGCTGAGGTTGAAGCGAGTTTTCCTCTTTCTTTTCATAGCTTCAAATAATAATTTATTCCCAAAAATGAAGTTAACAAAAAAGTATTTACTTGGGAATTTTCATCTAATTATTCTTGCTCTAGAATGGCTCTAAAACGGCAGTTGACTGCACGTTAAGGCAATTTACGGTTAGAGTCAGGAGGAATTAATGGCTTATGATAAGCACGAAGATGCTGTAGGAACACGTCTTATACCCGTGTCTGATTGGAATAATTATCATCCTTGGCCACCGTTGGGTGGCTTGCGTCACATGGTGTTTCATGGAAGCAAGACTGGGTTCTCTAAGGTTGTTAAAAGGATTGGAAGACGTGTCCTTATTGACGAGCGAAAGTTCTTTGAGTTTATAGAAGAAAAAAACAGTGCAGCACGATAGGGGTGGGTTATGGATAATTCATCCTCTATAAAGCCACCTCCACATTCAAAAGAATCTGAAATGATGTTGTTGGGCAGCATGCTTACAAGCGCGCATGCTCTAAACGTAGCTACAGGTGCCCTCAATGAACAAGACTTTTACTTCAACGAACATAAACTCATTTTTAAAGTCCTTAAAGATGCTCACTATAAGGGGCGCCCAGTAGAGGTCCACTTGATTGCTGAAGAGCTCAAACGTCTAGGAATTCTCGCAACTGTTGGTGATATTAGCTATCTCACGGCTCTAGCCCAGTATGTAGGAACGTCAGCATACATCGAGGAGTATGCTTCGAAAGTTAGGAACAAAGCAATTTTCCGGCAGATAATAGATAGCAGCCAAGATACAATAGAACAGGCTTATGAGGAACCCGAGGATCCTGAAGCCTTCGCGCGAAGTCAGTCAGACAAATTAAAGCGTATTGCAGACGACAATGCACATGCTGCGGATAAGTTCCCTATTCGATCCTTGGATCAATTTGATCAAGACTTTTTGCTCGAACTTCCACCACCGAAACCGATGCTATTGGAACATACGGACGCTAATGGGCGCGTAGTCGGATTCGTACCTAAAAACATTGTAGCAATGCTAGTAGGAGCTGGCGGAACGGGAAAAACGCATTTTTTGGCTCAACTAGCCATTTCTATTGCATCAGGAACCATGTTTTTAGACAAATACATGCCTACTATTCATTGTGGAGATAAGGGTAGAGGTAACGTCTTCTTTGGGCTTGGAGAAAACCAATATGACGATATTCATCGAGTTCTATTTAAAGCCTCCGAGAAGCTCCGCAGGACGCAACCAGATTTACTTAAGGAAGATCAATTAAAAGAGGCTGGCAGGAGAATCTTTCCTCTTTCCTTCTGCGGTCAACAGTCTTCTTTTATCGAAAAGGGCGCTGCTACCCGCTATTTTCGAGACCTAAAGAGGCAACTGATGGACCAGGCACCTTTAGGAGGGTGGGCACTGGTCATTCTAGACCCAGTATCACGTTTTTTAGGAGCGGAGGCAGAAACAGATAATGCAGCGGCAACAGCATTTATAGCACTCCTAGAAGAACTATCCATTGACCTCCCAGGTCATCCTACAGTGCTGTTTGCGCATCACGTGAACAAGGGCGCTCTTAACCAAGTCGACAAGCAAAATCAATCGGCTGCTAGGGGGTCATCCGCATTGACTGATGGTGTGAGGTTACAACTTAATCTCACCAAAAAAAGGGACTCAAACGATAGAAAGCTCGTTCTTGCGACAACCAAGACCAACTTTACGGCGCATCAAGGTGAAATTACTTTGATGCAGACCCTTAGTGGGTTCATAGAGCTTTATAGTGAATCTGTGACAAACGGAGAGAGTGTCGGTGAACCTGAGTTAACAAGACATGGCGGTTACTAGGCAAATCTAATGACAATGTCTAAATTCCTGACTTATCCGGACCCGGAAAAGGGTGAAATACAGCAGTTGCCTGATTTCTCTCAACCAATCATCCATTTCGAGAGTGCCGAATTGGAAGCTCTAATTGAAGACGGCAAAGTCTCACGAACGCTTTATGAAAGTTATAAACAGTATTGCAACAGATCAAGAGAATTAATAGGTGTCTTTGATAGCACTAAAGAATGCATCGACTTAGATGTTAGTTTCAATTCTAATGATGAATTCATTAACTGTATATTATTAAATAAAGGTTTTTTACTTAAAGAACGCGCGTATTCTGCAGAGTTTAATGGTTTAAAAGATGATTATTTAGATATCATGTGGCTACGCTGTATTAAAAATGCTATTACTAATTCTGTATCGAAAGACCTGTTGCCCATTCATATACATGTCGCTGAGCAGCTCCTTAAAAGAAAATATGAAATATGTGACCCACAGGCATCTAATATATTAGCGCGACTATTGATGGAATATTTGGAGGAAGTGGGGCAGTTTAGGGCCTTAAATCACCCCGTACTGACCCAGTTACATCCGGAACCGCAAGACATCATCGATCATCTAGCTAGTGCCAAAGGGGAAGTTTTGGCCTTGGATGCAGAGTTTTTAACCCTTCTCAAACGGATAGGCAGGCGCGGCAGCGTTCTTTCACAAAAGGCGTGGGAAGATTCCAAAAAACTATATTCTGAATATAAAAATAACAACTATCTTTCTCTGTATAGAAGTCGCCTTTGGGGATTATGGGTGCCCTGTAAGGATACGCAAGGCAAGTATGAGTCCTTTAGCTTTGGAATCGAGCTACTGTGCCGTGCGCTATGGGAGGATATTGGGAAAAGCGTATGGACGAGAGTACAAAAAGAAGTTCCTGCTCTCGAAAAGAAGGTAGTGATCGACGTAATTAAACCTCTAATGAGTACCACCACTAAAAAGATCGTGAAGCAAGTAGATGATAAGATTATTTGTTGCGATAAGGATGGAGCTACCCTGCTTTACGTTCCTGCGGTTGGTATTGACGTTATTGAAATGCTAAAACGAGGGATGAAAAGCTTAAGCTCTTTGACAGGACATAGGATTCTACGATGGGAAGTTAAGCTAGGGTTTGATCAATGGTGCCAGGGTTCTAAAGATCCACGACTGATTGTAGTTGATGGAGGCTACAGTGCAATTGCTAAGCTTGCGGGTTGCTCCTCGTCTCATGACGTTGCCAAAGTCAAAGCAATCCTCCAAGCTCAGGCTATGGGCGTCCTTGTTTATCCCGACCATAGCTATGGAAACTTGATAGCTTTGAATGTGCAAGAGAGATACCGCAACACTGAACCTTCTAGGATAGAAATAACACTAGGAAGCGTCCTATTTCCCGGATTTATCTTTCGAATCAATAAACATGAAGGGCGAAGACTTATTCCTTTCGGTGACCTTCCTCCACTCTACGGAGCAAATAATACTCACACCTATCAGGCTCAACTTCAATTATTGGTCTTTGAGGAATTCAGTAATCAGTCTAACAGAATAGCCCTGCAAGGTAGCGCACATATCCCTCCGCATAAGTGGGATCAGATGGCGCGTGAAGCCGGTCTAAAGCCAACGCACCTTGAGAAGGTTATTGCGCATTGGTGTCAGCCTGATCTATTTAACCGCTTCTTGGATAGGCATGGTGACGAATATTCCCTGTCCAGTTACTACGAGAAGACGCAGCGTTTTCTAGTTAACCAGGGGGAACGGCGGGTGGATGCTTCGCGTAGGGGTAAAGCGTCGGTGGCCAGTAAACAACGTGGACGCGCTAAGTTGTTTTGAATTTGCGCTCTTAAGGTTGCACAACTTCCGTAATGGAGCATGCAGATCCTCCCTAGTGAAGGTTGCTCATCTTTTCACCTTCGTCCCAGAGAAAATACACTAAAATCACTAACGGTAACGGTAACGGTACTTAGGCTGCGCCGTCCCCCTTTATGGTGGCCCGGCTAGCCATTCGAATAGAAGAACAAGGAAAGATAGCCGGAAAGAAAAGTATACCTGCATTAGGTTCACTCCACCTTGCGGTCAGTCCTGTTTCCTGTCTAAGCATATAGCCCCCTTTCGAACTCATAATTTGATATTCTCAGCTCGGTGCAATGCTGGTTTTTCAGTGAATAAGGGTTAGGGGTGAGCTCTCTTACACAACGATCTTCGATAATTGAGTAACGGTCCTTTTTGACCCTTACATGATACTGCAAAATCGACGGTAAGAGAGTCGTAAATCAATTAGTGGCTTGACGTCCCTATTTCAGCACTATGTACTGACTTTCGTGGACAGTCTTTACGGTAAATGCAGCATGCTCATGAGTGAGAAGAGCAACGCCATTTACAGTTTCATAATACCAAGAATTACTTATGCTGATCGGGGTTAGCTCTGGTCCGTAGCATATGATTTGACTGAGCGGGATAAAACTTCCTGATGGATCGTTCAAGATAGTTATCACTACACCTTCGGCATAATAGCCGATAAACGCTGAGCTACCGTTATATGAAGCATAACCCGTTTTATACGCGTTAAGGATCGAATTTTTTTTCTGAGGAGCTAAGTTTTTTAAACCTCCCTGGAGGTTGGGGAAATCCAATTCAGTGTGTTTACTTACACTGGGGGATGTCAAACA
Organism: uncultured bacterium; assembly: GCA_964436955.1. Taxonomy (GTDB): domain Bacteria; phylum Chlamydiota; class Chlamydiia; order Chlamydiales; family JAJFMA01; genus CAMFKD01. The sequence continues at coordinate 6,528 of CAYTFC010000028.1, read as the reverse complement.
TAAGCTCTCGGCTTTAGAGCTCCATGTTTCGTGTTCGTTAGTTAGGCCTTGTGCAGCGTTTGCTTGCAGCTGAATCGATAAGCTCAACATCAAAACACTAGCAAATTTTACTAATTTTTCTCTCATAGAACCTCCTCAAGTGATTAAAAATCAGTAACATGATAAATCTTAAGGCATATTAGATCAAACCTAATCACACAAGTGAGACGTTGCATTGGATTTCTCCGCGTTGCGCTGAAGCGCTGAATCCTGGAGGGCGATCAGAGTTGTGACCATCTGAAAAGTACTTCTTTTGAGTGTTCTTAAAACTTGGCTCCTTCAACAATCGTAATGTGTCTGCCTTGAAATGTTACCCGGCGACGAAAGTTCAGTTCGCTACTAGATCTCCCAGTAGGGGAATGGTTTTAATTGCCGTTTCGATCGTCGATTCTTGTCTTTCCTGAGTACTCTAGGTCTTATCCCTATAATATCGAGTTTACTACAAATGCTCACACTCCCGTAGTAAATCTCCCGCAGGTGTGTTGAGTCAGCATCATATTCGACCAAGGGGCAGGTACAGGAAGAGGTTTGTTTTGTTGTTGTGATCGCGCTCGTAGATGCATTATTCTGATCCATGGACCTCATGCTCGTCTCTCTGTCACATAAGATAACAGTCTTAGTTATTTGATATACAACATTTTACGTTCTAAAGAGCAACGTAGAAAATTAGACAAAAAGGGCGGTAAGGCTTATAATAGTACCTTTTACCGTATCTAAAACGTCAAGACCAGCTTCAAGGTATAGCCAAAGCTGTGAGGGGGAAGCATGAAGCATATATGTTTGTCATTTTTATTGGCATTTTCGTTCCTAGCGTTCCACGTTCATGCGAACACGGTTGAGAATGAAGCTCTTGTTGTGTTGCTTGAGTTCGCTGTTGAGAACGATGATACTGAGTTATTGAAGGAGGTTGTAACTGCTCTAGTAGACGCAAAACGAGATGGAAGTTTCTATATAATCGAGGCGATTTCTAAGTACAATAGTGCAGGTAAACTTGATCTGTCCCTCCACAATGCTATCTTAGCTAAAGATTTAAGTTCTTCTGTCATACTTGCCTACTATTCTAATGATTTTACCAAGCGCTTGGAAAAGGAGGTTGTATGGACTCAACGAAATGGGACAGGTAAGTCTGGATCTAATAGGGATGGAAAGAACCCAGTTGAGCTGGCTCTTTGGGCGGATATGAAGAGCCTGATATCTTTCTTGATCAGTCGAGGTGCTGACATATATCAGATGAGGGGAATTGGTTTTGTTTTTGACGAAGAGGAGCAACTTGACTTCATAAAAGAGGTTTACCCCGATGCCATTATTGCTAAAAAGACGTGCCTCACAACCGGCCGACCGATCACCGCTACATCACATAATTTTCACAGAAATCTTATTGGTGATGCTATAGCGAGGAACCAGCTTGATGTTATTGAATTGTTGGGAAAAAAAACTGTGGATTGGAATATACCATGTTTCAAGTTCTATAAAGGCACGGCATATACTCCAATTCAATACGCGCTGCTATTGAAGAGGAACGACATAGCACAATACCTCATTACGCATGGAGCCGCAATAAGATAGCTAAAGAGGAGTACAAGACGCACTTTAATGCTCAATAACACAGCGTAGGCTGGATAGGGGGATTGAAGTGAGTTTTGTGCTATTGTTGCCTGTTCCATAAATATAACATCCATAGTTTTCACCTATCTTGGAGGCCTGTCTATGTCATTATCGGAAGCTGATGACGTCAGAGACATCTTTGCTGACTTCGGAACAACGGTATACTCAGTCAACATACTTGAAAGCTCTATGTCCAATTGTTTGGCAACTCACCTTACATCTCTACAGTGCGGGACTCAGGCAGATTTTGACACCAACTTAATGCAACTCCAGGATTTAACAATGGGAGAACTCCTTCGCCGAATGAAGGAGAATAGTATGCTTACGTTCGGATTGGACCGGTTCGAGCAAGCTGTGAAGAAGCGAAATTGGTTAGCGCATGGTTTTTTTCGTGATAAAGCCACAGAGTTCATAAATTTTTCTGGGCGTGAGATCATGCGTCAAGAGCTTAACGCGATGAATGCAGAGTTTCATTCGCTTAATGCGATCATAGAGGAAATCATAATGAACGTGATGATTAGGATAAGTCCAAAAGTCTCGACGGAAGTGGCGCAGTTGCGTAAGGCAGATATCAGCGAATTGCTAAAATTCATTGGTAAAGATGTATCGTATCCCACTCAAAGGGCTAGGATTAATAAGAAGAAATCATCATTGGATATATCGCCATTTACTCGTATTTGCATATTAGAAATTCTTGTTCTACCATCCTCGTCTGGAGGTGATAGTCTGGTGTTTCGATGTGACTATAGTGATTTTGAGTATTTCACGTTTGGTGCGACGGGACCTTGTGTTAAGTTGATGTTACCTGTGCAAATCATTCAGCTAAAACCGATTGAAATAAAACAACTTATATTACCGACGAAATTTGAACTAAAATCAAAGGGCTCGTTTTGGAATTACGAGCTTGTGGCTCAAACCGGTGAAAAATTTTCTGTAACGCTAAAGGACTTCAAAGAAATTACCATAGAGTTTCAATCCGTTTCAGGTTCTAGAAGAATATTATATCGGGGTAAGGTAGCTGCGGTACCATCACCTAAAGTTGAAGAGCAGTTGTGATGCCATTTTTCGCTAACCTTATCAGCTGACACGGATGTTACGATTGAGCTGGGCGAAACGGGTAAAGTAAGGCACAAATTTGGCACACTTGGGCACAAAAACTAGCGATAGTTGAAGGCAGGTGGCGAAACGACAAAAAGTCCTAAACATTTAATCGTCTTGTCGTTATCATTTGTGCAGGATTGTGGGATGTCGATACGGACGTGACTTAAAATCCCTTGCTCTTTTTGGGCGTGTGGGTTCGAGTCCCACTCCGAGCACACCAAACCGCAAGAAGGTGGAGTCCTTGAACAAGACTTCAGTTATCTTCTTACTTAAAGGGACTAGGTCTTTACTGGCTTAGGGCCCTTTATTTTTTTGGAAAAAAAGGACAGAAAAAGATTTGATCCTTTTGTCCTTCTTAAGTGGTCTACAGTAGTTCGACTTGACTGACGGTTTCGTCTGCGTGATAAAATACTCTGATTACAAAGTACTCCTTATTGTCTACGCACACTTCAATAGGTGTGCCCACCAATTCCCACAGTCCGCCTGTGCATAAATCGAGAGCTCCATGCATAATAGCTCTAACTGCAGATCCGCGTTCCCTCTCAAAACGATACTCTTCGACGATTTGACCATATTCGTCGCTTGTGCTGCTTAGTATTACTGCACCGCACCCCAGAAGCTGATTTCGTGTACAACAGGACTGCACCCTGTTAATGCTAACACCTTCCTTTTTCGCTGCCATGATGACGGAGCAGGATGAAAATAGGCACAGTCCAGCTAATAGGAACATCGACACTCTCACAGCAACCTCCCTTTTTTGGTTTAGATTGGGAGGTAATGCTAAACCAGCTGCTGAGTTATTGACAAGAAAAATAGGCTCTATATTACTTATGTTTAACAAGTTGAGTGTTCTTTTAAACGATAGCTCTAGCTATTTAAAGGCTAGTTTTGGGGTCTTTTGAGTCATGGACAGTTAATCTTCCTGTAGAAATATTTTTTTGCTATCCATTGCACAGAAGAACTTGGTGTCACCAATGCCTTGAAATTGAGGGTATTCATGAAAGAAGAATTGAAGTTGATCATGGTTGTCGAAGATGATCCTGATATTCAGGAGATCATCGAGCTGTCTCTTTGTTCTGTAGGAGGGTTTAGTGTGATTCTATGTCGCTCTGGCGAGGAAGCTTTAAAGCAATTAGCGCAAATAACTCCCCAGTTGATCTTGTTAGATGTCATGATGCCTAAAATGGATGGGCCCAGTCTTCTGATGCAAATACGCGCCATGCCTAAAGTGAATGCCATTCCTGTGATCTTTATGACTGCAAAGGTCCAGCCAAGCGAAGTGAAATCCTATATACAGATGGGTGTTTGCGACGTAATTTCAAAACCGTTCGACCCGATGTCGCTACCGGCAACAATTCTTAAAATTTGGGAACGTACGACTAATGAGGCTGCATGTTATTCGAAAGCCAAAAAGTAGCAGATATTCTGATTATAAAAATTTTGGAGAAGTCTGTTAATCGTTCTAATCACATGCCTTTAAAAAGTACTTTTTTAGAGTTTTTTGAATCCGAGCACGCAAACTATCTTTTACTCGATTTTTCACAAGTTGAACACTTTGATAATGCTTGTATTAGTATGGTTATTACCCTGGGACTCGCCGTGGTTCGCAAACTGAATAAGAAGTTTGCTCTTTGTGGGCTTAAAGGAGAAATCAAACAGGCGCTAGTGCTGGCTCGTGTTGATGAGCTGTTTCCCATCTTTGGTACAGAGGAGGAAGCTAAGAAAATAATCTTATCTGATCCGGAAAGTGGGAAATTTCAAGTTGTCTACATTGGCAGCGGAGTCGATGGATTAGAGTTGTTAAAAGGAAATTCCCCTAATAATTTAGTGTGGCAATCTTTGACGTCGGTGGATGCTCTTAACGCCGAGATATTCATTTGCAAGGTTATTGCGGTATTTATTGAGCATGACCTGATAGATGCCCACACTATTGAGAGAATTCGAGCTAAATTCGCGCATGATGTTCTTATTTTGGATCTAGTACAACCTTCAAGTGCGGGTATTGAGAACGTGCCTGGTATAGATAGGACGTTCGTAATTCCGTTCTCATCAGAGCATGCTCATACATTGATGGGGGAGCTTGGCAAAAGGGAGTTAGGGGTTAGTCGAAAGAGAGCTCTCCCGGAAAGGCTTTTGCAAAGTTATCTATCTAGTATACCTAAGAAGTTGGAAGAGCTAGTCAGTTTAACCGAAAATCTAAAGGCAACAGGAAGCATAGAATCTGTTAAAAGCCTTAGGGATAGTATCCATAAGATTGCGGGAAGTGCTGGCACGTTTGGTTATGTTAGAGCCGGAGAGGCTAGCAGAGATCTTGCTATTCTACTAGAGAAGGTGCTTGAAAAAGGTAGTTTAGATCCTTTTACGATTGAAACGGTAGCCAATCAAATTAACGATGTTAAATTTTATTTTGATTCTACCTTCGTATCTTGTGGTCAAAGTCACGTAAGCATCGCTCCTATAATGGAGGGTAGCATTATCGTATTTTCGCGCGATAGTAGCTTTATCAGTGTGTTGAAGCAAGCGGTAGATATTTGTAAGTTTAGTCTATTCATCATAGAGGACGTTACCAACGCAGTGGATTCGATCGTCCGCGGAACTTATCGTCCTGAAATTGTCATTTTTGATAGCAGCGAGGGTGATAACTATGGAGCCTTTTCCATTTTACGAGAGATCAAGGAGCGTCTTTCGACCAATCAGATGCAGTTTTGGATGGTTTCTAAGCGCGATGGGGTCCAGGAATCCGTAGAAGCTGTAAAGAACGGAATCAATTTAATTATTAATAAACCGATTCCTCTTCAAACCTTGGCGGAACTTTTACAGCAGCATCTATCGCGAAAAAGAAATCAGTATAATGTTTTTGTTTTGGATGATGATAAGGATGTTTGTGACTTTTGCGCTTTGGCGTTAAGGGAGATAGGAGTAAATTCAGAGATTCTGGGGGACTCGGAGCATATTTTTGAAACTCTAGACGCCACTCATCCTGATTTGCTGTTGCTCGATATCAACCTTCCGAAACATGATGGTTGGACTTTATTAAATATTTTACGTCACAACGTAAAGTATAAAAATCTTCGTGTGGTGATTATTTCTGGTGCAGAGCATCTAGACGCTCAGGAGAGCCTTGTTTATGAGGATATTTGGTATAAGCCCTTCAATAAAGTTGACTTTCAAAAGAAAGTGCTGGATGTGCTAGAAGCGCAGAGACCGCTGTCCGAAAATTCTCAAGAAAACCCATCAGCGGGTTTTTACAATGTAAAAACTAGAAGGGATTTTGAGAGCTTAATGCAGATCATGCTCAAAATTGAAGGTATTCAGAAATCTCTTCCATTTTACCTGGCAATCATTAAAAGTTTAGATTTTAACGATGAGTGGCAAGCGCGACAAAAGAAGACATTTCTTTTGGAGTGTGAGCAGTCCATTGATTTATTGTTTAGCAAAGACTACTTGAAGGGCTACTTAGGAAATGGTTTATTTGGTGTATTTGCTGGATGGGCCTCTAAGGAAGCACTTACGGTTGCTATAAGGGAGTTTATTACTCGTTCTGAGTACAAAATTGTTATTCAGTCGAATCCAAACATCTATATCACTTTTTCTGTACTATTGGTGGAGTGTCGTGATTCATCCACAAAGGCTGGTGAGCTGATAGACTTTGCGATGCAGCGCTTTGATACCATGACGGTGATACCAAGCGAAATGCGCGAAGTGGAATTTAAGGCCGTGAATGCCTCCTAAGCCCCTCCATAAAAAAGAAGCACTGTAAGCGACAATAAGGCAAAGGACCTT
>CAYTFC010000027.1:0-32105 GCA_964436955.1 uncultured bacterium | reverse complement strand
TGAATTCAAATTCAATGACTTGTGCGGCAAGTTTTGGTAGCAATCAGGGTCTGAGTATATACCACGCGCGTTTATTTTTTGGGAAGATTGTGTCTAAATCTTTCGATTACTGTAGAACGAATCTTTTCATCCGTTTCGTCTTGTCTAATTGGGATGGTTATTGCGCATTTAAATATTAAATCTGTATCACTAATAATATGTAGTTTTGCTTTCACTGACTGCTTTTCCTGCTTGGTCCAGGTTAATTTGAACATCGCTTTATCAGCATTCGTTTCCTCGCCCTTATTATCTATATAAATATCAGGCGAAACATGTGACGGTTGCTTCGCTAGCCACTGTTTAAATAGCCGATCAGCACTTACATAATAGAATTTTGGAGGGTTATCATTATATTCCGACATACTATGGGGATTGCCTAATGGGTGGTCTTTTTCGGAATGCATATGCTGCCAAGAGTTCGATTCATTTTTGATATAAAATCCAAGACCAATGTTTCGAGTTTCTCCGTTTGTTAGACCCTCCTTATATTTAACCTTATACTTTGCCTTTGCTTGGGCTGTTGTTATCACCTTATTTTGATCGTAAAGAATTTCAGCTGGATGCTTGCCTTTTCCCTCTAAATTGAAGTTAGGATCTAACAGTACCATCGGGGGCAAACTTAGACGTTTTTGGGCAGGGCTAGAGGGAACATCTGCGGCTTTTTCGTTGAGAATGGCAGATTCTTTTCGAATCGCCGATATTTTTACGGCCCACCGCTTGTCATTCGTCATAGCTTGGCCTAAGTGCATAGAAATAAGATCGCCTTCAGGTGTATAAGAGCAACCTCCGCAACTACCCTCTGAGGCCTGGATCTCGCTGCATGAAAAGGGGGCTTGCCGTTGGTCCTCTTGTTTGATTTCGCCAAGTGAAAACTTGGTAACGCCATTTTCTTGGTGAACTAGTAGGGCCTTGCCTGTGTAATCTTCATGATAGCTAGGCATTTTAACGAGATTACCTGGGTATATTCCGTCGGGCCTAGCATTGAGCTGAATAATGCACCAATCATGCCCTGTATTATATTCAAGGAATCGAGCACAGGAAAATTTTTGAATCCAACTTCGCAGTTTGTTTTCACATTTAAAGGTAACTTGAAAATCATCGGGAGAATACGCTCCTAGAATATGAGCTGGAACTAAAAGACGATCAATTCCTACAAGAATGCCCGACCCTAAATGCTCATCTGACCTGGATTGGATGTTTGCGCGAGCCTTGTCTGCGGCTACAGCCGTTGAAACCCATTCGGGATGGTAAGCCTTCAATTTATCTAAATCCATACATGGTGATGGAGGTGCCTTGCTCCTTTGTAAACTTGGCGAATTAAAGGACTGTGTAGAATAAGCTAAAAGACGCTCCATAACAACTCCAAAGAAAGCAATAACTAAAATTTTAAAGAGGTGTTCGAGCGTATAGCGCACACATCCTTTTTTTTCTACATCCAAATTGTGATACTTCCCAAAAAACATACTTCCAAGCAACATGTGGGGCAAAATTGGAGATTCGTTTTTGTGAAGGACACAACCCAAGCTATTTTGCGCCGCGCGGGCGTGTTTTTTTCGGGCACCGCATTAAGCCGTGTGACGGGAATGATTCGCGATATTTTGTTGGCCTGGGCTTTTGGGGCGACGAGTTCCTTGGCTGCTTTTATGGTGGCTTTTCGTTTTGCTCATCTATTGAGACGTATTTTGGGTGAAGGAGCCATGCAGTCCGCTTTTATTCCCCAATTAGTGGTTGCGAACCACCAAAGCGAGGAACGTGCTAAAAAATTCTTTTCAAACCTGTCCACCATTCTCACTTATTTACTTATTTTGATTGTGGTGTTGGGTGAAGTGACTTTCGCGGCCTTAGTTCATTTTGATGTTTTTAGTCCGGAAGGAACCGAAGTCTGTCAATTGTCGATGCTGATGCTGCCCGGACTATTGTTTATCTGTCTGTATGGGATCAATGCTTCTTTGCTCCAATGTGAAGGGTATTATTGGTTATCAAGTGCAGCTCCATTGGCTTTTAATGCCGTATGGATAGTTGGTATTTTAGGATTGTCCGGATGGGCGCCTTATGAGGCTATGCCTTGGTTAGCAGGAATTGTGACGATCGCTTGTTTCGGACAGTGGATGATTACTGTACCAAAAGTACGGCGTCTATTAGGTCAGGGAATTGTACCCTCACTGTCCAATATCAATTTTACATCGCCTGATTTAAGGGCACTTGGCAAGGCTTTGTCGTTGGGTTTGCTAGGAGTATCGGCCTCACAAATTGCTAGTGCTTTGGATGGAATATTCGCGCAATATGCCAATTCGCGAGGGCCAGCTTATCTATGGTATGCCATCCGCATACAGCAGCTGCCATTGAGTCTTCTTGCACTCGCTCTATCTGGAGCTCTGTTGCCAGCTCTATCTCGCTCAATTAAGAAAGGAGATTTAGCGCAAGGTCGAAATCTTTTAAACTATGCTTTGCGGCAGAATTTGCTTTTGGTTGTGCCTTGCATGTTTGGGCTTTTGGCTACAGGTGGCACTATTGTGAACATGTTATTTGGTCGTGGTGACTTTACATCTGTTGACACAATTGCGACTACAACGTGTCTTTGGGCGTATGCGTTGGGATTAGTGCCATTGACTTTAGTACTGTTGTTGGCTCCGGGCTTTTATGCTTTGGGTGATTACAAGACTCCAACGCGTGGAACTGTGCTGACAGTGACGGTCAACATCGCTTTGAATTATTTAGCGGTAGCTTATTTGGAATGGGGACCTGCGTCGGTAGCGTTGATGGGCAGCCTTTGTGCGTGGTGTAACGTCTGTTGGCTGCATGTGCATTTGCAGCGCCGTTTAGGAACATATGTTAATCGACAAATTTTTTGGGATGTTTCTCGAACGCTATTGGCTAGTTTGATCGCTTTGGGAGTTACGATGTTCTTGCCGTCTACTTTGCCACGAGATGTGGTGGGCCAGATTAGTGCATGTGCGATGGCTTGCGGTACATTTGGCATCATTTGGCTGCTTATTGCCTGGCTTACCGGGCTAAAGCTCGAACACGCCGAACATACACTTATTGCGGAGCTATAAGAGTAGAATGCAATCTCAACAAATAAAGCCGAAGGGTTTAAGGCGTGGCGGCGTCTCTAATGGGGTGACCTTTTGAAAATTATCGGGCACCAAGGGTGACGAGGCCGAGACGGCGTCTTTCACGCTCGCGGAAGTTAATAGCCTGTCGTGTGGCGGCATCAGCAACAAGATTTTCTGCACGTGAAATCACGTGTCCAAGCGAGTCGCGACGGTTTTGTAACATGTCATGAAGCTGGTCAATATTAAGCAACGTGATATTTGGCTCTCGGGCCACAGAAGGATGTACGTTTCTAGGTACGCTAAGATCAATTAAAAGTTTGGTTTGTATGGGTTGATCGGTCACACATGTTGCTGTTACAAGATAGTCAGGTGCTTTCGTACCAAAAATTACCCAATCATAATTGCGCCATGTATGAAACATTTCCCATGGAAGCAAATCGACTTCATGTTTTTTTGCCATTTCTAAAGCGACATCATGCGAGCGATTGCACAATGTCACATTGCATAGCCCCTTTCGCTTCATAAAGCTAAGGACTTTGTGGTTGATCTCTGAAGCACCAATAAATAACAAACGGCTAGGAGAGACTTCCTTTAATGTTTGAGTTGCGGCTGTAAGGACAGCGTGCTCTAGATCAGGTATGTCCCTTCGAAAGGGTAATTCTTGTCGTACTTGCTTTCCAATTTTTAGAGCCTTTTGGAATGCGAAATGAAGTTCATGGGGTAACTGACGCTTTTTCGCGGCCAATTCGTAAGCAACACGTACCTGTCCCTGAATTTCCGTTTCGGCGATAATTGCACTATCCAAACCGGATGCGACGCGTGCGAGATGTTGGAGGCAATCCTTTCCAAAAAAGCTATATAGCTTTTGATCAAAGTCTAATTCGATATCTTCCCGGAGAAGTTCTAGAAAGATTGCATGTGTGGCCGCAAGGTCCTCGGAACTAAAGTACACTTCGGTGCGGTTACAGGTAGATAGAAGCACCAGCGGTGTTGCGTCAGCACAACACACATCAGCTGTAAAGAGACGCTGACAGGCTTTAGCTACTTGCTCTCGCAGCTTTAGGTCTGCCACCTTTTCGTTGATTCCGATAACGCCCAGTCTTAAGCCCTGCAAGGTCTCTCTCCTCTTTTTCGAGAAAAGGGCTCTTATATAGCGAAAGAATATTTTCTTGCTATGGTTGAATCATTTGGCGCAGCTGTTCAGTGTTTAACCACTGGGGATTGGTATTTGAGCTATAAACAAATCCCTCTACGGGTTTAATGCCTTCTGATCCGGGATAAAGCTGCCATTGGCTAAAAATTACTTCAGGGAGGATGGCGTAATGGCTGGTAAATTCCAACGTATGACGTCCATCTTCAAGGCTGATGAGTGTTTCGTGAATCTTTTCTCCAGGACGAATGCCGCAAATTTGCTGGGGAATTCCGGGAGCGATGGCCTCGGCCAGATCGGTAATGCGCATGCTGGGACTCTTAGGAACAAAGATTTCGCCGCCTCGCATATGATCTAAGCGCGTTAGTACGAAATCTGCAGCTTGATCGATGGTGATCCAAAAGCGCGTCATGTGTGTATCGGTAACAGGGATGGAAGAGGCCCCATTTTGTATCATTTGTTGCCAAAGCGGAATAATGCTTCCGCGGCTTCCGAGAACGTTTCCGTAGCGCACAACGGATAAGCGAGGAATACCTCTTGCACCCACATAGGCGTTGCCAGCGACAAAGAGTTTATCGGAACAGAGCTTTGTTGCCCCATAAAGGTTAATGGGGTTGCATGCCTTGTCGGTGGAAAGGGCTATGACTCTTTCGACTCCGCAATCGACTGCAGCGTCAATGACGTTCATGGCGCCGTTGATGTTGGTTTTTACAAACTCGGAGGGGTTATATTCTGCGGCGGGAACCTGTTTAAGGGCCGCGGCATGGATGACAATGTCCACTTCGCGAAATGCACGGGAAAGTCTTTGAGGGTCTCTGACATCACCAAGGAAGTAGCGAATCTTAGGATGGTCAAAAATGGGATCGGAACGTGCCATGTCCCATTGCTTCCATTCGTCTCGACTAAAAATAATAACCTTCTGACATAGGTCATTTTGGAGTAGCTTGCGGGTCAGAACTCGACCTAGACTTCCGGTGCCGCCTGTGATCAGAAAGGTTTTATTACGTAGCATTTAGGGATATCCTCGTGTGCGTTACTCGACACATGTACCAGAATGCTATTTGTTTGAATAGTGCCTGAACTCTATCTTAAGCATCTGCCACAACCACAGGCTGCTTGCCTTGCGAGAGCGATCGGCTAATGTAATACAGTGGAAAGAGTAAGCCGATGATGATGGCGCATCCAATTAATTGGTCTGAAGGCGCTTGAAACAAAAGCCATATGCTCGCGAGTGAGGCTGTAACAGCGACGACTTGGCGCAATGGACCTCGCAGAAAACGCTCTGCGGAATTTTGATTAAGGAATAAAACTGCAATACTTGTTGGGATGTACTGCGTAGCGCGAGCTAGTACGCTGATCCCTGCGAGTTGTAGAAAGTTCCCATATAGAGCAACTACCAAGGTAATAATAACGGTAACGATGACGGCGATATATGGCGCTCCAAAACGGTTTTTGGCAGCCAAAGACATGGGGATCACCGCATCTGTAGCCAAAGCTTCGCCGCTGCGGGGAGTTCCAAACGATGCTGCTACCATGATACCGCCCATGGATAAAAGGGAAGCTATCCCGACCATCCAGGTTCCTATCGGTCCAAACAATACTGTTGTAACATCGATTATTGGGGTGATACTGGTAGCGAGTGACTCTCCCAAAACCCCCATGGCGACAACTTGCACCGAAAAGTAGATGGCTGCTACGACAAGCAACACCACGACCAATGCGATGGGTAAATTCTTACGTGGATTATGCATTTCCTCTGCAGCAACAGCTAGCGATTCGAAGCCAGCAAAGGCGTAAAAAATAATCATAGTTGTAGCGCCTAGAGTATCTAATCGCACGTCAAGGAAGCTGGTGGACACAAAATTATCGGGGTTAACATATAAGGCGCCGATCACTATTAACAGAATCAAGGGTAGCAATTTGCAGATCGTGATCATGTTATTGAGGCGTTTTACGAAATTTGCCCCAAGAAGATTCGCCAATCCTAAGAGCGATAAGAGTATGGTGATCAGTATTGCACGGTAGGGTTCTTGGGCAGCTTCTGGCCAAATGGCTCCTAATGAAGTGATAAAACCGGTTGTCATTGCGGCCCAGGCGATCATGCTAGCAACCCATTTGAGAACACCTACCTTAAAGCCTATAAGCTCTCCGAAAGCTTCTCTGGCGTAAACATAAGGTCCGCCATTGCGCGTGAAGATACTCGCGCAGTCGGCGAAGCAAAGAGTGATAAGGCCCACGAAAACCGCAACCATGAGGTATAGCCACAAGCAAGCAGGACCTGCAAGGGCCATTACTTTTCCAGGAATAAGAAAAATTCCAGTACCAATAATACCATTCACACCAAGCAAAATAATGCTTGGCAGACCCATTTTTTGTGTCATTCAGCCTCGGCCTGATAGGATTGTGCTGCTTTAATAAATGCTTTGAAGAGATCGAGCATGGGTTTATGGCGTTCTGCCATACGCTCTGGATGCCATTGAACTGCTAGCAGCCAGTTTTTAGAAGAGCTCTCGATGCCTTCAATGATCCCATCAGGTGAACGAGAATTGATTGTTAAGCCCGGTGCAAGTTCGTCGATTGCTTGATGATGGTAAGAGTTCACATATAGGGGTCCCTTGCCTACAATGCTCTGCAAGAGTGTTTTCGGTAATACTTCAACGGTGTGCGCTGCAACATGACCTTTTGCCTGTTGAAAATGTTGCATGTTGGTGTCAACCTGAGCATGGATATCTTGGTAGAGCGTTCCACCTAGAGCCACATTAATCACCTGCAATCCGCGGCAGATGGCGAAAATGGGGATACCACGTTTCATGGCGAGGTGCACGCCTTTGATCTCATATTCATCGCGTTCAGGGCTAATTTCGGAAAGTTGGAAGATGGGCTCTTGTCCATATAGTAGAGGACTCACATCATAACCACCGGTCAGCATAAAACCATCGATAGTTTCCATTTGCGCTTGAATAGCCTTCTCATCCTGGATAACTGGAAGGAGGAGGGGGCACCCGCCAGCTAAAGTAACAGAAGAAACATAATCTTGAAAAACGCCAGCGCGTTCCTTTCCGGGCGCCATTTTCATATCGCCCATATCCAGATTAGCAAGAATTCCAATACGCGGTTTTGACATGTTCGCCTCTCTCTTTTTAAATTGGCATAATGATAACAGAATTATTAATAAATGTCTAATAAATTACTATATAGTATATCTGAGAATATACATGCTTTAGCCGAAAAGTGACTCTGGAGGGGTGATAAGAAATTTCTCAAGAGGGATGCCTTGGCTACCCACTAGCAGCACACGCGAAGGATTAAAGTGTTGGACAAACACATCCATCCCTGAGTGGCGAAGAGATTCGTGACCACTTTTGACTTCTAGGGCAATCAGCTTATCTCCCATTTGAAGGACGAAATCAACTTCCCAATTCTGTTCTCTCCAATAGAAAAGTTCAATTTGAGTCCCACGAATACCATTAAGTAAATGAGCTCCCACAGATGACTCAATTAGCCTTCCTTTGAAAACACGATCATTCATGGCTTCAATGAAGCTTTTGCTCGATTGGGCACTCAAAAGGGCGGTATTGAAAACCGCAAATTTCGGACTAGATCCCTTTCTCCTCACGCTTTGGTTTGCAAATTTTTGTAGCCCAGTAAGCAACCCCGATCCTGCAAGTAGGTCTAGGTAATGCGCTAAAGTCGTTGAATTTCCCGCATCTTGTAATTCTCCAAGCATCTTATTGTAGGACAGAATTTGACCGGAGTAATTACAGCCCAATTGAAACAACCGCCGCAACAGCGCTGGTTTGTTCACTTGCGTCATTAGTAATATATCTCGCGATATCGTGGTCTCAATGATAGAATCATTGATATAATTTACCCAACGCGTTGGATTATTTTCATCCGCTATTGGCGCTGCTCCTGGATAACCTCCGAAGTAGAGATACTTCTCTAAAGACCATCCAAAACTCTCATGCATTTCCTGGAATGACCAATGTGTAATTGGCAAAATTTCAAATCTTCCGGCTAGGCTTTCAGATAGCCCCTTTTGCATGAGCCAAGGGGAGGAACCGAGTATAAGAACATGAAGATTGACGCCCGAAGCAGTATCCTGATCCCATTGAAATTTAACCATTTCAGACCAATGAGGGACTTTTTGCACTTCATCTATGATGAGAAGTGCTTGCCCCTGGGTTTTTGTGATTTCCCTTGCAACATCCCATTGTTGCTGCAGCCATGAGGTATCTTGCAGAGTAACTAAGTCTGCCGAAACATAATGGCTTGGCATGCGTAATTTCTCTGCCACTTGCCTAGCAAGGGTTGTCTTTCCTACCTGGCGTGGACCAATTAGGCATTGGATGAAACGACGAGGTTCCTGTAGTCTTTGTATGAGGACTTCAAAAACTTTTCTTTTTTTCATGATCATGATACTCAATGTATTATGTGGACCTACTCAACGTATTGAGTGAATTTGCTCAATACGTTGCGTGAATTTACTTAGTGTATTGAGTAAATTTACTCAATACGTTGAGTAAAGTCAATCCCCCTTTTCCAGATCCGTATGGATCTTTCGTTAAAAGGCTTCATGCTGTATGTTGGAAGAGCACAACCGGTTCCAACCTCATAAAATATTAGATTCCATGACTAAACAATACGACGAAAGTACCGTTCTGACTCTCGACGCTCTATCGCATATTCGCTTGCGATCGGGGATGTATATTGGACGTCTAGGCGACGGGTCGCACCCTGACGACGGTATTTATGTTCTTTTGAAGGAAGTGATCGACAACAGCGTCGACGAATTCATCATGAAGCATGGTACGGAAGTCATCATAGATGTGGACGAGGCGACGGGCAAGGTTTCGGTGCGCGATTATGGTCGCGGAATTCCGTTGGGAAAAGTCGTTGATTGCGTGAGTCAAATCAACACCGGTGCGAAGTATAACGACGACGTCTTTCAATTTTCTGTAGGCCTAAACGGGGTGGGTACTAAAGCGGTCAATGCTTTAGCTAGCTACTTTTTGGTACGCAGCCATAGGGACAAAGAAGCTTTTGAAGCGTCCTTTGAACGCGGCCAAATTACTGACCAGAAGAAAATCAAAACGTCAGAGCCGAACGGAACCTATATAGAGTTCATTCCAGACTCTCAAATCTTTGGAAATTATTGTTTCCAAAAAGAATATATTTTGAAGCGGCTGTGGCACTATGCCTACCTCAATACAGGACTTACGCTACGGTATAACGGCGAAAAAATTGCCTCTAAGAATGGTTTGCTCGATTTAATTAATGCGGAAGTGGTGGATGATCGACTTTATGAGCCCCTCCATTATCGTGGCAAGCAAATCGAATTCGCCTTCCTTCACACCCAAAGCTACGGCGAAAACTACTTCTCTTTTGTAAACGGTCAATATACAGCCGATGGCGGTACTCATCTTTCTGCCTTTCGAGAAGGTATTTTGAAGGGCGTTAATGAGTTTGCTCAGAAGAACTTCCAAGGTGTGGACGTTCGTGACGGTATTGTGGGAACTATTTTGGTCAAAGTCAAAGACCCCATCTTTGAATCACAGACCAAAAACAAGCTTGGTAACACAGATCTGCGCGGTCCCCTTGTTCAGGAAGTGAAAGAGGCTGTTTCCAACCTACTCTACAAGAACCCAGAAATTGCTAATAAATTGATCGAGCGTATTGTTTTTAACGAGAAGCTGCGAAAAGAGCTAGCCGACGTTAAGAAAGAGGCGCGCGAAAAACAGAAGAAAATCTCTTTTAAGATCCCGAAGCTGCGTGACTGCAAATACCACTTTAGTGATGAATCAGGTCATGGCGGCCGCTCGATGATATTTATTACCGAAGGTGATTCCGCCAGTGCCTCTATTGTTGCCTCGCGAGACCCTCTCATTCAAGCCGTCTTTTCTCTTCGGGGAAAGCCTTTGAACGTGTTTGGTCTGAAATTGGACCAACTCTATAAGAACGAAGAGATGTTCAACCTCATGAATGCTCTGAACATTGAGGAAGGCCTAGAGAATTTACGCTACAATAAGGTCATTTTAGCCACGGATGCTGACGTCGACGGGATGCATATCCGCAATTTGCTGATCACCTTCTTCCTCACATACTTTGATTCCTTGGTTATGAACGGGCACCTTCATATTCTTGTCACACCCCTGTTCAAGGTAAGAAATAAGGATCGCACGATCTATTGCTACTCAGAAGAGGAGCGCAATGATGCGATTAAGTCTTTGAAGAAAGGCGTAGAAGTCACCCGTTTTAAAGGGCTTGGTGAAATATCGCCCGACGAATTTAAGCAGTTTATCGGCGCAGATATTAGACTTCAAAATGTCAGTGTCGGTCATTTTTCGGATATCAAGACCACTCTACAGTTCTACATGGGTAAAAATACGCCCGAACGTAAGCGTTTCATCATGGATAACTTGATCGTTGAGGAACAGGTGTCGCCTGAACTGGCGTCTCCTTCGCAGGAAGAATAGGATTATGGACGACTTAAAACAGCTCATGCGGGTGAATTACCTGCTGTATGCCTCATATGTTATTTTGGACCGTGCCATACCTAATATTGTGGATGGCCTTAAGCCGGTGCAAAGGCGCATTCTCTATACTCTTTTCCGTATAAATGATGGACGCCTTCATAAAGTGATGAATATCGCGGGTCAGACAATGGCCCTCCATCCTCATGGTGATGCACCTATCGTTGATGCCCTTGTGAACCTCTCTAACAAAGGATACTTGCTCGATCAGCAAGGAAACTTTGGTAATATTCTAACGGGTGATCCAGCAGCTGCCGCGCGTTACATCGAGACACGCCTCTCCGGTTTAGCCAAAGAAACGATGTTCAATGCAGACCTCACCGAGGTCGTTCCTTCATACGATAGCCGAAATATGGAACCGGTGGTTCTTCCCGCAAAGATCCCTCTCTTGCTTATGCAGGGAGCTGATGGTATTGCTGTCGGTATGTCCACGCGTATCCTGCCTCATAACTTTAACGAGTTGTTAGAAGCTGAAATCGCTATCTTAGAAGGGCGTTCCTATCATCTGCTGCCAGACTTTCCTACCGGTGGCATCATGGATGCCACGGATTATGACAAAGGTCGCGGGAAAGTTAAATTGCGGGCCAAGCTCGAGCTAAAAGATCCCAAGACCATTGTCATCCGCGAAATATGCTATGGCACCACGACAGAGTCACTAATACGCTCCATCGATGAAGCCGCCAAGCGCGGAAAGATCAAGATCGATGCGATCAATGACTACACCTCGGATAAGGTAGAGATTGAAGTAAAACTGCCTCGTGGACAGTACGCTGAAGAGCTTATTGATGCTCTCTATGCCTATACGGAATGTGAAGTCAGCGTCAATTCGCAGGTAGTCGTTGTTAAGGACGAATTTCCGCTGGAAACCGATGTTAACTATGTTCTTGAGTATCATGCCGAGTTGCTGCAAGGTTATTTGAAGCGCGAATTAGAAATTGATCGCGATCGTCTGCAGGAAAAAATCTTCTTAAAAACGCTGGAACGTATTTTTATTGAAAATCGACTCTATAAAAAGATCGAGAATATTTCGACGTATGAAGAGATTCATGACACGATAGCAAAGAGCTTAGAGCCATTCCAGGATCAACTTTTGCGAGTTCCCACATATGATGATCGTGAAGGGCTGTTAAATATTCCTATCCGCCGTATTTCGCGCTTCGACCTTGAAAAGAACATTGAGGAAGTGATAGCCACACAGGAAAAACTGGCTGAAGTCGAAAAGAACCTTAAAGACATCACGAAATTTACCATTAAGTACCTCAAGAATCTGCTCAAAACCTATGGTAAGCTATTCCCCCGTAAAACCCAGCATCAAGAAATTGAACAGCTAGATCGACGTGCTATTGATACGCGAGAGATTAAAGTGGGTTTTGATCCGAAAACGGGTTTTATCGGTACGAAAGTCGCTGGTGACATGACAATCGAATGTACAAACTTCGATAAGCTCCTAGTGTTCTACAAGGATGGGGATTACACAGTCATTAATATTCCAGAAAAGCAATACATCACTCCTAAAAATGCTAAGGTATTGTTTGTGGGAGTTGCAGATAAGAAAACCGTTTTCAGTGCTGTTTGTCGGGATTCTAAGACAAATCTGTGCTACGTCAAACGCTTTATAGTTGGGTCTTGGACTTTAGATAAAGACTATAGATTCTTTGAAGAGGGACTGACATTAGAGTACTTTACGGCGCATCCGCATCACGTGGTCATGTTGCGCCTTATTCCAAAGCCGCGTCAGCAACTATCTAAAGTTGAGTATGATTTGACGACCGTTGCTGTAAAAGGCGTGTCCGCTAAAGGCAATCGCATGACCAGTCGCGAAGTCAAGCGTGTGGAGTTTCTTAGAGAAGAGGCCTAATAATGGAAGTTCAGTTAATCCCTCAAGGAGATCGGTTAGACATTCAAATTGATGGGGATTCCTGGCGTCAGATACACTCCAGCATTTTTGGGCGTAATCCTAAGTTTACAACTACGCTCTTGCGCGGTTTAGAAGACTGGGAAGAGCATTTTCAAGTCCTCGAATTTCAGGCGGCCAAAAGGTTTGGCCTTAAGCAGATAGCGCGAAAATCGCAGACTTCCATGGAATTGCGTCAAACTCTTCATGATAAGCTTGTTAGCGAAGACACCATCGAGCAAGTGATTGCTGAATTTAATAAGTCTGGTTATTTCGACGATGCCGAATGGGTGCAACGTTACATTCAAGCGAAGATGGGGCGCGGAAAAGGTCCTGATGCAATTAAAATGGCGCTGCGGGCAAAAGGAATTCCTGACACACTTATTCGACAAGAACTTAAAATTGGTGACGCCGATAATAGTCAAAATGATCAAATTAAACGCTTATTAGAGACGCGTTATAGGAACCGAAATTTAAAAGATTTTAAAGAAAAACAGAAAGTAATTGGCTCTTTGATGAGACGAGGATTTTCCCTCGAGTCAATTAATCAGGCTGTAGACGCATCAATTTGATTTTTTAATATGTTTATGCTAATATAAAAGAGTAGTTTTTAAGGTAAGAGGTTCTTATGGCCGAAACATCCAGTAGCAGTATAGCCAGCAGCTTTCAACTCGAAGCCACTAAGGCGACTACGCAAGGGTTAGAGAGATCCCTAAAAGACGAACTTAAAGGCCAAGATGCCTCGAAAGTGATCGTCACAAGTATGGAAGAGTTGAAAGAAAAATACCCGAAGTTTCATGAACAAGTTTTACAGCAATGGGCAAAGCATATTTGCGACGACCTGCGCAAGCACGCTGCAAAAATGAAAGAAATTTCGCGTAAAAATCTCACTTAGAACCTAATATCAGGATATTTTGAGTGTTTCAAACTTCGCTTTTTGTTTTATTTCCAGTCTCTGAAGCATTCGAAAAAATGTTACAGGGTACCAATCCTAGTCTCGTTGCCATGTTTACACAGGGCGGCGATGATTATCTTGAATCCGTTGAACACAATGGACAACACTATCTTGGTAAGTGCGCAGGTGATACCGCGGATATAGCGCGTATTACATTGCTTGAAGCCAACATCGGCAGTCTTTTGCGTCGACTCGTCCCCGATTATCCCTATCAAGAAACCCCCTTAGTCGTTCTCGCCAAACCGACAAAATAAAGAATCGTAGACGATATGATCTAAATACCTGGATTTAGGTCCGGTGCGATATCAGCATAATTGCTATTAAATGAATGAATTGCTACGGTAACTTTTATTTATCAAAGGTTGCAAAATGGATATCGTTATGGATCCGCAAGTCATTGAGATTCTATACACTAACCAGCAAGGCGACTTGGCTAAACTGAGCATTCGTCCCAGTAAAATTTCCTTTGGTAAAATCCCGTTCTTTGAAAACGAGCAATGGCTCCTCCACGCACATAACGTGGAACTGAATGCAGATCAGATCTTTCCACTTAAAGATATTCAGGCTTGGCTGCCCCATCGTTTACAGTTTTCGCATTTCTAGTTGTAAATAATTATTCTGTTTTTAGTAAATATAAATATTTATGCTAATATTTAACTTTTAATAAAGATAATTTTAATTATTTGATATAATAATAGTGTAAGATAATTAAATGGAGAAAAATGATGGACATCCATCTAAACCAGATTAGTGACGCGTATGCCAAATATTCCGTAACCCCCACAGCAGACAATCTAAAAAGACTGGGGGAACTCACTGGTCGCAAAGATTTGGGTGAAATACTGGAGGCTACCGACGCCCTCGTTAAAGAAGCTCACGACGTTAAGGGGCTGGAAAGATTACAGGCTGCAATCGGTCGACTGGATAGTGAACGCCGCATTCTTTTAGATAGGCGCATCCAGGACAAAGCGCGGGGCTGTTTAAATGGCCGTATGGTGCGAGATCAGCTCGCTAACTTAAGCCAAGCGATCGTCCTGCGCATTCGCCTTCTTACAGGTGCCGACGAAGTACAGAAGCGTCTTCAGTGTCAGATTTTTGGACTTTGCTGCGAGCGCTATCAAGAAAAAATCGAGGCTCGTACGACCAAAATATTGGGTCCAAGCACTTACGATATTATGAAAGATCCCGAATTTTTGCAGGATGCCCAGGCATTCAATAAAATTAGTAGCTGTAGTAATCCAACCGAGAAGTTAGCCTTCTTTACGGATCATGTGAATGAGTTGCAGGACAAATACCTTCCAGGTGGTGTAAAACCCGAACAACTTTGTCAGCTTCTGATCATTATGTTTTCTCATGCGGCTAATCCTCAGTTACTCAGTGATATTGAGGAAGTTGATCGATGCCTTCCAGCTCAACAAAAGCAGACGCCATTAGGCAGTCTTCTTCAGGCGGCTAATAGAGCTGTGCTTATGATTCAGCAGGAAGCGCTTCAGGAAGTGGATCACAAAAAAAACGCCTAGCAAATTGCACGCTCCATATCGCGGCAGCGATATGGAGTAAAATCCCTTTTCTTTACTAATTGTACCCACGTCTTTAGTATGGCTTCAACACAAGTTAAAATTTGATTTGAGGGTGCTGTGCAGATTTTACTTGGCATTGCTGACAGCGGTGCAGCTTCCAGTATTCCTGGATCGGCATGGCTTCCTGGCCCTCTTAACATAGCGGCTCATGGATTAGCTCGCATTTTTTCTGTATGGAAGTGCACCTATATGATCCAGCAGGTCTATACGAGCCCCACGGAGCTTAAAAAACTCATTGCAGGGCATGTTCTTAGTTACGTTACCGGCGATACCGTCATGATTCGGGTTGCCGGTCAAGTTACCATGATCGCGGTGCGGATTATTACTCTGGCTAAGCAAAAAGTAAAATTGTACGTCTCATTTTGCGAATTACATCATGCGGTAGTAGGTACCTATCCTTTGCGTATTCGTGTGCGTCTTCCTAGAGCGGGTAAGTCATACCTGATGAATTTTTTGGGTCCAGATCAGTATATTTTTGTTATGCGAAAAAAAGAAGCACTGCAACTTTATGTTAGTCGTTTAGTTCGTTGTGCAGTCATCTTCTTTAATGAATTGTTTCAAGTCAGCATGTGTTATATGGATGTCATAGAGGCCTTTTCTCTTAGTACGGCCGTAGGTAGTGAGGCGGTGAAACATGTTTTCATTAACTCAACTAAGTTACTTGACGAGATCTCTCAGAATAAGCAATATATACATCGTGAACTTTTAGAACATAAGGGCTTAATTGAACGTATATTGGTCGGCATTGGCAGTCCTTGTACGGCAGACAAACTCGTATCAACCGTAGCCTCAACCTTAGGTCCCTTGGAAAAAATTTACAATGTGGCTGGAGTGACCTGGGATAAGCTTGGCGGAGTAGTAAAAAAAGGCGTTGGAAGCACAATTTATGGCTTCTCGGGCTATTATCCAGCGCTTTGTCTACCAGAAGGTCAAAACCTCATCGGCCCACCACAAGTAGCAGGAGCAGCATAAATGGCAACAACAGTGATCTTGATTCGACACGGCAAACCTCAGACAGGCGAGGGTACAAACCGTACAGATCCGCCTCTCTCTACCGAAGGGGAAACATTAACCCGTCGGGTGGCCATGCATCTTTATAAACAAGGCTATAAGCCAGATCTTATTCTTTGCTCCCCATTAGCCCGAGCACAACAAAGTGCAGAGATTATCGCAAAGGTAACACCAGCCCCTATTCAAGCCGTAGAGGCTTTGGGTGGCAGCTTTGACCAAGATGCTTTGATCAGCAAAATTCCTCCACCAGATCACGACAAAACGATTTATTTGGTTGGACATGATCCTACACTTACCTTGTTCGCTCACAACCTAGTTGGACAGAAGATTCTACCAGCTGGACTGTCGAAAAGCGGTAGCGTTGTTATCGAATTTAGCGATACCGTGGCACTAGGCAAAGGTCGTATGGTTACTTATTTCCATCCTGACCGCATTTCGTAAGATACCAACAGCCTATTAGATCTGCCGCTTCGGCGAAGCGGCGCTACATGTTCTGTTACACGTTGTAGCGCTGCTTCGCCGAAGCGGCATAGACAAAAGCTTCTCAACACACCCAAAGTTATTATGGAAACACAAAAGATTCGACGTGGATTTTTAGAGTATTTCCGCGCGCAAGGTCATTCAATTGTAGCCTCTTCCCCCGTTGTTCCTCACGACGATCCTACTTTACTGTTTATCAACGCGGGCATGAATCAGTTTAAAGATGTCTTTTTGGGCAAAAGTGTTCGCGACTATAAGCGAGCGACGAGTAGTCAAAAATGCATTCGTGTGGGCGGCAAGCATAATGACTTAGATAACGTAGGCCACACCAGACGCCATTTGACATTCTTTGAAATGCTGGGAAACTTCTCTTTTGGAGACTATTTCAAGGAAGACGCTATACGCTTTGCGTGGCAGGTTTCTACTGAAGTTTTTGGATTTATTCCTGAGCGGCTATGGCCAACTGTATTCCGCGATGATGATGAAGCGTTTGAGTTATGGACTGCCTATGTGCCGGCCGAACGCATCACGCGTTTTGACGAAAAAGATAACTTTTGGGCAATGGGTGATACTGGCCCTTGTGGACCGTGCACGGAAATCCTTTATGATCGCGGCGAAAAGTATGGCACAGCACGTGTGCCGATGGAAGACACGTCTGGCGATCGTTTCATGGAATATTGGAACCTCGTGTTTATGCAGTATAATCGTCGTTCTGATGGGGTGATGGATAAGCTTCCGAGGCAATCTGTGGATACAGGAGCTGGCCTTGAGCGCGTTGTCAGCCTAAAAATGGACGTGGAAAGTGTTTTTGAAACCGATGTGTTGCGCAGCTTGATTGCGCAAGTCGAAAATATCACGGGAATACCCTATCAGGGAATCGACCATCCCACTGCACCTGCCTATCATGTGATTGCCGACCATTTGCGTTGCTTAGCTTTTGCGATCAATGATGGTGCTCAGCCCAGCAATGTGGATCGTGGCTATGTTCTACGTAAGGTGTTACGTCGCGCAGTGCGTTATGGACGCACCCTTGGCTTAGACCGGCCTTTCTTAGGTGAGGTATTACCTAGGTTAGTTGATGCCATGGGAGATGATTATCCTGATTTAAGAGCCTCTCAGGCTCGGACAACTGAAATACTAGCTGTTGAAGAAGAGGCGTTTTTACGCACTCTCCGCCGCGGTGGCAATATTTTAAATCAGATCGTCCATCATGCTTCTAAGCATGACAAAGTCATTAGTGGTGACGATGCGTTTAAGCTTAAAGATACTTACGGATTGCCTTTAGACGAAATTCAGCTGTTGGCTAAGGATGCTGGACTTACGGTTGATCAAGATCGTTATTCGCATTTAGAGGAAGAGGCACGCGAGCGTTCACGTCGCGTTCATAAAACCACGCATCAGGTAGCTGAAACCTCTTTATTTGCTGATTTCGCGTCCAAAAACGCACCATGCCGTTTCTTAGGCTACGATAAGACTGAAGCAGACGGCAAAGTGATTGCCTTGGTACATGATGGCGTATTCGTGGATAGCCTTCATCAAGGCCAAGAAGGGCTAGTCGTGTTGGACCAAACGCCGTTTTATTCTGAAAAGGGCGGTCAGATAGGTGACACAGGTACGTTGAATCACAAAGGTGCGCAACTGCGAGTGACTAACGCCAACGAGGTTTTTGCTGGTGTTGTTGCCCATAGCGTAGTGGTGGATCTGGGTGCTATTGAAAAGGGCGAAACCCTACATGCCGTCGTTGATGCAGTGCGTCGCCAAAAGATTGCTAATAATCATACTGCAACGCATTTGCTCCATTGGGCCCTTCAGCAAGTGCTGGGCGAGCATATCAAGCAAGCTGGTTCCGTAGTTGACGCAGAACGCTTACGGTTTGACTTTAGCCATCATAAAGGTGTTACACCCGAAGAATTGCGTCGTATCGAAGACATGGTAAACGCCAAGATCCGTACCAACTTGCCAGTTGGGGCTTACGAACTGTCTTACGAAGATGCGCAAACGCGCCGCGATATCAAGCAGTTCTTTGGCGATAAGTATGGCTCTACCGTTCGAGTAATCGACATCGATTTCTCCAAGGAACTCTGTGGTGGCACCCATACAAGAGCGCTAGGAACTATCGGTTACTTCCGCATTTTAAAAGAAGGCAGCATTGCTGCTGGTGTGCGCCGTATTGAAGCTGTATCAGGTTCTGAAGCAGAGAGCTTTGCTCGTGAAGGAGATGTTCTCTTACATCAGCTCGCCGACATCCTTAAAACACAACCTGGAAAGCTTGAAACGCGCATTTCTAAGATGCTGGAAGAAAACGAGGGGCTGTCCAACGAGCTGGAAACGGCTAAAGCTACAGCTCGTCATCAGATGGTCCGCCAACTTTTGTCGCGTGTCGAAAATCTTGGTGGCACCTCGCTGCTAACTTTGGAATTGGATGTTCCGGTGAAAGAACTCCGTGCCTGCGCCGAAGAATTGTTGCAGGCCATACAGTCCGGAGTTGTGGTTGTAGCCGCGAAAACTGAAGATAGTTGCAGTCTTATAGCTGCAGTGTCTGAAGACCAGATTAGCCGCGGCATAAAGGCCATTGATATCGTGAAAGCAATTTCTCCTATTGTGCAAGGCAGCGGAGGCGGTAAGCCTGGTCTGGCCCAGGCAGGTGGAAAAGCGCCAGATAAAGTTATGGAGGCGTTAGCTCAGGTTAAAGAAGTGATCAAGAGTGCGGTAGCTTGTTAAAAGATCTTCTTAAGAGTCCAGGTCTAGAAAAGCTGCAGGAAGCTCTGCAGCAGGGGAATTCTATACTCTTAGAAGGTCTTTGGGATTCACCTAAAGCCTTGGTAACCGCCTTGGCTTCGCATTCCACTGGCAAGCACATCTTAGTTCTGACCGGTGCTAGCCAGGAGGAACTTCGTCTTTACCATGACTTTGCCTTATTTACGCATGTTCCCTTGATCGACTATCCTGCATGGGAAACACTGCCGTCGGAAGCCGTTCCTCCTAGTCCAGATATTGTAGGAGAGCGCTACCAAGCGCTGAAACAGCTTCTTGATGCAGATCGTCCCCACTTGGTTGTCTCTAGCCTTCAGGCGTGCTTACAACGACTGATTCCACCCAAGGTCTTTGCCAGCCTCAATCTCACGCTCACTAAGGGTCCATCGATGCCCTTTAAGGAGTTGCTTGACCACCTTGAGCTCATGGGCTATCAGCGGCGCCCAACGGCTTCTGACAAGGGCGAATTTGCGGTACGCGGCGGAATCATCGATATCTTTCCCGTATCTTCTCCGGATCCATTTCGTATTGAATTTTGGGGAGATGATATCGAATCCATTCGGACGTATGACCCCGTGGGGCAGAAGTCCACTGGTTCGGCGGAGCGCGTGGACCTGACACCTGCCCAGGAACTTGAACTACTGGAGCAGTCGAAAGAACTTTGCTCTATCTTGGAGTATTTAGGGCCTAATACCCTCGTCATATGCGATGAGCTGCTGGATCTGGAAGATCGCTATGCAAACCTCGTAAGTCTCTGTGAACGCCCTAATCGCGCTTTTTCCACCATTGATGCGTTTCTAGACGAACTTGAACCGTTGCAGAAGTTTTTTTGGACATCTACCCCGGTTGAACAACTCTCTGAGGTACATCTTTTAGATAAGGGCGGACCTAACTACTACTCTCAATCTGGGGCTATGCATCATTTGTCCTTCCAGATGTTTAACCGGCAGCTGAAAGCCTACCGGTTTGCGCATCCTTTGGAACGTGTTGCGGACTACCTCTTTGCGGACGATCAGGAGCAAGAAGAGATTGCTGGAGATCAATTACTGGATGTCATTGGTAGAAAAGCCCAATCGAACACTAAGTTAATGTTTCTTTGTTCCAGCCCTGCAGAGGAGACAAATCTTAAGGCAAAGATATCTGATAGACAACTCACGCTTCCACCCGATACCCATTTTGAACGCGGCTATCTTTCTAGCGGCTTTGCCATAACTGATATTCCTATTCTTTTTATACCCACGACTGAGTTCACGCATCGCTACAAAATTCGTAGGCAGAAACTGCGCAGTACTTACCATACGCCGCCTACAGAAGTCTTTGAAGTGGCTACGGGAGACTCGGTTGTTCACTTAAATAATGGTATTGGACGCTTCCTCGGCCTAGAAAAACGCATGAATCATGTCGGTATCGAAACTGAGTTCATGATTCTTGAGTATGCCGATAATGCTCGTCTATTTGTGCCTTTGAATCAAGCACACCTTGTTAGTAAATATATTGGGGCAAACGAAGAAAAACCACGTCTCCATACCCTAGGCAGTACACGCTGGAAGACGGTGAAACAGCAGACAGAACGTGCGATCATGGGCTATGCTGCCGAGTTACTGCAAGTTTATGCTAAGCGCGAAGTCAAGGGCGGATTTGTCTATAACGAAGACAGCGCTGATGTTTTAGACTTTGAAGAAGAGTTCCCTTTTGCTGAGACCGAAGATCAGCTACGTGCCATTGCGGACATCAAGAAGGATATGACCTCCAACAAAGCTATGGACCGTCTGGTGTGTGGTGATGTGGGCTATGGCAAGACTGAAGTAGCTATGCGTGCTGCTTTTAAAGCCGTGTTAGACGGCGAAAAGCAGGTTGCGGTCCTAGTTCCCACCACCGTATTGGCCATGCAGCATTACGATACGTTCTGCGAACGTATGGCTAACTTTCCTGTCCGTATTGGAGTCTTGTCGCGTTTTCGCACCGCCAAAGAGCAGCGAGAAACCATTGAAGCTGTCGCGGCTGGCACCATTGACATTCTGATTGGTACGCATCGAATTGTCAGCAAAGATGTTATTTTTAAGAATTTGGGACTCGTTCTTATCGATGAGGAACAGCGTTTTGGAGTGAAAGCCAAAGAGCACCTCAAGAAGGTCAAGTCCAGTGTCGATTGCATCACGCTAACCGCGACACCTATTCCTCGAACGCTATATATGTCTCTCGTGGGCGTTCGGGATATGTCGGTTATTAGCACTCCTCCACAAGACCGTCTGCCCATAAAGACAATCCTTACTGAAGATGCCGATGAAGTGCTGAAAAATGCGCTGTTGCGTGAATTAGCGCGCGATGGGCAGGCTTATGTCATCCATAACCGTGTTGAGAGCATCTTTGAATACGCAGCGCGTATTAAGAGGCTTTTACCAAACGCACGTATTGTAGTTGGTCATGGGCAAATGGATGGCGAAGAGCTGGATGACGTTTTCCATGCCTTCAAAAGTGGCCGTGCGGATATTTTGGTTGCGACGAGCATTGTTGAAAATGGTATTGATATTCCTAACGCCAATACCATCTTAGTCGATCGTGCCGATCGCTTTGGTTTAGCGGATTTGTATCAATTGCGCGGACGTGTTGGCCGCTGGAATCGTCGGGCTTACGCTTATTTGTTGGTTCCTAAAATGCGTTCCCTGCCAGAACTTAGCCTAAAACGTTTAGCTGCCCTTCAAGAAACCAGCGGCTACGGCGGTGGGATGAAGCTTGCCATGCGCGATCTAGAAATTCGTGGCGCTGGAGATATCCTAGGGACCGAACAATCCGGTCATGTATCTGCTATAGGATTCCATCTCTATTGCAAAATGTTGCGACGTACAATTCAAGCGCTGCAAGGAGATATTTCCAGCGTGTTGGTGGATACCAAAATTGAAATGCCCATCGACGCACGGTTGCCTGAGGATTATGTCAACGAAACCAGCCTGCGCATGGAAATCTATCAAAGGCTGGGTGAAGCTCTGTCATGGGAAGAAGTATCGGAGCTTTGGAATGAGCTTAAAGATCGCTTTGGGCCGCCTCCAGAGCCTGCAAAATGGCTATATCACCTTACGCGCTTGCGTGTGTATGCAGGGCGTCATGGCTTTACGTTGCTGAAGTTGGACAAGCTATTCTTGACTGCTGAGCAGCAGAAAGGCAAAACGGTTACCACAAAGCAGTTTTTGATTAAACATCCCCGATCACCAGTGGAATTAGAGACGTTTGTCATACAAGCCCTCAAGAAAGAATTTCAGTTCCAAGAAGGAAAGTAAAAATGTCTAACAACTACCATCCCGCGCATCTGAAGGACTATCTAGAGGGCGCTGTTGAAGCTGCGCATGCAGGCGGAGAAGTATTGGTTCGCTATTGGGGAAAGCTTAAGAAAATCGAGCATAAAACCGCTTGTTGGGATTTAGTCACTGAAGCTGATGCCGAATCAGAAGAAGCAGTTATCGGAACATTGCAGGACCGCTTTTCCGATCATAACTTCTTGGGAGAAGAAGGCGGTTTGCAGGGAACTCGTGAAAACGATTATCTATGGGCGGTAGACCCTTTGGATGGCACCACGAACTACACGCATATGTATCCTATGGTGTGTGTGTCGATTGGCTTGATCTATCGCGGAGCTCCAATTGTAGGAGTCGTGTACAATCCCATTTTAAATGAGCTTTTTTGTGCTGCTAGAGGTTTAGGAGCCACTTTAAATGGAGAAAAACTTCGCGTTTCGGAAAACGACAATTTGGAGAAAAGCCTTCTAGCAACCGGATTTGCGTATGATCGCCGCAACAATCCGAATAATAACTACAAAGAGTTCTGTCATATCACCGATCGGTGCCAAGGGGTTAGACGAGCAGGCGCTGCGGCTTTGGATTTGTGTTATGTGGCGGCGGGTCGTCTGGATGGATATTGGGAACATGGCATCAAAATTTGGGACATGGCGGCTGGCGTTGTGATCGTCGAAGAGGCTGGTGGCAGGGTTTCAGACTATGATAATGAGCAGTTGGACCTTGAGTCTGGACGTATTGTAGCCACCAATGGTTATATCCATGATGTGCTTCGTAACGAAATTCTAAGTATACGAAAATTCTCTAAAAGTCTGTGAGGATACGCGCAATGGAGATGAGCGATTCACTTGCATGCACGGGTCCAAACAGTGCTCCAGCGAGCAATTGATGATCGTGCTCGGTAATTGTTCCTTCAGGATGCAAGGCATACGAAATGGTAATCAAATGCTTTATGCGTGCTTGCTGATCTTCGTCGAGTTCGTCAAACGCTTGTCGTACGGCTTCAGGAGTGAAATCTGTTATTGTAGCGGCGAGATCGGCACCGATTGGCGCTCCTTGATACTTATCCGCCATCCACTCCAATGTGGCTTTAGCTTTGGCTGGCGATAGTTTTCTAGCCTGCGCTAACGAGGCTTCAGACCCCAATAGTGCTCCCAAGCCTAGTTCCCGGTAAGCTGTTTTCATCTGCTCGGGTACTGTTGCCACAAGATGGGGTTCGTCACGATCAATTTCGATGAGACATTCTGCTGCTTCGACATCGCCTCTCTTTACGGCTTCGATTCCTGTTTTTATCGTTTTGGTATAAAGGAGAGTAGATAATTCGGTATCCCCGGCTTTAAAAAGATAGCGTCCAAGTTCATATCTAGCCCGTGTAATATCTGCATCGTCATCTATTGTAATCCCAAGGCCTTTCAGAGCGTCTTGTAGCAATTCTCGAGCTGCTGATTCGTCTGTGTTTTCACTTGCGTAATAGGCTGCTTTGGACTGGTATAGGGGAGTGCCTGAATCGATGAGAGCAAGTAGTTTCGTTTGTGCGAGCTCTGCATTTTTTTCGATGCCAAGGCCTTTAATCAAATCCAGCGCCACGCTTAAGGCGGCGGCATTGCTTTTTGAACTGGCCCTCACAGCCCAATGATGGGCGTGCTGGTCGTTTCTGGCAATCCCCAGATTCTCGTTCCCTTTTCGATATGAGTGCTCCAAATGGATCATTGCGGGGATGCTTCCTCGTTGAGCGGCATCTTCATAGGATTTGAGCGCATACTCAGCGTTCGCTAATGCTTTACCAGCTAGTCCAGTTTCATAATATTGGGCTAGGCGATAGGCTGCTGTGGCGTAGCCAAGATTGGCCATTTCTGTGTACCAGATTTTTCGTTCACTCAATGTTGGCTGTAAGAATGAGATGGCGTCTTCTAGCTTTTCAAGATCTTTTTCCGTGGGGTTTAAACTTGATAGTATGGTGTACACGGTATCTAAAGCGCGGCGCTCAGTTTTCTTCCAGTCACCCACTTTTTCCACTATGTTGGCCTGGTCTACTCCAAAAAAATGGGACCTCAGCTTTTCATAAATAGCTGTGATCACTTTTTCTTTTTTTGCGGCTGTACTTCCATGATGTAAGAGGCGGTCCACCCAGACAGCCAAACGGCCGCTACGACCGTAGCAAAGTTCGACGCTTTTGCGGAGATTGACCAGAGCTTCGACTTCCTTGCGGTTGTTAACATCGATTTTATCGGTCTTTTTGGCGACAACGGTAAGTATAGAGCTGAGACGACTGGCTCCACTGGTCCAATCTGTTAGGCGGCCGAATGGCCCCTTGCTATTAAGTGGTATTTTTTCCAGGTTATGTCCATCTCGTACGATCCATCGTTCGTTGGGTTTTAGCCGAAAGTCGGAGAATCCTGCCATTTAATTCCCTCATTGTTCAGCCAACCTATAACATTGGGTCGTTGGGAAAACAACTATGGCAGTACGATATTGGGGTATTTAATCATGATTTCGAAGAATTTATTTGTATTTCCAACGTCTTTCATTGCACTCATTGGATCGCGACCATCCGGTATGATAAACACATTTGGAGCCCAGACAACGGCGAGGTTCCTTGCTGTCATTCTAGTGTCATCTTCCCTTTCCAGGACCTGATTCAAGCCGGTTAGAAGTTGCTGTAGCACAGTTTTTTGTTCCGCGCCGAGCATCTTTAGTTTTTCCCCCAGGGCTTCTGCAATCTTCTCATCCGAACCGTCAGCAGCTATATTAGCGATACTTAGGTAGACCTCTTTGTTGAGAAGAGGCGACTTGAGATCGCGAATAGCTCGTTTAGCTACGTCTCCAATATCATTATAGTTTATCTGCAGACTTCCCTTCGCGGTTGCGATTAGGTCAGCTGTAATGGGTTTATTCTCTGCGTTCGCTGCTTGGACGGTGTTCTCTATTCGCTCTTGTAGTTGTGTAGAGGTTCCGGTACTCGCAAGCCGGAATATCCCATCCAATTGCTTTGCGTCAGTTCTTAGTCCTTCAATAATGCTATCTAGACAATAGGCCAATGTGGCGGAGGCTCGTTGAAGTTCTGGGTTGTTTAGGGGTGCAGCTTCCAAGCTGGTAGCTTCCATGAGCGCCCTAGCTAATTTTGTGTCTGCTTGGATAACTGTTCCAGCTAATGCTCGGGCTAGAAAGTTTGGTCCTTCATTTCCAGCTGCATTTGCAATTTTTACGAGATTAGTAATGACTTGTTTCTCTGGTCCGCTTAATTTTGCAAATGAGTCTTTTACGGCCGTGGTATCTGCGGCGAATTTTTTACCTAATGCTGCTGCTGGTGGTGTGGTCTCGGCAACTTGAATCAGAACACGTTGAGCTTGATTTGGTGATAGCTCACCCGAGGCGGCTTTTTGTAGGACGGCACCCATTCCCAGTTTGCTCCATTCTTTCAGATCTGCGGTGTTTGCCAAACTCGGTGGAATGCGTTCTTCGCGAACGGCGTCTAGTAGGTAGGCAGCAGCTTCGTCTGAACCTGATTCAACTGCAGATTTATAAGCTTCGATGGCACCTTTTTGAATTTGATTACCCCTTAGTCCTTCCTTGGCTTCGGTCAACTGGGCAGCTTTCATTAGGGCGGGGCCAGCCTGAGTAGTATCGGCAGAGGCCAGTGCTATATACATGGCTATTGCCCCTGGTATATCCTGTGGTCCACCTTTACCCTCCGCTTTGTATTCAGCAGCCTTTTGCATGGCATTGATATCGCCCGCCTTGGCAGCTGTCTCATAGATGGACCGCTCCATCCGCTCAACACCGGCCTGCGCTTCGGGATGCCCCATCTTAGTAGCGGCTTGATAATGGCTTTTAGCTTCGTCCCTGTTAGAGGCCTGCTCTGCTAATACGCCTAGTTGCATAGTAGCTTCTGTGCGATCGGCGGGATTTGAACTGGTCTCTTTGATTGCACGGTAATTTGCGATAGCTGCATCTAAATTCTTAGCTACGCCATAGCCGGTGCGTATGTCATTTGCCATTCTCATCCAGGCGCTGTCATCCTTGTTCTGCACGGCTGCTTTGACGGCCCAATTATGTGCCTCGCTCTTAAATTTATTCGCTTTGGAGGGATCAATAGCCTCATTTGCTTCCTTACGAAAGGCGGTTTCTAGGCGTAATTGTGCGCTCAAGTTTCCGCTGCTGGCTGCTTTTGTATACATGTTTAAAGCGTCGGGAGACAGGCTATCCACCACGGACTCGCCTTTTTTGTTGTTGCTATGCCTCAATAGTGCTCCCCCAGGCCCCTTGGATTCAAGTGATCTAGCGGCGCTTAATTGTGCGGCGGGATATCCTTTGACAGCCAATTTCTGCAACACGGCATCCTTCGTGAGTCCCAAATTTTCTTTCGTACTTTCAAGATTGCTTGTTATAGCTGTATGTTTGTCTGGATTTTTTTTATACTCTGCTTGCGAGACTCCCCCTTCGTACAATAGACTGTTTAGTTGATGTTCCACAAGTCGTTCTAAATGATTACTAATATGCTCATCGAGAGACGCTAAATCAGCGTTGTTCGGATCCGTTTTGGATAAAAGCTCATTAATTGTATCGAGCCTATGCCGTTGACTCTGCGTGATCTTTGAATTTGGTTCACTTTGACCGAAGAAATGGTGTTCTAGCGAGTGATAAACATTATCGAGAAGCTTTTCCTTCTCTTGTTTAATGTTTGTTCCGCTGCCTAGTTTTCCATTTATAAAGCGAGAAACCTTGTTGGTTCTACGATATGTTTTCTCAATTCCATTTTTCAATGTGATCAACGCATCAGCGTCCGTTTTGTTATTGATTGTCATCTTTTGAACTTTTTCGCTAACCAAAGTTATGATTTTTCCGACATTAGTCGACCCCAACACTAGATTGACTAATTTAGTGATCTGGCCCTTAATGCCCCCAGTCTTTTTGGGTAGCTTGACTATTTCGTCGTTTTTACTAATTTTATATTGTTCATTTGATTTTAAATGATAATTACTATAGTCAGATCCCATATTGACATCCTTTTATAATCAACTTAATAAATTAATTATAACAGGAATTTATATTAATTTTTAACTGTTAATTCTGAGGAGGAGGTTCTACTAAAGGGCCTGGCTGAGGATCAATCTTAGTTTCAAAACGGCGGCGTTTTCCGCGGAAAACTCCTTTATCCGTGTTACGGAGTCTCTCATCCACGGCGAACATGATTTTGACGCCTTTTTCCACATGATCAGCGGTATATTCTTTGAAGATTTGTTCGGAATGCTTTTTGGTTTTGATTCCGTCAGGATTAAGGGGTAAGTCTGAAATAAGAAGCAAGGCACCTACCGGAAGCTTATGATGATAACCCGCCATAAACAGCGTAGCACATTCCATTTCAATTGCTTGAGCTCTGTTGGCTTGGAGGCGTTTTTTGAAATCGGCATTAAATTCCCAAAAGCGTTTATTCGTCGTATGGGTAATGCCGATATGGTAGTGAGTGTGCTCCGCATCTAAGATATTGGTGACCATTTTTTGCACAATGAAATTAGCCAAGGCCGGAACTTCCGGGCTAAAGTAAAAATCTGAAGTCCCTTCCCCACGAATGCTCGCTACGGGCACAAAATAGTCACCAACACGGTAGCTTCGCCTTAGAGCTCCGCACATCCCTAATACGCACGTGGCCTTAATTGGGAGATAAGCGCATAGATCGACCACGAGAGCGGCGGCGGGGGAGCCAATTTTAAAGTCCAGAATGCTAATCCCTTCTGCAGGACTATGGGCGACTTTGAACATGGACCCTTCGTGGATGGGTACTTTGCGCGATTCAGCGAAATACTGCACATACTGCGGGAAGTTGGTTAGAAGAACATAGGGTTGGTAGGCCCGATGATCGGAGCCACCATAGCGTTCGAGTGTATCTTGAGCAATCTTTTCTTGATGTATCAAATCACTTTCGCTAACTCCTTCCACAACTCCCTCCTAATCAATCAAAAAATGGACCAAAGGTGTGACGTGCTCGTTTTTGAATGGTGAAGGTTTTGTGACAACGCAGACATTTGAGATCTTTAAAATATTTCCCGAAACGATTTTGGTAATCTTCACGGCTTTCCTGAATCGCACCACATTTTGGACAGCGGTGATAATTCACCGTAATATCCCAAGTATGCGAGCCTTTCTTGCGAATATTCTGAGTCATTTCTTTTTGCCCTCTCCGCCAAAAAATATATGGAGGAGTGTGGTAATAATTCCTTGATGAGGCTTAGGCGGTTCGTGAATTTGATTACCCCAACCCATGAGGTCGTGCATCTCGCAACCCACGAGCCCTTTTCCAGGTTCTAACTTGTTTTTCCTTAGGGGGGTATCGATAGGATAATCCTTAAACTCTCTAAACCACATGGCATACTCCGTTTGGTTCAACATAGCGAGAGCCCATTTTTAAAGCAAAATTGTACATTCTAGAACGGAAAAGACCCAAGTGACTTCGGAAAAGGGACGTAAAAGACAGAAGAAATCGCGCATTTTGTCCGTTACGTCCCTTTTTTAGGCTAACGCCGTCCATTGTCCTGCCGACAAAGGTCATCCTATTTATCTTGTTTTTCCTAGACGAATTGCAACTTTAGATGCTAAGATTTACTCTTTAATTACCGACATTTAGGAAGGATTAGCTTTTATGGCGCAAGTGAGCACCACCGATATACGCCCGGGCATGAAGGTTGAAGTAGAAGATCAGCCTTATAACATTGTTTCCAATGAATTCGTTAAGCCGGGTAAAGGACAAGCGTTTAACCGGATTAAGCTGAAAAATCTGTTAAATGGCCGTGTTCTAGAGCGTACCTTCAAATCGGGAGAAAAGTTAGATATCGCGGATATCGAGGAAACGAAGCGTCGCATGCTGTATCGCGAGCCCGATGGCGTGGTGTTTATGGACGACGTTTCTTTCGATCAAATCAAATTACCTAACGAGAACATTGGCGAACAAGACCAGTGGCTGTTGGAAGATCAAGTCTACGACATCGTATTCTACAAAGGGTCGGCTATTACCCTTGAGCCTCCAACATTCATGGAATTGCGCATCACTCAGTGCGATCCTGGTGTACGTGGCGATACGGCATCTGGCCGCGTGATGAAACCTGCGGTATTGGAAACAGGCGCCAAAGTACAGGTGCCTATTTTTGTGGATGAAGGCGAGGTTATCAAGGTCGATACACGCACAGGCGAGTACGTTTCACGTGTTTCTTAACCGCATCGATCGCTTACGTGACCGTGGTAATATGTTGGCCGCGGCACGTGCGTTCTTTGCCGAACGTAAAATTCTTGAGGTCGATTGTCCTATCATGAGTCGTGGGGCGGCAATCGATGTAAACATCGATCTTGTAGCAGCTCTTTATGCAGGTAAAGAACGCTGCTATCTGCATAGTTCTCCAGAATATGGTATGAAGCGCCTTATCGTGGAAGGCATGGGCGATATTTATCAACTCTCCCATGTATTTCGAGATGGAGAAGTCGGCGCGCGCCACAATCCTGAGTTCATGATGGCGGAATGGTATCGTCTTGGGATGACGTTTACCGATCTTATCAGTGAAACGTTGGACTTCATTCGAGTTTTTGTCGGAAACCTTCCCAGTTCCATTATAAGCTATCGCGATGCCTTTAAACGTTATGCAGGAATTGATTATGTCACGGCAACAGACGACGATTTACGTCGCTACTTGGCCGGCAAGGGCACTGAAACAGCAGATGAAGACCGAGATAACCTCTTAAACTATATTTTGGGCATCACAATAGAGCCGCAGCTAGGCAGTGAAGGCTTGTGCGCGTTAGCCTATTATCCCGCAACACAAGCAGCACTTGCCAGAACTCGTTATTGTGGAGATGAACCCGTCGCTGAGCGTTTTGAGGTGTACTACAAAGGTGTTGAGCTAGCTAATGGCTATCATGAGCTAGCAGATCCCAAGGAGCAGCGCCAGCGTTTTATAGCAGACAATGCGCAAAGAAAAGCTTTGGGAAAGGAAGAGCTGCCTATTGACGAAGCCTTTTTAAAAGCACTCGAAAGCGGTTTTCCCGACTGTTGCGGTGTAGCGGTCGGCTTTGATCGGTTGATGATGCTTCGGCACTCTTCTAAGGACCTTGCAGATGTCATTCCCTTCGCTTGGCGAAGTTAATATTATCATTTACAGCTTGTAAATATTTTGTTTGTTAGGCATGGTCCCTTATAACTTTTTTTAAAGAATGAGGCCTCTATGCTTTTACGCTATCTATCGCTCGTTTGGGTCTTTTTAGCATGCTCTATAAGCGCGGATGCACATGCGCATCGTGAATATAGATATTATGGCAATCCTATTGATGATGATCAGGATCCCGATGAATGGGATGAGGACGGAGATGATTACTACATTTACCACTCTTCACAGCTATGCTTAAATTGTTTTTGGTCGGCGACATGGGATACATATAAGCCTTTTTTTACCAATAAAAACCATCGAGGCATCGATTTTCGGCACTTACCGACCACGGGTCTAGAAACGTGCTGGCATTGCGATACGGATTTACCCGTTTATGCGGGATATCTTCAGTTTCTATATAAAAATGATTTTCCTTTTCTAAAGAAGCAAATAGGTTACGTTAAGAAGCATGCTGCGGCGAAGCTATTTTGGCCGGAATGCTCTTCTTTGGCATTAACTATAAGCAATCTTGCTACGATACGATTTCAAGAGCTCGTTCGCTCTACCCCTTTACAGCGTGTAGAAACAGAAAGGACTCTCGCCCAAAAATTTATGATTCGATCCTGGTATCTTTCCAATCTAAAGTACATTCTGCACAAAGCAATCTGCTCCACATGTTTCCATTTTTCAGACTACTACATGGTGTCTCAGGACATTATACAATTTGCAAAGGACAACTTTAATCAAGTTGAAAGTCGCAAAATTGAAAATGGACTCATGGATATTCTTGATGACCTAGCGCCATTTTTTCGAGAGCTCTACGCTCAGGCCCTTCAAGCTGAGGCCGTGTCAGAGCTGCAAGCTGAACTTACCTTCATTGAAAGTCTTTATAATGAGTGGGAATCGAATGCCAGAATCTGTCCAGTTTGCAATCCCATTATCAGTACAAAGAGTACCGTTGAGGATTTTCGGTTCGAAGAACTTGATGAATCGCCGCCTCCACTTGTACCAAAGCCAAGTAAAGAAATCTCTGATGAGTGTTTACTGAAATTATTACCTGGTGAAAATGCTAATGCGCCAGATTGGTGTCTAGCGACATCACATTTTGTTCAAGGTCGAGTCTATAATGACTTATTTCTTCATAAAGAAGCTGTGGAGGAGCTAAACACTGCGATCAAGCTGAATCCATCTAATAAAGATGCCTACTTGGAAAGGGCCCACGCCTATTTTGAGATGG
>CAYTFC010000026.1:0-32705 GCA_964436955.1 uncultured bacterium | reverse complement strand
CTGATATATCGCTATGAGCGCTAGATGAAGTTTTGGTAGCAATCAGGGTCTAAGCTCGGGCTCCATTGAATTAACTATTATAGAAGATACTTCTTCTAAAGCTTTTTCATATTCCATAGTTACTCCATATATATTATTACATAATATTTAATTATGTATTAAATGGCAATGTATGGACGAAGTGGATAGTTTGAAATAATTGTTTTTGCAATATCCAAACAGAGCGTCAACATGGCAGAAAACTTAATCCCAAAGCATGGCGGATATCGCAGACTTAAGAGCTTTCAAATTGCTCGCTTGGTATTTGATATTACCATCCGTTTTGGACCAATTCGTGGGATCACGAAGTCGAACACACGATCAAATGGTACAGCCTGCTCGCTCTGGAGTCCAAAATATTGCCAAAGAAAGCAAGCTTCGGGCACATCAAAAAAGACCGAATTAAAGCTCACTAATGTGGCGCGGGCAAGCCTAAAAGAATTAAGGTTGGATTATCAGGATTTCTTACGTCAACACAGCCTCATTCTATGGGATTCTAGGGATCCTCGTCGGCAAGAATTGGTTAATCTCCCATTGGAGTCTGCGGACGCATTTGCCCAATAGGCAAAACAGCACTCCAACATTAGCAAAGCGGCGCCCAACGGGGTTTTAGTTTTGCTTTCTGTAGCTTCTGGGCTGTTGGATCCCAGCTAGCCGCTCAGTCAACTGCCTTTAAAACCCGACTTGCCATCCAATGCAGTCAACTTAAAATAAACCTTTGTTAATGCCGCTTCGGCGAAGCGGCGCTACAACGTGTAACAGAACATTTAGCGCTACTTTGTCGAATTGGCGTGGTAAATATGTTCTTTAAGTTGACAGCATTGACTTGCCATCTACATCGCGCATAAACACAGCCTTTCTAAGTCCACTTCGTCCACCCCCTTCCACAACATTCCCTACAAGATAATGGTTGCTCCTTGGCTTTGCTCGCCCAAAGAGTTGACCGCTATTATGGTATAAGTAACTGATATGTATGCTCGTTGATTGTGAAGAACAATGCTTAGAGGCTGGTCAGACGGTATCGTCGCAATTAAAACCCCATCTTGAAGAACAAGATAGTAAACAACCCCTATGCTTGTACTAGGCAACCATTCTAGCCTGTGGATCCAGTCCGTTTGCGTTAAAAACGAAACGCATAACACCTGGCCCACCACGTCTAAGGGCGGAGTTGGGGGATCGAGTAGATAAAAATCCAATACGCTAGTTTGATTTGCGAATATGTTCGCCGTCTGAAAAATGATATGATATTTGAATCCGGCAGCACTCACACTGTAACTTCCAGGGGCTAATGAAGGGATAGAATAAGCCCCGCTATTGTCGGTGAGTGAGGCAGCCACCAATCCCGCCCCATCATAAACATTCACTATTGCGCCAACAACTGGCAAATTCGTTTCGATATCATAAACATGACCCACAAGTGTGCCCGGACCTGTTAGCAGAATAAAGTCTACCACGGTAGGATGGTTTGCTTGAACAGTTGCCGGATGTACCAGGAGTTGAAAACCTGGCGCGCTAGCTATCACTGAATAGTCTCCTGGCCCTAAGGATGGAATAACATAGTTGCCGTTGGAATCCGTAAGAGTCGAGGCAATCAGCAAATCCCCTTGAAAAACATCGACAGTAGCACCAACAATAGGTAACAAAGTCTGATCAGTGACATTGCCAATGATACCGCCGGGCTGGTTTTGGAGGTCAAAGTTAACGATCGTAGTTTGGTTAGACGTAACAGCAGCTAGTTGGAGAGCTGTCTGGTAGCCAAAAGCTGCTGCTCTAACTGAGTAGTTGCCTTGACTCAAACCAGGTATGCTGTAATCCCCATTGGAATCTGTGAGCACGGAGCTAACCAATACCCCCCCGAACAACACGTCTATAGTAGTACCAGGAATAGGCGCAGTGGTCGCGATATCAGTGACATGACCCACGATGGCCCCAGGCTCTGAAGGTAACGCAAAATTGGCAAAAGTGTTCAGACCAGATTGAACAACAGCACCTTGAATAACAGTTCCATAGTTCAATGCGCTGGCATTAGCAACGTAGATTCCCGGTGCTAGGTTGGGTACAAGATAGTTTCCCGATGCGTCTGTCAAAGTTGAAGCAACCAACTGAACACCTTGAAAGATGTTTATCGTTGCCCCTGGTATGAAAGCACCTGTAGTCGCATCAGTGACCTGACCTGAAATACTTCCAGAATTAGGCTGCAACGCAAAATTATCTACCGTTGTCGTATTAGGGAGAACAATGGCCCCTTGAATAATCGTCCCATAATTGGGTGCACTCGCATTTGTTGCATAAGTGGCTGGAGCAAGATTAGACACTAGGTAGTTACCAGATGCATCTGTCAACGTTGAGGCAATCAGCTGAATGCCTTGTAAAACGTTAACAGTTGCTCCCGCGATAGGCGCACTTGTCACGGCATCTATCACTTGACCCGAAATTTGCCCAGGATTCTGATGAAGGGCAAAATTATCTATCGTCGTCTGGTTGGATTGAACGATGGCTCCCTGAACCACTGTTCCATAATTGGTAGCGCTAGCATTAGTTGAGTAAGTCCCGGGAGCAAGGTTGGGTACAAGATAGTTACCAGCCGCATCTGTCAAAGTAGATGCAATCAACTGAATACCTTGCAGAACCTGAACAGTTGCCCCTGGTATGGGAGCACTTGTGTTCGCATCAATGACTTGACCTGCAATATGCCCAGGGCTTTGCTGGAGAGCAAAGTTATTGATTGTTGTCTGGTTAGATTGGACAATGGCTCCTTGAACAACAGTTCCATAATTGGGAGCGCTTGCATTGGTGATATAAGTCCCGGGAGCAATATTGGGCACAATATAGTTGCCGGATGCATCTGTTACGGTT
This sequence comes from uncultured bacterium, assembly GCA_964436955.1. Lineage (GTDB taxonomy): Bacteria > Chlamydiota > Chlamydiia > Chlamydiales > JAJFMA01 > CAMFKD01. The sequence continues at coordinate 29,810 of CAYTFC010000026.1, read as the reverse complement.
GAAGCAATTAACTGAAGGCCCTGCAAAATATTCACAGTAGCGCCTGCTATTGGAGCACTTGTCGTCGCGTCTATAACCTGACCAGCAATCACTCCGGGAGTAGGCGTGAGCACAAAATTATCAATAGTTGTCACGTTCGATTGAACGATGGCTCCTTGAATAACTGTAGCATAATTAGGAGCGCTGGCGTTAGTGGTATAGATCCCTGGAACAAGATTGGATACTGTGTAATTTCCAGCTGCATCTGTTAGCGTTGTGGCGATCAGCTGCACACCCTGTAGGATATTAATGGTTGCCCCAGGTATAACGGCACTCGTGACTGCATCTATGACATTCCCTGAAATCTGCCCAGACATTGGTTGTAGGGCAAAATTATCAATAGTTGTCACGTTCGATTGAACGATGGCTCCTTGGATAACTGTTCCATAATTTGGGGCGCTAGCATTAGTTGTATAGGTTCCTGGTGCGAGATTGGATACTAGGTAGTTTCCAGCCGCATCCGTTAACGTTGTGGCGATAAGTTGAATACCCTGTAAGATATTTATAGTTGCTCCGGGTATCACTGCGCTCGTGACCGCATCAATGACCGTCCCGGAGATCCGTCCAGGCATTGGCTGCAAGGCAAAATTGGCAGTAGTGGTCTGGTTAGACACAATGACAGCCCCTTGAACAGCGGTTTGGTAGTTGGTCGCGCTCGCTCTTACAATATAGTCTCCAGGCGGCGCTAGTGAGAGTATGACGTAATTACCATTATTGTCTGTCACACCCGTGGCAACGATAATAGCGCCATTCAAAACTTCAACCACAGCTCCAGCTATAGGATTTCCATTAGAGGCATCTACTACCTGACCCATAAGTGCCCCAGGATCAGCTGTAAGTGTGAAGTCTACAGGTGTCGTTTGACTAAATTGAACAGTCGCTGCTTTTGTTTCCGTTTGATAGTTGATAATATGAGCCACCACAATAAAATTGCCTGGGAAAAGCGATGGGACGGTATAAGTTCCATTAACATTCGTTATCGCGGAGCCAATTGGCACGTTATTTTGCGTAACTTCAATGATCACACCAGCAATAGGCAAGCCCGTCGTGATATTTGATACCTGACCCGCAATTGCACTCTCGGCAGGAAAAAGTCCAAAGTTGATCGTCGTTGTAAGGCCCGCTTGAACAACCGCTCCTTGAACATCAGTCTGTAAATTGAGGGCACTGGCTCGAACGCTATAACTTCCAGGTTGAATGCCTGAAATGGAATAATTTCCATTTGAATCGCTCACACTAAAGTTAACTAATATGGCACCTTGAAAGACGTTCACCACAGCCCCTACAACAGGGGTCGCCGTATTGGCCAGGGTTACTTGACCCGCAATAGTGCTCGATTGAACGGGAAGGAAGAAATTAAGCAAACTGGTTTGATTGGGTAAAATGCTTACTCCCAATACGACCGTTCCGAAATTGATATGACTTGCAGTTACTGAGTAACTTCCTTCAGGTAGACCTAAAATGGTATAGCCGCCACTTCCATCAGTTGTAGTCGTCGCAATTAGGATATTGTTCTGGAAGACATTAATCGTTGCGCCAGGAATGGGGGCAATTGTGGAGGCATTGATGACGTGGCCTGTCAAGTTGCCTGGATCCGGTTGAAGAATAAAATCTGCAGGGGTCGTCACGTTGGCTTGTACCGTAACCCCCTGGATGGCGGTTTGGTAATTCGTGGCGCTCGCCCTTACTGTGTAACTTCCAGTGTCTAGATTTGCCACCGTGTAGTTACCATTGATGTCAGTGGTAGTCGTCGCAACCTGCACGTTATTCAGTAAAACGACGATGGTCGCATTAGGAACGGGGCTACTTGAAAAAGCATCCTCGACCTCTCCAGCAATATTACCGGTAGCAGCCTGCAAAAAGGAACAGAAAACTGTGAAAAATAATGCTGCAAATGAGAATACAAACGAAGAAGACTTTCTAAAGAAATTTCCACTAAACATTTGATAAACCTATTCTAAGTTTAAAAATTTAAACCCAACCCAACACCTAGTTTAAGACCATCTAAACTAGCACTAAAATTTGCCACATTTCCGTTCCCACGCTTAAAATTGACTTCCTGAAAAACATAATCAGCAAAAACATCGATAAATACATTGTTACGAAAAAAATATTGAATTCCTGACTTTAGTACCCATCCAAATGCACCATTTTTCGAAAGTTTCGCCTTTACAAATTCAGAATCATCTTTGATACGCACAAAGGCAGTACTAATGCCGGCACCTAGATATAAATTTGCATTGTAAACTTGAGGTACAGGCATAAAATATTTTAATCCTAGACTAAAAGGAACAACAGAGATGCTAGTTTTACTTTTTGATACAATAATATCTCCGCAGCAAGCCGCATGCCCTTTAGTCCTATACCAATTGACGCCACCCCAAATTGCCAAATTATTGTCTGTCGTGATCATCTTAGAAAATTCAAATCCATAATCAACCCATCCATTAGAGTAGATTTCCTTCACAAAATCATTGGATGGCCTAAAATAAGCAGCTTTAAATTCAACGCTTGTAGGACCACTAAAATCGATATTTGAAGATTCTGCCAAAGAACTAAAAGTACTAAAAAAGCATGTTAGATACAGCGATTTGAACAAAAATGTTTTCATACGCATCTTTTTTTTCCTAGTATGGGAGTGGTGTGTCAATAAAAATAAATTTGTCTCTAAAGCTTAAAAAACGACATTACCATCACTTTTATGAGCCTTATTCTGACCAAAATCATCTATATAAAATTTGAAAATTAAAAAAATACAAATATTTTTTAAAACGGCAAAATATTTTTTTTCGTATTTATTTTCGTTTTTTAAAGCATTACCAAGTGAGAAATAGGGGTCGAAGACCCATTGCAGACCACTATCCTCCTCTGCGTCTCTGCGCCTCTGCGTTGAAAATTATTGAAACGCACATCATGCAAAAACAGTGTGTGGATTTCTTTTTAACGCAGATTGCGCAGAGACGCGAAGACGCGGAGGAGGATGGAAATATATAAAATTAAAGACATGTGGCTAACAGAGCAGCGTCGGTCAGCCTAATATTACTTCAAAAGGTCATCAAGCGGGATGGAAGATTTAAATCGCGCCACAGATGCTCAAGATCTTGAGGATAGCTATCAAAGGTGGTCAACAAAGTGCCAAGATCTAAATGCAACCATTGATAAAACCTACGACCTGCGAAGGCTTCTTTCGTGAGCTCGTAATAAATTGACGTTGTGGACAAGGTCCGTATGTCTTGTCCTCTTCGTCCACCATTGTCTTTTTATGTGACGATCTGCAAAAGTGTAGATCATGGATAGCAAACATATAAAAGATCACGCCACCATTGAAAGCATTCACCATCTTGTACAAGAGTGTGGTGCTGACCCGAACTCACCTGCAGGCGTTTTAGCTGTAGAAATGATGCAAACAGCCCTAAAGCTGCTGTTTGAGGGTCACGACATTGGCCAATTAAAGTTGATCAATCGCTGTCTCAAGGAAATGCGCTACGCATATCGCATCTTCAACGACTACCCTAATGCGCGCTGCATCAGCGTTTTCGGTTCTGCACGGACTCCCGAGACTCATCCCGATTACATTCAAGCACGTCACTTGGCCTTTTTGATGGCAGAGCAAGATTGGATGTGCATTACAGGCGCAGCGGATGGTATCATGAAAGCAGGCCACGAAGGCAGCCAAGCCGAAGGTTCTTTTGGTCTAGCCATTCACTTACCCGCTGAAGAGACTACCAATCAGGTGATGAAGGGAGACCCAAAACTCATCAACTTCCGCTACTTCTTCACGCGCAAACTCATGTTCCTAAGCCACGCTGACGCCGTAGCTGTTTTCCCTGGCGGCTATGGCACGCATGATGAGATGAATGAGTGCTTAACTCTCATGCAGACGGGCAAATCAAATATCATTCCTGTGGTCCTTCTTGAAGGCGAAGGTGGAACCTACTGGCCGGCCTGGGAAACCTATGTGGATGAAAACCTGCTAGCGCGCGGCATGATATCGCCAGAAGATAAGCACCTTTATTACATGGCCCCAACTGCTGAAGCTGCGGTAGAGCACGTAGAGAAATTTTACAAGCGCTTCCATTCCTATCGCTATGTGCAAAATTACTTAGTGATACGCATTAAAAAGCCTCTCACTCCAGAGCAAATTGCCGCTCTTAACGAAGAATTCAAGCCTCTTATTGTCGAAGGCAAGATCGAACAACGCGCGGCGTTTGAATCAGAAACCGATCATCTCGATCTCCCGAGGATAGCCTTCTTGCACACACGTCGAAAATATGGCTTAGTTCGCCTTATGATCGACCGCATCAACGAATTTTAAGCTAAAAAAGGGACGTAAGGGACAAGGGACCAAAGGGACGAAAGAGACCTAAGGGACTGCGGAAAAGGGACATAAGGGACAAATGATGCACGGTTTTTATATCCCCTATGTCTTTTCTAGCTATCCTAGGCGATGGTTACCTGCGGGCAAAGATAAACGTCTTGAATAGCATGAAAGAGCTCTATACCTTCTTTCATAGGCTTCTGGAATGTTTTGCGTCCACTAATCAAACCCATACCGCCCGCACGCTTGTTAATAACCGCAGTAGAAATCGCCTCGGCACGATCTTGCTGCCCTTCTGAAGCGCCACCAGAGTTAATTAAGCCTACACGACCGGCCATTCCGTTCAGCACTTGATAACGACAAAGGTCAATAGGATTGTCCGAGCAAAGATCAGAATACATTTTAGGGCTGTACTTGCCATACCCCTTAGTGAGCTTATTCAAGGCCTCATAGCCACCATTTACGTTAGGAAGCTTTTGCTTTACAATGTCGGCCCCAATAGTGGCCCCAAGATAGTTTGCTTGACCCGTTAGGTCAGCACTTGTGTGATAGTCGGTATCGCCAATTTTGAAAGCTTTATTTCGCAAATAGCACCACAAAATGGTGGCCATGCCTAGCTCATGAGCATGCTGAAAGGCCTCGCTGATTTCTTGAATCTGCCGAGCACTTTCCTCGCTTCCAAAATAGATGGTTGCTCCAATAGCCACAGCACCCATGTCATAACCTTGCTGTACGTTAGCAAACAAGGTCTGATCAAATCGATTGGGATAGCTAAGCAATTCATTGTGGTTAATTTTAAGGATGAATGGAATCTTGTGCGCGTAGCGTCGTGCAACTTGTCCAAGTGAACCAAGTGTTGACGCAACAGCGTTGCAACCAGCTTCTAGAGCAAGCTTAACAATATTTTCCGGGTCAAAGTAGATAGGATTTGGCGCAAAAGAAGCGCCTGCAGAGTGCTCAACACCCTGGTCTACTGGCAGAATTGAAAGATAACCAGTACCAGCTAGCCGACCATGATTGAACAATCCTTGCAACGAACGAAGAACAGGAATTGGGCGATCGGTTAGCGAAACAACGCGATCTATCCAATCGGAACCTGGAAGCACGAGCGCCTCCTTGGTCACCTTGGTACATTTATGATTGAGCAAGGTTTCTGCTTGAGTTCCAAGCGCCTCTTCAATGTCGTTGATGGTTAGGTTGGCGCTTTCCGCTGTGCTCATCATATAAACTCCTCCGGTTTGTTCCCCATGTTTTTAACCGATTCCTCCGATAAAATGCCAGCCAGAATAGTATCCCGTTTCAAAATAACGTAGCCTCTTTTATGCTGTGTATGCAAAAACGAGGTAAAAAATGAACTTGCACAGATTATTGATCGCCTTAAGTGTTATCATCCAATGTCCCCTATGGTCAGACACCTCCAATCAAACGATTTTGGCCGCTGAGGTACGCTTAATGAATAATTCCAGTGATTTGGAGGCTTATGTCATTAAAGCCCAAGCATTCGCTGAAGTGGGCGACTATGACCATGCCTTGCAGACATACTTTGAAGGACTATCCCTTAATCCAGATATCATTGATGTGCAGTTTGGCAAAGAGATTAGTCCTTGGCTACCCGAAGATTTAATGACTATTGGCACATATAAATTAGAACCTGGCAAAGCACTACGATCCCTCGCTGAATTACACAACAAGACCCTACTTGTACATTTTAAAAAAGGTCATGGGGATACCATCCAATTCTATCGATTTCTAAAACCGCTAATCGAGTTGGGCAATCCCGCAAAAGTCCTTCTTGTCCCACAAAAACATCTGGTACAACTGCTGCAGGATTCCTGCCTCGATGAACGGATCGAGGTTGTGCATCCGGATAGTGATTTATCTCAACTGCGTTATGATGTGCATACACATTTGTTGGCATTACCTCGCCTTGTTGGCACAACTATTAACTCCATTCCCTTGAAGAATCGCTATTTGCGCACAGCACCCGCCCAAGGTATTGAAGACTTAATGGGAGAGCATGCTGGTCTTTTAAAGGTGGGCCTCATTTGGCAAGGCGATCCTTCGCACATTCACGATAGAGATCGCTCGACATCGCTGCAAAACCTGTCAGTCTTGCGTAATATTCCGGGATTTAAGTTCTATTCACTACAAACCTTTGCAGGCAGCGAACAGCTTGACGACCCCACCAACCGTTGGGATGATGCATTGGTGGATTTAGGACAATTCTGCAACTCCTTCGCCGATGTCGCAGCTTTCATGCAGCGAATGGATTTGATTATTACGGTTGATACGGCGGGTGCCCACTTAGCTAGCGCGCTGGGACGCCCCAACATCATTTTAATACCCAAGAAACCCGACTTGCGTTGGGTGGGAGACGGCCCAGCCAATCCCTGGTCTGAACACTCCATTTTGCTGCGACAAGCGCGCTCCGGCGATTGGACTGAACTTATGGAGAGACTGGAATCCACTGTACGTGACCTCAAGCATTCAAAACTGTAGGCACCCATGTTTTCAGGAATCGTTAAAGCATCATGTTCTGTCTTAAACGTTGAAAGACTCGAAGGAATGACGCGCTTCTGCGTACAATTAACCCCTGAACTAGCGGCAGACTTGCTGGTAGGCGCTAGTGTAGCGATCGACGGAGTCTGTTTAACCGCTACAAAAATAGAAAATAATAGAGTTTGCTTCGATGCCATGGAGGAAACACTGACCCGCACGACTCTCTCAACTATTGAAAACGGCCACTACGTGCATGTGGAACGTTCGCTGCGCTTAGGAGATGAAATTGGGGGACACATCTTGTCCGGTCACGTCTTCGGAACAGGTCGTGTTGAGCAGATCGAGATCAGTCCCAATAATCATATTATTACCATCAACGTGCCTTCTGATTGGACGAAGTACATCCTCACAAAAGGCTATATCGCTGTAGATGGAGCGAGTCTTACAGTGGTAAATGTATCTAATAATGGGTTTACTGTTCATCTTATCCCAGAGACCCTACGAATGACGCATTTAGCACAAAAAAGAGTGGGAGACCGGGTCAATATTGAAATAGACACTCAAACTCAAGCAGTTATAACTACCGTCGAACGCTATCTAAAATTACAAACATCCAACCTACCTTGATTAAATTACTTAATAATAATATAATTTGATCAATGACAAACGGTATTAATCTCTATTATACAGCAATGGGGGCGGGCGAGCCAGTCCTGGTGGTACATGGAGGACCTGGCCTTGATCATCAATATCTGGCATCAGGCCTCGCCGGCCTAGCCGATAGTCTCTATATGGTTCTATACGATCAGCGTTTTTCTGGCGGTTCTGAAGGAACTCCTACGCCGGAAAATGTTACTCTCGACGCATATTTGAATGACCTAGAGGCCATTCGAAACGGATTTGAGTTGGACAAGGTGAACTTGCTAGGGCATTCCTGGGGTGCTTTTCTGGTATTGGCTTATGCAGCAAAATTTCCTGACAAGGTGAAATCATTGGTGCTGGTAGCTCCAAGTCCAATTTGTCATCAAGGCATGTGGGATGTTTTGACTCGAGTGCAGACTAGGCTGACCGCAAAAGAGCGTAATGAATTAGCTGAATTATCTACATGCGAGTCGTTACTTCTAGGAGAGCAAGAGGCCGTAAAACGATTGATGAATCTTTGGTTCAAGACCTATTCCACAAGGCAAGACCTTGACTTACCAGTCGGCATTCACACGGCTCGTAATTTTTCAAAGGTCTATGCTTATCTCCTTCGTCAATTGGGACGATTTGATCTAAGAACTGAGTTTACAAAAATTACCGCCCCGACCTTGGTTGTGCAAGGGGATCAGGATGCTGTTCCCATGCAGTGTGCTGATGAGATCGTTTCGGGTATACCACTAGCTAAAAAAGTGCAAGTTGAAAGGTGTGGTCACTTCCCCTTCTGGGAAGCACCAGACGCTTTTGAAACGATTGTGAAAGCATTTTATAGAGACGGCATCTGAAAGACTAAAAAACACTGCGTAACATCACAAGGGCGAAAGATTTTTCTAATGCCGCCCACTTGTGGGATTGATAGGCACGATTTAAAATATTTTTAAATTCGTTTTTTCCTGATCTAAGGCCTACACCTTTTAAAATTGAATTTATCACATCAGAGATAAGAAGACACGGTCTTACCCATAACGCTATAGACAAGTCGCCTAGGGAACTATTGCTGGTCGACTTTGCATATTGCATGGGAAGTACAGCTGCTGTCCATGATCTTATCGCATCAGCTTGAGGCGTAATCCATTTATTAACACCTCGCCAAATCCCGTAAATAATGCATGAAACGGCTCCCGCTAGCGGCATTTGGATCATTAATCCAAAACCCACCGCTGCAAAGCAAAGCATCATATTTTTAAACGGCGTCAATAAAGTAAAACGTATCGTTGTTGTAACAAGTAATGTAATAGCGACTGTTTGAGAAACACAACCTAGTTTAAAAAATGCCCAAGCCATCGCACATCTGTCTGTTATCGATAAGCCTTTTTGAACACGGCGTGCCAACTGATAGTCATGCACGGTGGCTAGGTAACTCGAAGCTGTTGAGCCAAGTTTCATCATCTCAATTCCTATAAGCCTAAGATATTGCAAACAAAGGGTCTTATCATAAAGCATTAAAGAATATATTAAGAGTTAATCAGGAAGGCGTTTTGGAAATCTTTTCTAGCCGCGCAAGGCGAAAGCATATAGCCACGAGTGTAAACCCAATGTCGTCAAAATAAAACAATTTGTTATCTATGCAAGCAATGCGATTATTTTTACGTGCGTACATTTTTCGCTGTCGTGGCGAAACATTCAAAAATGTCCTTTTCGTCCTTTATCCTAAGTCTTTTATGTCCTTTTCGTCCTTTACGTCCTTTGACCAGTTCGCCAAAAGCATGGCAATAACTTTGAAAAGGACGTAAAGGACGAAAAGGACATAAAAGACTTAGGATAAAGGACGTAAAAGACCGGTACGTCATATTTGTCTATGTCTGCCGCCATTAACACAGCTTGATCTTTGATTGAATTTAACCATGGGTTTACACCCATGGTTAACCCCAATTGCTACCAGGTGACACCACGCTCCTTAAGCACTTGCTGAGCTTGGGGCAAACCTAGCTTTGCAGACTCACGGTAGAGCTGCAATGCCTTTTGATAGTCCGGCTCCACACCCCAACCCGCTTCATACATGCGTGCTAAGTTATACAGACCGAATTCGTCATCTTGCTCAGCAGCTCTGTTATACCATATCAAAGCTTGCTGGTAACTCTGTGGCACTCCAGAACCCATTTCAAACATGGTGCCAAGGTTGCTAGCACCTCTCGAATTGCCATGCTCGGCGCTGCGTCGATAGAGCTCAGCTGCCTTTTCCTGATTCTTAGTAACCCCTTGTCCATTCTGATAAAGGCGCCCCAGGTTATTTTCCGCCATCGCAAAGGATTGGTCTACGGCTATCTGATAGAGATCTACGGCTTTTGCATAGTCTTGAGGAACTCCAGTTCCTTGTTCATACATGCGTCCGAGGTTGTAGGCTCCAAAAGCGTCCTTTTGCTCCGAGGATTTAGCATACCATTTGGCTGCTTCTTCCATGCTCTTGTCTACACCTGAGCCTAGTTCATACATAGCTCCCAAGTTGCTCTGTGCACGTGGATTGCCAGCATCAGCTGCTTTACGATAGTATTGCACAGCTGCAACATTGTCTTGTTTGACGCCCCAACCGTACTGATAGAGACGGCCCAAGTTGTTTTCTGCGTCATCTAATCCTTGATCAGAAGCTAACTGATAGAGATGTGCGGCTTTAGTGAGATCCTTTTCAACGCCAATGCCAGCCTCATACAAACGCGCTAGGTTGTATTGGCCATACGCATCCCCTTGCGCTTCAGCTTTGCGGTACCATCCTGCTGCTGCTTGGTTGTCTTGTGCCACCCCTTCGCCTAGCTCATACATTGTGCCAATGTTGCTTTCTGCACGTGGATCACCTGAATCGGCGGCTTTGCGGTACCACTCAACAGCTTTAGTTGGGTTCTTTTCAATTCCCCATCCAAACTGGTAGAGTCTCCCTAGGTTATTTTGTGCCACGGGTAATCCTTGATCCGCAGCTTTATTATACCAAGCAGCTGCGGCGGAAAGGTCTTTACCGGTCCCTTGTCCATTTTCGTACATCCAACCTAAATTATACTCACCGAATACGTCACCAGCTTCAGCGGCCTTGCGATACCAGGAAAATGCTTTTGGGAAGTCCTGTGTCACGCCATGGCCTTGCTGATACATGGTTCCGATGTTATTTTGAGCAATTGGCAATCCTTGCAAGGCAGCACGTTCATACCAAAGGGCAGCTTGCTTTAAATCGGGTCCAGACATGCCCCAGCCGCGTTCATAAAGTGTGCCAAGGTTATTTTGAGCTTCCGCTAAGCCCTGCTCTGCAGCCTTGTTATACCACTGCACCGCCAATTTATAATCGACGGGAACGCCCTCTCCATACACATACATATATCCCAGAGCTTTTTGGGCAGGTGCATGCCCACCTTCAGCAGCCTTCTGATACCACTTAGCGGCCTCATTAAAGTCCTGTATCACCCCTTCGCCAAAATAATAGCGGTCACCGATTTCAAACCAGTTAACAACTTCCGCGTTTCCTTTGGATTCCACAGTTTTGCTATCGTCAGGTTCTTTAGTTTTTTCGACGTGATCCGCAGAGGGTTGTATCGGGGGTATTGGTGCTGATGGGGGTATTAAGCCGGAGGAATCAGCTATCTCGTCATGATCGTCATCGGCAAAATGCTGAGCAACAAAAGGATCACCCTCATCTTCCTCCGCATCTTTTTTGCTATCTTTGTAGTAATCTTCGTCTTCATCCTCATCTGTATCAAGGTCATCTTCTTCTTCATCCTCATCCTCGTTATCAACATAATTGTCGGTGACAACGGGTTGTTTGGAGAGTTGTTGCTGAAGAGGTGCAACAATACTGCGTGAGGTTGATTGTGAACCCTTTTGAGCACTATCGCTGAGAGCTCGTTGAGCAGGGTTATTTCGCGATCCTCCCCAAGCTCCTTGGGCAGCATCTGTACCTTGAGTACGCGCTTGAGCTAGGTATCCCTCTACCTCTAATATGCCCCATAATTCTTCTGTTTCATCCGCACATAGGGGGGGGGAAAGCGCTAGGACGGCACATGTGCTCCAAATGAGATGTTGCTTCGCTATTCTACCCAAAAGCATATGGAAACCTCGCGTTGACGCTCGTGTAAAGTGATATGTCTAATTCCGTAAATAAATATTACGTTGTATAACGAAATAGAAATGCAGGCAAGTGTTTTCTTGGTTTTTTACTAGAGAATATCTGGTACGTGAGTCCGGGCTTGAATCAGAATGCTGCGCGCTTCTTGATGCGTCAATTGATGCATCGCATCGGTTATAGAAAACCAGCGGCACTCTTGTACTTCTTCTAGTTGAGCTGTGACTTTTCCTTCCACTTCGGCGAGAAAGTAGGTCACTTTTTTTTGTATGAGTCTAGAACCAAAATGGAATTTGTAATGCTCTACAAACTCCATTTCCGAAAGAAAACGTACAATATGTAATCCCGTTTCTTCATACAGCTCACGGCTAGCACAGTGCTTGGGATCTTCTTCAGGTTCCTGATGTCCTTTTGGAAAAGACCAGTGCCCCACGTTATGTTGAACGAGGAGCACCTGCCATTGCTGTGCCACTTTTTGAAATGGAATGATACCGTACGATATATCCACTAGCCGTTAAATGCCGAAAATAGGATGGCTGCATTATGGCCGCCAAACCCAAAAGAGTTTGATAGAGCTACCTTTACTTTTTTCTCAACGGCTTTCTTTGGAATGCAAAGGTCAGCACCTACTTCGGGGTCATCTTGGTTGAGTGTCGGGTGTATGATGCCGTCTAGAATGGCTTTTACGCAGACAATAGCCTCCACACCGCCAGCACCACCGAGAAGGTGACCAATCATAGATTTGGTGGCGTTTAAGGTGATATTACCAACATCAGGGAATACCTTTCTAATCCCTTCAACCTCGGCTACATCACCTTGAGGCGTGGATGTGGCATGTGCGTTGATGTAGTTAACATCTTCAGCATTAACACGTGCATCTCTGAGGCCGTTGCGCATGCAAAGAGAGATACCAGCACCATCTGGTCTTAATTCAGTGATATGATAGGCATCGCAGGAATAGCCGCCGCCTAGGTATTCGGCAAGAATGGGAGCACCACGTTTTTGCGCATGCTCAAGGCTTTCAAGCATCAAGATACCAGCACCTTCACCCATAACGAATCCGTCACGGGAACGGTCCCAGGGACGACATGCTGCTTGAGGGTCTTCGTTACGACGGGAGAGGGCTCGGCAGGAGCAAAATCCAGCGAGGCCGGCAACGTTAATAGGGGCTTCAACACCACCACAAATCATGAGATCGGCTTCACCGCTGCGGATATGATTTGCGGCTGCAATAATGGCGTAGTTACCGGTAGCACAGGCGCTGGAAATGCAGTAATTAGGGCCCATAAATCCGAGGTCCATGGCGAGGAGTGCTCCACCCATGTTGCTCAGAGTATAAGGAATGAAGAAGGGGGAAATTTTGGTGTGCCCACGGTCAAAGAGCTTTTTGATGTTGTCCAAGTAGACAGACATTCCGCCCATACCAGACCCGATGAGTACGCCACAGCGTTCTTTATCGAATTTCTCTAAGGCTGCGGCATCGATATTTGCGTTGATTAAAGCCTTCTTACCTGCCACTAAGGCATACGACATGTAGGTATCGATGCGGCGCAAAAGCTTCTTATCAACAAGACCTTCGTCGTCAAATTTTGGAATACTGGCGGCAAAACGCGTGGGATATTCGTCACAAGGAAAACGGTCAATCAGTGTGACCCCACTTTTCCCTTCCAATAAGCTGTTGTAAAAGACGTCAACGTCGTTGCCGAAGCAAGAAACGACACCCATTCCCGTAACGACGATTCGCTTTCTGTCCATAATTCTCCCAAAGGTTGCTAATTTTTATCTCAGGTCAAGGTAGAGGTTTACTGGGATTTGATGCCTTTTTCCAGTAACAATTGTTTGACCATTTGTACCTTGTCTCCCTGGATTTCTATCACTCCATTCTTTACTGTGCCACCCCCTCCTGTACGTTTTTTGAGAAAGGAGGCGATCACACTAAGCTCTTCTGGGGGACGGTCTAGGTTTAACACCACCGTCACCACAGTCTGATTTCGTTTTTCTGTTCGTACCTTTACTGGCCTTCCTGAACTTGGCTTAGCTGGACCTTCTGGTTTGGAGGGAACCCACTCCCCATCAATGGTGAAGGGCATGGGTGGATCTCCTAAAAGAAGTCTTCATTACCATCGGCCAAAGGTTCATCAGTGCAAGGGTAGTCTACAATCTTGCTATCTTTCCACATCTGTTCGAGGGAGTATTTTTCTCGCACTTCAGGCTTGAAGAGATGAACAATAATGTCACCAAAATCAACAACAACCCAATCGGCGCCGGTTTCACCCTCGAAGTGGATCGGTTTGCGCCCACATTTTCTTAAACGGTCTAAGACTTCATCAGCCATAGCCTTCAGATGGCGTTCAACGCGGCCTTCAGCAATAACAAAAAACGATGTCAACGTCGAAACTTCTTGGACATCCAGGACGAGGATATTAAATCCTTTTTTGTCGCGGATAGCCTTGACGACTTCCTCTACGGGGGATTCCGTCTCTTTGGCCATTTCTATTAATAGTCCCTTGTTGGAAATACAGAGCCCCCCTTTTTACACAGCTGCGCTCAGGCAAATTGCCTAAGACACACCACACTCATGACGGCCCATCTAAAAGCGTAAAGTATAAATGATGATAATAAATGTAGTCCAATACTTTTGCAGGTAAAAGATGACCGCAGTAAAGTCCTATTTTTAGCCGTTGCCGAATTTGTGAGCTGCTGATGTCCATAATGGGGATGGTTGTTTGACCATTAATAAGCGCTTCTTGGACGAATGGGCTGGCTTCTACAGGGCAAATCTTAGGAGTTCCGGGGCGGCAACCAATGAGAGGGGGGGCTAATCGCACAATTTCATCGGGTTCGCGCCAAGAAGGAAAATCTTGAGCAGTGTCTGTTCCCAGAATTAAACGGATGGTACGACTTTCGTTTTTTTTTAGGATTCGGAGGGTATCGATGGTGTAGGAAACGTCTTCATGCTGGCATTCTTGATCATAAAGTCTGAGTTTTGGGACATTTTCGATGGAAAGAGCCGTCATTTTTAGGCGATGATCTGGTGAAGTAGAGGGATGACCATTTTTAAAGGGACTTACCCAAGCCGGAGAAAAGAGAACTTCTTCCAGGTCATGCACTTCCATCAGCGCAAGTGCAAGATTGATATGTCCTAGGTGAGGCGGGTCAAAAGATCCACCAAAAAAGCCAATTTGTCGTGTCACGTAAATCCCAGTTTAAAAAAGATCAAGCCCTAAGAAGAACGAAAAGAACGAGGAAAGACATCAAATAAATGCGCTGGACATTGTTTTGTCCTTCATCGTCCTTTTCGTCTTTTTAACAAGACTATTCTAAAGCCATGTCATCAAAATAAAACCTTTGTTAATGCCGCTTCGGCGAAGCGGCGCTACAACGTGTAACAGCAGCCCTAATTTTTTCCTTATTTTGACGACAGTGATCCTAAAGCGAAAACAGAATTTCGCGGTACTTAGGCAAGGTCCATAGCTCATCATCCACAACTTTTTCGAGACCATCGGCAACTTCACGAAGTTTATCACCAGCTGGCACAACATGATCGCAGAATGCTTTAGCGCGCTTGATATTGGGCAGACTATGTGATTTTTGGCGCACTCTTTCCAGCTCACGAGCTAGTGTAGACCCCTCTTCAATCAACTTATTCACCCGTCCCAATAAGTCTTTTTGCTCTGTAAAGCGCGCTGCTTTGCCTAAGGCTTCATTTGTTTGGTTTATGCTCTTCGCGATGTCCTTTTGAAACCTCAAAGCTGCTGGTAATACGTGTGTAGAGAACAACTCTACCATCAGCTTAGACTCGATATCGATGTGGTGTCCGTAAGTTTCAGCAAACACTTCAAATCGACTATGCAGTTCGTCCTTGGACATGACGCCTTGGAAAACTTTTACTGTTTCTGGAGAGATCAACTCATCAAACGCATGAATTGACTTATGAATATTAGGTAAGCGACGTTTTTGCGCTTCCTTGGCCCATGCAGCGCTATAGTTATCTCCGGAAAACCGTATATCCTGGGATTGCTTCAAAAACTTGCGAATGATGGGTAACAATGTATTGGTCAGGAACTCGGGAATTGGCTTAACAGCCGTTTTTCCAGCCGCATTCTGCACTTCATCGAGTATTTCGATTAAGCTCTCAGCAACAATACTGTTGAGGGTCGTGATGGCAAAAGCCGGGTTTGAACTACCCCCTACCGCGCGGAACTCAAATTTGTTGCCTGTAAAGGCAAATGGCGAGGTGCGATTACGGTCGCTATTGTCCTTTGGTAGGTCAGGAATTACAGATAGACCCAAGTCATAGGCAAAGTACTTTTTACCCGCGCTCTTGTGCTGACCGCCCTTCACAATCGTATCGATGAGGTTGTCGAGGACTTCGCCCATATATACTGACATGATTGCTGGAGGGGCTTCGTGTCCGCCTAGCCGTAGATCGTTGCTAGCCGATCCTACAGAGGCACGTAGTAAGCCCGCATGACGGTGCACACCACACAACACTGCTGCCAAAAGTACTAAGAAGTGCCAATTGTTTTCAGGGGTATCTGTAGGATTTAGCAAGTTAATGCCTGTATCTGTAGCAAGAGACCAATTGGCATGCTTACCAGAACCGTTTAATCCTGCAAACGGCTTCTCATGCAAAAGGCATGACAGCTTGTGTCTGGAGGCCACTTTGCGCATGATTTCCATTAGCAATATGTTGTGATCAACTGCCACGGAAGCGCGTTCAAAAACAGGAGCCACCTCATGCTGAGCCGGGGCCACCTCATTATGACGCGTTTTTACAGGGATTCCGAGGTCAAAAGCATGTGCCTCAAAATCATCCATGAAAGCCAAAACGCGTTCTTTAACGGCGCCAAAATAGTGATCTTGTAACTCCTGTCCCTTGGGAGATGATGCGCCAAAAACGGTGCGACCAGCTAAAGCAAGGTCAGGTCGAAACTCTCGCAACGTGCGATCGATGATGAAATACTCTTGCTCAAAACCTAGAGTACAAAACACCGTTTTAGCTTGAATGCCTGTCATTTTAAGTAGACGCAGAACTGCATCGCAAAGCTTCCTTTCAGACCGCAATAGTGGAAGCTTTTGATCGAGCGCTTCGCCATTCCATGAGAAAAATACCGAGGGGACACATAGGGTAACGCCTGTGGGTGTCTTCCACACAAATACTGGACTTGAGGGATCCCAACCGGTATATCCACGCGCTTCGAAAGTGCTTCTAAGTCCTCCCGAAGGGAATGAAGAGGCATCCGGTTCGCCTTGTAGAAGCTGTCGTCCAATAAACCGTTCAATCACACGATCGGGTGTATGCCAATCAATGAAGGCGTCGTGCTTTTCTGCTGACATTCCCGTTAGCGGTTGAAACCAATGCGTATAGTGAGTCGCTCCTAGATCTATCGCCCAATCTTTCATGGCGCCAGCAATGACATCGGCATATTCGGGCTGAATTTTTTCACGCCCTTCCATCGCATTGATCACATTTTCATAAATAGCTGGTGGTAGCATACGCTGCATCACGTTTCGGTTGAATACATGACAGCCAAAGGTCTCCGCTGGATTACGGCGTCCATCAAATGTTTCGACACCTTCACGACCTTTTCTGGCAGCAACGCTTTCTAAGGCTCTTGTACGCACGTTCATTGTCCTCCCCCGCATTGAAGATTGCTTACGCAAAATAAATGGTAATTGTTCTAGATCATCGTTATCTTCTAAATGACTTCCCATCCCTGCTCCTGCGATAACGCTCTTAAACGCTTGTCGGGGTTCACAGCCACGGCTCGTCCCCCTGCCTGCAAAAAGGGCAGATCGAGAAGACTGTCAGAATAAACAGTAGCGGCATCTAAACCCACGCCAAGGTCCTTAACTAGGGCGCCTAGCATGGTAGCTTTTTCTTCTCCCTCCAGCACGCCTGCAACGGTTTCATAGACACCAAAATTATCTACCGCGTAGCGTGACGCGCCCCAATGTTTTACGCCCAAGCGTGCGGCAATGGGTCCTACAAGAAAGTCTGGGGAACTCGAGAAAATAGCGGTAACATGATGCTCCTTCTGAGCAGTACGTAAACGATCAATTGCTGGACCGTAAAAAAGCTTGTCTAGATTTTCGTCCAAAAAAGATTCGACTTGAGCATCCACTTGCTTCTTGAGCCGCCCCTGAAATAACCTGTGAAAGCTCTTCAAATGAAGATCCTTCACCGTCATACCAAAGAATTTATAGCGCGTATAATAACTCGCTAACATCAGCATGGTAAGAAGATTAAACGCTTTTTTGCGAAAGAGATACGTGCCAAAGCGAAAGCTGGCGTTGGCCGTAATTAGGGTATGATCAAGGTCGAAAGCGTCAACGTATGCGCTCACAGCAAGCCTTCCTACGCTAGGGCTAAACCCGCTGCGGCATACTATTGGCCGCTAAGATATCTTAGCCACTAACTCTGCAATTTTCTGTTCTATTTCTCGAATGGCTGAGTCCGCCTTGTCGAGACGCTCTTTTTCAAGTCGCTGCTGTTCGTGGTACTGCATTGCCTGTTCAAAGTCAAGTCCAGAAGAACCAATTGTTTTACGATAGTGTTCTAACTGTGCCTTAATTTCCTGACGGAGGCTTAGTCTTTCTTTATGAAACTCTCGGAGTTGAGACAGAGTTTGCTGATCATCAGCCGATAGGGAAAGAAGCGCTAAAGCACGTCGATCAGCCAACAGATCTCTTACTGGCTTGATTAACCTTTCGAGCTCCACCTTTTCGATGCGAGTGATTGTTTTATCACTCATTTCTTCAAGAATGGCATTGCGCTCTGTGGTGATCGCATCTACAGTGCTATCTAAAGGACTATTTAAGAGTGCTTCTATACGCTGGCGTAAGCTCTCTATGCGTGACTTTCTTGCTTGTTCGCGCTCTACTTCCTCGCGTTTACGATCTTCTTCGCCCTGGCGAAGCTTGTCACGGATAGGGTTGAATGCTTCATTAAGTTTTTGGCGTAAGTCGGTGATTTCATCTCGACCGAGCTCCGTCGATCGCATTTCGGAACTAATTTCATCCAGCTGCTTGGTGGCGTCATTTGTCGAAAGACCATCATTGGCAAACGCTTTAACCACTTCATCAATTTTCTGTGCTAGCTCATCAAATTGCTGGCGATACTGCGCTTTTTTCTTCAAACGTTCTTTTTTACGTTCTTTTTCGAGGATCTTTACCTTTTCCCACGATTCACTAAGCCGAGTACGGGTTTGTGTAAAAGATCTCGTATTAAGCGTAAGAACTTTAGCAACCGTTTGAAGAGCTTTAATTTCTTCGCGTAAGAAGAACAAAGAGTCGACCAAATCCGTATTGTCAAAGCTGTTGTTCACAAAAGCTTCCACATCAGTAATAAAGCTCTCGCTAACTTCCTTAATTAAATCTTTGCGGCGAGGGAATACGCGATCGCCGGCAGCAGAGAGGCGCTGGAAGAACTTGTTTTTCTGTCTTACGCGCATTTCAGTTTTGATAAGCTCCTTGCGTAAAGCATTAATACGTGTCGCTTCAGCATTGAGCAATTGGAGCTCGCGTTGTCTTGAGCGATAAAAATCATCACGAGCCTCTAAAGTCGCGCTGCGCACCCCAAAATCGACATCAGTGGCTGTCTCTAAACGTTCTGCAAAGGAGGCCTGTTCATCTTCGAGAGCTTTGATGGCTATTTCGATTTGCTCCACAGCGAAGGCTGTTTGTTCGTCTAAAATTTCTTTCAGTCGACGCGCTTCCTTTGTGAGCTCCGTATAGCGACCCCAAAGCTGCAACCGCAAGGCAGGGGTAATATTCTCTTTAAAAAAGTCTAGCGCAAGCTTACGCAACTCCCAGAATGTCTTAAAATGTGGCGCTCCAGTTTGTGCTAAAGCCTTTTCCATAAGATCTACGGTCGTTTGGACCTTTAAATCTAATGTCTCAGCTTTGTGCACTTCTGCAAGAGCTGACTCCAATCCAGAATGATCGCGGCGATCGACACCTTCCGATTCTTCCTTGAGGACGTCGTCTTGAAGGGCCTCTTGGGCAGGCTCAAGCGGGTTTTCAGGATTTTCATGTTCTGGCGGAGGGCTGGCTTCTAGATCGCTCATCGTGGAGAAAGTCTTTTTTATGGCTTTAGATACGTAGCTTGTGCGTATGAGCGATTGTAGGGCAGACCTCTTTTTCGGTAAAGTTTTTTAGGGGCTACTCTGCATCTATTGTATTGGTCTTGCCAGTCTTTCATGCGTCTACTCATAACAAAGTCCAAGGAATTCTAGATGACGTTCTCAAATATAATAATTAACTTATATCTTGAACCACCAGGTGCGCTTGTCACAAAGTAGGGGTCTAAGCTAGAGTCCTCATTCAACCAAATAATATGAGGCGAAAGATGTTTGATCGCGTAAATTTTGATGAGGGTTTGGAGCTCTTTAAGCACGCCCCTCTGGAAGAACTAAAACAACACGCAATCTCCATTAGAAACGCCAAGAATCCACCAAATCGCGTGACATTTGTTTTAGATACAAATCCCAACTATACCAATATTTGCAATGCGGACTGCTCATTTTGCGCTTTTTACAGACATGAAGGCGCCAAAGATGCGTACGAAAAAAGCATCGATGAAGTCATGGAACATCTAAATTTTGCGCGTAAGGCAGGTGTAACCACGGTTTTGCTTCAGGGCGGCCTCAACGATAACCTCAAACTCGATTACTATGTTGGCATTATCGAAAAAGCCAAAAGCGAATACCCCGACATACACCTGCATAGCTTCACCGCGCCAGAAATTTGGAATTGTGCTCGCGTATCAGGCATATCTATCCGAGAAGTTCTACAAGCGCTATGGAACGCTGGCCAACGTACATTACCTGGAGGGGGGGCCGAAATTGTATCCGAAAACATCCGCTTAAAGATCTCACCAAAAAAGATGGAACCCAACTCCTGGATAGACGTGCATACAACCGCCCATGAGATCGGCTATCGCACGACCGCCACAATGATGTATGGTCATGTCGAAGAACCGGAAGACATTTTAACCCATCTAGACAGCATTCGCCAAGCCCAAGATAAAATCCCAGGCTTCACAGCCTTTATCCCTTGGAGTTACAAGCGCGATCGCACAAGTTTACGTCGCACCGTTAAACATTGGGCCGGCGTGGATTCGTACTTCCGTATCTTAGCATTCGCACGCATCTACTTGGACAACTTTGATCACATTGGTGCGTCATGGTTTGGGGAAGGTAAAGAAACCGGCATTAAAGCACTCCATTATGGAGCCGATGACTTTGGCGGAACGATCTTAGAGGAAAATGTGCACCGCGCTACGGGTTTCATCAACAAGACTGACCATCAGGGCATGTTGGATATGATACGTAAGGCTGGTTTTGAACCGGCTCAGCGCAACACATTTTACCATATTTTGCGCACTTATGAAGGGGTAGACCAAGTCTTTATTCCAGAACTTGGGAAGGTACAGGAAGAGGATCGCGTAGCAATCCTCTCCACAACAGGTGCTGCAAAGTAAATTCGGGTTTTGATGGCTTTTATCACATTAAGTTTATGCCACTATTTTTTTAACAAGATGAACAGGATTGCCTTCGGCATCAGGGTAGGGTACAAGGATAGAATTCTGTAATAAAAACGGTTTCAATCAGGATCGCAGGTCCTCCTCTATGTCTCCGTGCCTCTGTGACCCTGATTGCTACCAAAACTTCATCTAACGCTCATAGCGATATATCAGATGCAGCAGTGTGCCTCGACGGCAAGAGTGATCTCTTGCCGAGAGGCACAATGTTGCAGATGATGCATCGCTATGAGCGCTAGATGAGTAAGCCCCTCCATAAAAAAGAAGCACTGTAAGCGACAATAAGGCAAAGGACCTTCACCATAAAACCGCTCTCAGTTCGGCTTTTGATGTAGCGAGGGAAGAGACTTGTTATACTACTAAACGCTGTTTCAATGACTTGTGCGGCAAGTTTTGGTAGCAATCAGGGTCTGTGGTAAAAATCCTAAAAAATCAATACACTAACGTGTGGTGATGGTGACCTTGCCATCATCATCGACCAAAACAGAGTTCTCGGCCTGTGCCACTAGCCCACGCGTTTGCTCCACTAAAGGAGCATATCCTGCCACAACATCAGCCTTTAAGAGCTCTTTAAGACCCTTTTGCACCTTCTCTAAAGGCAAACTCTCGCTCAACAAATCATGCATCGAAAAGGGCAAGCCATCAAATAGCTTCATGCGCTCAAGTAATTGACGCGCGATCTCTGAACGAGCACCCTTGTTTGACTGAAGCGAAAAGATGGTTGGCTCGCCTTCCTCGAAGATCATGCCTACGCCGTTAGTCACGAATGGCTCGATAGCAAATGTCATACCAGCTCTTACTAGAGCTGTGGAATGATTATCGTAGTTAGGAATGGTCGGATTAGTATGAATTTTGAACTTGCCAAGACCATGCCCGCATAGATTACGAATCGGCGATAGCCCAAAAGACATTGCCGTATCTTCAATGGTTTTGCCAATTTCACGCAAAGGGCGTCCCACGCAAATGCACTTTTCTGCGGCAAGCAGCGAGGCTTCTGCGGCATCAATTAGCACTTGATGGCGTCCCGATAAATCTATCGTAACCGCACAATCACCAATGGCTCCGTTATAGCAAACACCAATGTCCAACTTTACCACTTCATCTCGAAAAAGAATGTCTTTCCCTGGCATTGGCAAAAAATGCGCTGCAACATCGTTCAAAGCAATCTGTGGAGGAAATGCAGGACGTGCCTTCAATGCGGCGATCTTATCATAGATTTTACCAATTACATCGTTATAGGAGGCCCCTTGACGTATAAGGCTTTTACCAAACGCACGCACTTCTCTGGCAAGCTGCCCTGCACGAATAAAGTCTTTTTTATACTGTTGGTCCATCGCACTTAATTTCTTAATTTTTGGAGACGCTATTATATACCGATCGCTATAAAAATACAACTTGTCAACAGAATCACCCTTCTATAGAATCCATTCGCAAACGACTTGATGGGGTCATTATGAAATTCACATCCACACCTCTTGAGGGAGCTTTTTTAATCGATTTAGAAAAGCGCGGCGACGACCGTGGATTCTTTGCACGCCTATTTTGCCAGAAGGAGTTCGAAGCTCATGGCCTTCCAGGCACCTTTGTTCAAGCCAACAACTCGTTATCTCGTGATGACGGTACTTTGCGCGGTTTACACTATCAGCTTCCTCCAAAGCAAGAGGATAAACTGGTGAGATGCATTCGAGGCTCGCTCTGGGATGTCATATTGGATTTGCGTCCGGCGTCATCAACGTTCGGGCAGTGGTTTGGATACACGCTAACCGCTGAAAACCGCACGATGATGTTCGTTCCAAAAGGATTTGCACACGGGTTTGTCACACTCGAATCTGATAGCGAAGTGATCTATATGGTTAGCGAATCCTATTCGCCAGAACATGAAAGATGTGTGCGGTGGGATGATCCAGCATTCAAGGTGCGGTGGCCTAGAACTCCCAAAGTAATCTCTGACAAAGACGCAAATCAAAAAAGCTTTGATCCCGAATACCACCTCAAGAAGGACTCTTAGTACCCCATGGCAGATAGTATCGGTGTAGCCGTCATTACGCATAACGCAAAGCATCATCTTAAGCACTGTTTGCCTCCTTTATTGCAATCATCATTGCGACCTCGAGTGGTTGTGGCTAACTCCTCTTCCACAGACGGTACGGTCGAAGAAGCTGAAAGGTTGGGAGCTGAAACATGGGTAATTCCCCGTCCAGACTTCAACCACGGAACGACAAGAGACCAGGTGCGTCGCCACTTGGGGACTGACATTGTGGTGATGATTACTCCCGACGCCTATGCTGTAAATGAAGAAATGATAGAGCGCCTGATAAACCCCATTCGCAACCGAAAAGTCTCGCTGGCATATGGTAGACAGATTCCGCATGAAGGGGCCAAAATCCTCGAATCATTCGTGCGAGATTTCAATTATCCTGTAGAAAGCCATGTTAGGGGTATTGAAGACACGAAAAAATGGGGAGTTTACACCTTCTTCTGTTCCAATAGCTGGGCCGCGTATCGTTCTTCAGCTCTGGATGAAGTAGGAGGCTTCCCTTCTGTTCTGATGGCTGAAGATACACTCGTCACAGCAGCCTTACTGCGCAATGGACACAAAATCGCATATGTAGCAGATGCTGTGGTACGCCACTCACACCACTACAATCTTGTACAGGAGCTCAAGCGACACTTTGATGCCGGATACGTCCGCACTCAACATGCGCAATTGATCGATACTGGAGCAACAGATGCACAGCGGGGACGCGAATATTTGGTTGCAATGCATAAAATGCTCATAAAAAAAAGCCCAACCCTTCTGCCCTATGCATGGGCACATATAGTGGCTAAATGGATCGGCTATCAGCTAGGAAGAAAGGGCACTAAACTACCACTTTCGATAATCAAACTTCTTACCTCGCAAGACTTCTATTGGAGCTCTAACGCGTATAGTAACAAGGTCTAGCTAGCCGCGAATTAGACAAAGGGACAGAAAAACCGTGCATCATTTGTCCTTTATGTCCCTTTTCCATAGTCCCTTAGGTCTTTTTCGTCCCTTTGGTCGCTTGTCCCTTATGTCTTTTTCCGTTCTTTAAACGCGGCTTGCTAGCAACTGTTACTTAGTGGTTTCCATAGTAATCAACAAAGCATGGTGATCGCTGATGGCTTTCTCTGGCTGTTTGGGATCGTTTGTGCGTACCAACTTTGAATGTGTGGTATATTGTTGAGGCACATGCCCTTCAAGCCCCTTAGGAAGAGAGCGCAATAAGAGTGCATAATCTAGCGTGCCAAAGTCATCCTTCGCAGCGATGGGAATGTGATTGGTATTGAAGTACCACCAAGTATAGTAGTCAGTCCACGTCGCATTATTGCGGTCTAGGACCTTGTTCTTAGTATTGTAATCGTCGTAGAAATGGGCCTCTATTAAAGCTTGACCAGGCTCATTTGTGCCCCAAGGAATATTAAAATCCCCTACCAACACATAGGGCAGTTCGGCTTTGGCTGTTTGAATATCAGCCGACATTTTTTCTAGCACTTGCTGCAGCTCCTCTGCTCGTACCTCAGAGTGTCCTTCTTGGTTGAGGGACTGCATGTGCGTTGTATAGACGTGCGCCAAGGATTTTTTTCCATCCGTAACAATGAAATCAAATACACCGTAATTCATAGGAAACGCTACATTCTTATAGAGAGAAAATTCAGGCTTCTCAATTGGGTACTTACTCGCAACGAATAGTCCGCTAGGCAAACCTAGAGCGCTCAAGTCAAAACCGAGGAACCGTGGACCAATAGATCCGTAGAAGTAGGAATATTGATCTTTCAGAGCGTGATAAAGCTCGTGAGTAGCATCATCTGGATGCACTTCCTGTAGACATACAACATCTGCATTTGTCGATCGCAGCAGCTCTACAAGAGGCGCAAGCCGCTCCTTCCAAGGTGATAGCCCCCCATGAATGAAGGCCAACTCTCCCGGAACAAAACAGGTATTGAGGGTGAGAATTGTTAAGGGATTCCCATTAGGAGTTTTTCCCTTTCCTCTGATTGCTAGAAAAGGCTCCTTAGGCAAGGGAGCGTTCAATTCCTGGAGCTGTGCTACAGTCGTTAGAATCTCAGAAGACAACTGTTGCTTAACATTCGTGGTACTATTGAGAAGACTTTCAATCAAGTAGCTATCAAAAGGCGTCACTTGCTCTGGTTGAGCAAGAGCGGTAGTGGCATATCCTAGAAGGAATTTGCTAACATTTGGATCAAAAACCAATGTTTTGAAAAGGAAACCTTGCAACACCTGCATGCCAGCGATCGCGGCATCTGTAACCTCCTCATGCGCTTGCGCTACAAAAGAGAGAGCTCCAAAATTTGCTAAAATCTCTTTAGATAGCACGTTCCATGGCTTTAAGGTGTTATCGTAAGTCTTTTTGTTTTCGGGAATACTTGCCAGCTGCTGCACCGTAGCAGCGACATGTTGTTGTACTGCGGTCGTGTAATCGGTGACTTCCGTCGCCGAAAGAGGAAGAACAATAGGTTTTTTGATGGCTGCGGTACAGAGTGTGAGGGGGAGTACCATTGATACAACTAGAGCACGCTGAAGTATAGAAATAAGACTCTTACGAATCATGCTGTTTCCTCCAAACATTCTGTTAGTGCCACCCTAGCAACCAAATCTAAAGAAGACAAGACCCAAAGTAGCGCCGCTACAACGTTTAAACCTGTGCGTGACTAAGACCCGACTCTTCAAGCACAGTGATTGCTATGGCCGACCAATCAAAGTCTCCGCGATCGCTAGCCATGCCTGCCATCAAGCGATCATGCAAAATACCTGCGATGGGCGTAGGCGTCTTTACCAACTCTGCCTGACGCAAAAACAGATTGATGTCCTTTAAACCCAACGACAATTTGAACCCTGCCGGCGTAAAATGCCTTTCCAGCAATATTCGCCCATATGTCTTCATTGAAGGCGTAGGAAATAACGATTCAGAAAACAATGAGTTCAAGGCCTCCATCGGGACATTGTTCTTCTCCGCAAACGCATAGGCCTCTGCCAGAGCTTCTACTGTGGACAGAATCATAAAATTGCCTGTGATCTTCACCACATTCGCAATGTGCGGCTGCTCACCAAAGTCATGGAGCTTCTTGCTCAGGAAACGCAAAAGAGGTTCTACTTTTTGCTTAGCTCTGTGTTCTCCAGCAATGGCAATCGTCAACGTGGCTGCCGTTGCACCCTCGGGCCGACCAAAAACCGGAGTCGAAAGAAGTTCCATCCCCTTCGCTTTATGCTTAGCAGCAAACTCCTCTATGATTGCTGGCGATAGAGTACTCATAGAGACGTGAATACAACCCGGCTTAGCGTTTTCTAAAAGACCACCCGGGGCTTCTGTAATGGCTCTAAATGCCTCATCGTTAGCAACTGTAGAAAATACAATTTCTCCGTGGTCAAAAGCATCCTGAGGAGAGTTAAGCAATTTAGCGCCTTCGTTAACCACCACTAATGCCTTATCTTTGGAACGGTTCCATACGGCAACATTTACACCATTGCGCAACAAATTTCTAACCATGGGAATCCCCATACTCCCCAGTCCGATATAACTAACGTTTACTGTCATTGTCTCTCCAGCTAGATGTGTTTTTTGCACACAGTGCATAGGGTTTAGGGCTTATCTTTGTCAAGGTTGTCATTATTTACGTTTGTGGCCAGAATAAAATTCATATGATGTATGGAATGATGATGCGATATTTCTGCTTAGTACTTTACTCTCTGGTGCTTTTAACCGGCAGCTACTCGTTTGCTGAAGACATGAAGGAAGTAGCCAAAGCTCCTGAAGTTGCGGCGCCTGATGCTGTAGCATTACCTTCAAACTGGTGGGACTATTTTCAAGCCGATCCAAAAGCGCTTGAGTCGAAGTTAGACGAATACAGTCAAAAACTTAGCGATTATCAAAAAGGCATTTCTGAAGCCAATCAAGGGATGATTGACACACTCATTGCCAAGATTCGCAAGAATATCACTATCTATAGAGAGTCGCTGCATCCACCAAAAATCACTTCAACAGCTCCTAGCGTTTTTAGCGACCGCTATTCCGTAATTGATCTGATTGATGTCTTTGAACAAAGACGATTAGTTGCCAATGATTTGGCGCAAATTGAGGAGGATCAAACAGATAAAGAACAAGCCCTTGATGCCGCCAAGAACTACCAAGAAAAACTCAAGAAGGACTACGCCGCCATTTCAGATCGGTCCGAAGCCAAGCTTATCCTTGGCTTACAAATCATTTCCTATCAGCTCGATAGCGTAATCATTCAAAATCAACTTACGCAAACCAAGCAGTTAATTGACGCAAAAATCGAAGATCTTAAGCGCAGAGATGCGGAAGTCGCCTATGCACTAAAGCACTTAACGTCTAACGAAATGCAGTTGAGTGCATTATCTTCGGAGGTGTCGAGAGCTCAAGCTATATGGAGCACCACTAAGGATGCCTTGGCACAAAAAGAGGCGGAAGCCGGTAACGTCAAGCCTCAAGGATCCGATGATGCTACCACAGCTCGGCAACAGCTTCTCAGTCAAGAACTGACGAAATTCGCCATTGCAGAAGCTGCTGCGCACCACCGCCTTGTGTTGATGACAGCGGAATATGAACTGTCATTCTTGATCTATGACTCGACGGCTGTAGATCCTACAGTTATCTACGAACGAATTGTGGAGCAAAAAGACTATCTCAAACAGTTAAAGAGGCAGATACAATCCTGGACAGAATCCTCCAAACGTCAAATGGAACGCAGCGGACAGGCGTTGTCTCTGGCAGCAAATCAAGGCCCTAGCGGCCAATCGGAAACATTACGTTTAGCTCAAGAAAACCTCCTGAATCTGCAAAAACTCTCCAATGAAATTGATGTATCACGCTTTCTCATGGATCAAATCGATAGCCGCATAGGAGAAAACCTTGGAACCCGCCGCAAGCGATTGATGGAGGCCCTCACATGGTTTAAAGACACATCCAGCAAGATACAGGGTTGGTTCACAACGCCCCTTGTTTACATAGGTAGCAGTCCAGTCACCGCGGCAGGAATTATCAAATTTTTGATCGTTGTTGTCATAGCGATATGGCTAGCGCGCACGGTGTCAGCTACCCTAGCACGCGTTTCGGCACAACGTATTGGTGTGCGCAAATCGCTGATATATCGGGTCAATCGACTCATCTATTACACCATATTAATTATCGGCGTCATACTCGCTCTGGCCACATTAGGAGTTGACTTTTCGAACTTTTTGCTTTTAGCCGGTGCGATCGGTGTCGGCTTAGGGTTTGGCTTGCAGTCTATTGTAAATAACTTTCTCTCCGGAATTATCATCTTGTTTGAAAGCCATTTACGAGTGGGCGATATCATCGAGCTGGAAAATGGATCACGCGGAGAAATTCGTGAAATCAATGTTCGCAGCACCACGATTGTAACAGTGGATGGGGTAGAAATTCTGATACCCAACTCACAGCTACTGAATACTAGAGTGGGTAACTGGACATTGTCCGATCCCTTTCGAAGAGTGCATATCCCATTTACAGTGGCTTATGGATCGAACAAAGAAAAGGTCGTGCAAGTGGTAAAGGAAGCTGCAATGGAGCTCCCTTTTTCGCTTGCAAAGGGCGTTAAAGAAGAGCCACAAGTGTTCTTATTGCGTTTAGGCGAATATGGCATGGAGCTTGAGTTAGTTGTTTGGGTGGATGAGATGTCAAGCACACGTACACGCTATTCTGTATCGGAATATTTGTGGAAGATAGAGCAAACCCTCACCAAGAATGGCATTGAAATCCCCCGCCCTCGCTATGACGTACGTGTTAATAATTTCTAACGCAAAGACAGACTAAGATGCGCTAACCTCTGGACACGCAGCAGTATCTACTTGCTAAATCGAGGCATTTTTTTTCGGCCTCTCAGGCCGGAAAAAGACCCTGAAGCAGTGTTTCTAACCATAGGTCCCTCTTCGCGCCTTTGCGTATCTTAATCCTCCTTCGCGTTAAAAAAAATCGAAGCAATGTTTTGCATTGAGCGAATGTAAATAATTTTTAACGCAAAGACAGATTAAGATGCGCAAAGGCGCCAAGGTAGGAATCGGATCTGAGATACCCTTCGAATCATTTTGCATGTATTCATTATAATTTTTCTTTAATATTACTCTTTATTTCTATACGCTACCTTTTTTGAATGTAAAGGTTGATGATGTTTTTTAGAATTTGCCTGTGTCTGTTCGTTTTCGTCAGTATGGAAGTGAAAGGGAACGTTGAAGATGACGCCCCAGTCTATCGCACCATCGATGAATTTCTTACCCTAAAAGGAGATGACAACCTTTTAGTGGGAGGGCTTGTGAGTCCCGCCAGTGGACAAGTCTGTCGCCGAGATACTGATCTCGTAGCCTTTGGTGCGCAAGATATCTTCATTAACCGCACCTATATTCCCCCCATCATTTTCAGCATGAATTCGCGCAAAGGCACGCGTGATTATGACATGTATCGTCTGGGCCTCTATCGGCACCTCAACCAAACTTATAAAGGCTGGAATGTTGTTCCTCACCGTCACTTACATACGACAGGATGGCGATCATCTCTACGCCTGATTGACCGCTCAGGTATTCACTACGATTTTGGGATAGCTGCTGATGATACCTACAAATTATCAGGGAAACCTTATGGGATTACCAATTG
>CAYTFC010000025.1:0-32923 GCA_964436955.1 uncultured bacterium | reverse complement strand
ACAAGACAACTATTTTCTTTAAGTTGACAGCATTGGGTAGCAATCAGGGTCTAAGAGGCAGAGCTGTCGCTCCTCCGTGTTACTACATCATTAAAAGCATTGTAGTTTGATTAGCAGGGTTCTGTAACTCGTTAATTAGAGCCGTTTCAATTTCAACGCGAGCACTTCTTGCCACTTCAAGGGAAAATTTCCTGACGCAATACTTTACCACGAACACTGCTTGTGATACCGCGATCAATGTGCTTGATATGACTATTGTACTTAAGTAGGTAGCTGTCCAGTCTGTAAAGGTAGTAGAAGAAATTAGATTCTTTCCAATTAGTTCTATTGCGAGTAAAGATATCTGGTGAACTAGAGGATGGAAGATAGTAAAGCAGGTCACACCAACTATTGAAGCAACCACACATTCCAAAAAGTCTGCATATTTTCCAGTCCTTTGGATAGCTCTGTTAATTGACCCCATTGTAGTTATATGTTCTATATCAATTGCGTTCATGATTTTACAATATCCATTTGTTACTTTGTTTGATATATTTGATAACATATCTATATCAAAAATGTAAACAAAAATAGGTTGATTCTAATATAGATCAGCAATTTTAGTTAACTAAAAGTGGATCACAATTAATATAATCGCAAGCTGTAAGATAATAGGTAACTCCGTCGGCCGTTCCCATGGGCAGGCTTCCCAACTTTACATTATGAATGTGTCCGAAAACACAGACATTAACGTTGTATTTGGAAAGAAGCGTCGATACGCGCGAAGGCTTTAAATCGGGTCCAATGGGAGGGTAGTGAATCATCGCGATTTTAATCCGGGCCTTTTGATCGAGGCATTTTAAACTCATCTCTAATCTTAAGAGATCTCGCTCAAAAATTTTTTCAGCTTCCTCTACATGGTCATTGTCTGTGAAGGGTTTGGTGGTGACATTTGTTTTGACGAAGGCGACGTAGGGATCATAATTAAACTCATTTGTATCCCACATGCGACAGCCAGCGACGCTTACATCGTTCCAATTAAATGCGTTGTTTTGAACGACATGAATGCTTGGGGGCATTAGAGCGCGAATCTTTTTCAGCGACTCCCACCAATAGTCGTGGTTTCCGCGTATCATCACTTTGGTGCCAGGAAGATTGTGAATCCACTCTAGGTCAGGAGCCGCATCCTCGATTTTCTTTGCCCAGGAAATATCTCCTGCCAGCAGCACTAAATCGTCTGGTTTAACCTTAGCTCGCCAATGCTGCTCAACGCGCTGAGTATGGTTTACCCAACGTTCTCCAAAAACATCCATTTCCTTTCCTGGAACTCCGAACGAAAGGTGGAGGTCTGCAATTGCCCAAATTGACATGTTGTGTCCTTACAAAACGAACCCATCCTTGAGATGAGCTCCGCGCGTGACGATGATAATCCCGTCTCTAATGTAGACGTGGTCACCATCATAATGACTTAGCTTTTGTTTGTTAATCAGTTGCACGTTATCGCCGATACAAACATGCGAATCGATGATGGCGCGATTTACGGTACAGTTACGCCCAATCTGCATGTGATCGGAGATGGTTCCCTTTGGCATGGGAGAAGTGTAGTAGTCATTTCCTATGCAGTAGGAATTGCGAATAACTGTTCCATATTTGACGACGGTGCGCGGGCCAAGAATGCTATTACGAATTTCACTGGCTTCAACCACACAACCTTCGCAAACGACAGAATGAGCTAGACGCGTATCCGCAATTTTTGGGGCTGGCAGTTGGCTGGTGGTGCTAAAGAGGGGATATTGAGAATCGTAGAAGTTAAAAAATGGCTCTGGACGCGTAAGGGCTATATTTGCGTTGTAATAGGCTTCTACCGTACCAATATCTTCCCAATAGCCATCATACAAATAGGCTGAAACGCCGCCCTGACGGACCTTTGTGGGGATAAGATGTTTGCCAAAATCTTCTCTAGGATCACTTTCAAGCAAGGCAAATAGGGCTTGTCGTTTGAATAAATAGATGCCCATAGAGGCTAAATAGTTAGCTTGATCGCTCTCACAGCAGTTTTGAGGGCAAATAAATGGCTCGAGCAGCGCGTCGCTTTGCGGCTTTTCGATGAAGTCTACGATGTTTGATTGCCCATCAATCTTAAGTATTCCCATGCGTTTTGCTGTAGAGCTATCCACAGGTAAGGAAGCAATTACCAGATCAGCGTCAGTTTGATACGCATGGGACACCATAGCGCGCAAGTCCATCTGATAGAGCTGATCCCCGGAAAGAATTAAGAAATAGTCGGCAGGAATATCGGCTAGATAATCTTTGCATTTGCGCACCGCGTCGGCAGTGCCCTGAAACCACTGTTGATCATTCGGCCGTTGTTCAGCTGAAAGAATTTCAATGGTAGAGCTCCCCATCGATTGTTGCATATATGTGGAGCATATATGTCTATGCAACGAAGCCGACAAAAACTGCGTCAACACATAGATTTTACCACAGCCCGCGTGGATTGCGCTGGAGAGCGGTACATCCACAAGGCGATATCTTCCTCCGAATGGGACAGCTGGCTTACTGCGGGTTTGGGTGAGTGGGAATAGCCTTGTTCCCTGTCCTCCTCCCAGCACAAGACAGGCCACACCTTTCAGGTCAGGCTGGTTATTAAAGGGAACAGCATGGGATAGACGGAGGTTAGGAGCGACCGTCTTTGTCGTCGTAAACATGCAATAGCCTAAGTGGGGTTTTTTGTACGTTTAGCCGCAGTATAGAAAATTGTTTTATTGACGGCAAGGAACAGCGTAAGTTTTTGCAATTCAAAATTTTATGTCGAGTTTTGTTTTCTGTTCTAGAATTCTCTAATAGTGATACAATGGAACCATGAAGGCCAAACTGCTCTCCATTTTTGCGTTGCTGGGATCCACCATTTTTCTTGTAACGCTAATCTATTTTTTCATTTTTTCTGGTTCTCCCGACCTTGATTCCGTTATCCGCATTGGACGTGATCCTCTGTGGTCGAGCATAGCTATGCCTGACAAAGCACGACAATTTCTGGCTTTTACAGATGACCTTGTCGTTGAGATAGCGAAGAGAGAGGACCTGCAGATCCAATTTATGGATGATTCCACATCCGATTTGTTCCCCTTGCTACGTCGTAGAGAGGTAACGGGAATTATTGCAGTAGGGCTTCCACCTCCACCTTGGAAGGCGCAAGATTATTATTATTCGGACAGCATCTACGACATAGGAATTGTTTTGGTCACTCGAGCTAATTCCTCAGTGCACCAGCTTAGCGATGCTAAGGGGAGGGTTATCGGAATGTTACACAATGCTGTAGCTGCATCGCAGCTACATATTGACCCCACCATTTTTGTTGTGAATTTTGATTCTCCGCTTACGCTTATTGGGCGGTTAACGGACGGTGTAATTGATGCGGCTCTCATGCCCTATTTACAAGCCTATTCACTCAGTCAAGGTCTCTTTAAAGAACAAATACGTATTTCTTCTATTCCCGTCATTGCTGATGATGTGCGTCTAGCAGTGCGTCGTTCTTCTGAAG
This sequence comes from uncultured bacterium, assembly GCA_964436955.1. GTDB lineage: Bacteria > Chlamydiota > Chlamydiia > Chlamydiales > JAJFMA01 > CAMFKD01. The sequence goes on along the minus strand of CAYTFC010000025.1, from coordinate 29,403 downwards.
GACAGGCGCTCATAGACCGATTTAATAGTGCGCTAAAGAATATCAAAGAAGACGGTACCTATGAAAAGTTGCTAGACCGTTGGGGAGTGCCGGATCCACAGAAACTTAGAACGCGTACCGCCCCGGAGTAACTTTTATCACCTCTTTCTTTGCTGTTGCTAGTAATTAAGCCTGACTGCTAAAACCTATAGCGTTTTAGAGTTGGAGAGAGAGAGATGTTCATTCCTGGGTTGGCCTCGCGGCCAATTGCGCCTTTTTGTTATCACCATAATATTGCCACTAAATGTTCGCGGTGTTTATCGCGTTTTGTGCCTCCTGCTCATGACCGCTGGCATCGTAGTCATTCGCTTTCGAGACATGTTTGTCTGCGATTAATCTACGCATGGGGAGCGTTACCTGATATGGATAGACGTTGGGGTTACTGCTTACGCTTATTGCCTATCCTGAATTGTTATTAAAATTACATCGCGCTCGATCCAAGCGCGAGCCTAAAAGAAAAAACTCCTAACCCCTCTTCCTCCTTCGCGTCTCCGCGCCTCTGCGTTGAAAATTATTCAAACGCACATCGTGCAAAAACAGTGTATAGATTTTTTTTCAACGTAGAGGCGCAAAGCGCGGAGACGCGAAGGAGGAAACGGAAAATGATGTAGGAGATCGGGCACGGGCTACCTAGGCAGAATGCGGCAGCGATCGTGCTCGCTATATTCTTGCTGAATGCGTGACAATATCGCCTCATCGATCGCAGATGGCTGAATCTTCCAGATTTTTTCAGCGTAATTTTTAATGGATACGTCTGACGAAAATGGCCCCATACCCGCTACATTATGAATAGCAAATTCTGCCCAGCGCTCAGGCTTCAAGTACAGCTCTTCGACCTGTTTTTGCGTTTGGTAATAGCTATCTAGATCCCTCAGAACAAAATAGCGATCAGGTGGCTGGCCATAATGACCTTCCATTAGACTATAGTAAATGCTTAGCAGAACTTGATGTTCTTGATCATTTGATACTAATGATCCATCGCGTAACCGATCTACAGCGGCCTTAATCTTTGGACTATTTGCGCAGACATCCCATGCATTATATGATTTGCTTTGTCGCAAAGCATCCACTTCACTGGACGTCATACCAAAGGTAAATGGCCACCATTCCGCGGTAATTGATTGCTTCATTTCGATGTTGGCACCATCTTCTGTGCCAATAGTCAACGCACCGTTCATGCTCATCTTCATGTTGCCAGTGCCGGATGCTTCCATGCCTGCTGTGGAAATTTGCTCCGACAGCTCCGCGGCGGGAAGAATGATCTCAGCTTTGGACACATTATAGTTCTCAATGAAAACGACTTTTAGGAAGTCATGTAAGGCTGGATCATTGTTGATTTTGCGTGCGATACAATGAATGAACCGAATGATATTTTTGGCCGTTTCATATCCTGGAGCTGCTTTCCCGCCTATAAAGCAGGTGCGTTTGATTCGTTTGTGATTGGGATCGGTGAGGATTTCGTCGTAAATCATGAGAATATGCAAAGCGTTCATCAGTTGGCGTTTGTATTCGTGAATACGTTTGACCTGTACGTCGAAAAGCGAATCTGCATCTATAATGATGCTTTCATCCAGAACCTCTCCGGACGCATTGCGTAAGCGATGCTTGTTCTTTAAGAACTGGACGAGGCGTTGTTTGTTTTGCTTCTTGATATCCAAGAATTCCTGTTGACTGACAGGATCGTTTGCATAGTTGGAGAGTTGCTTGATGATAGAAAAATCGGTGATCCACTTATTGCCAATGCGTTTTGTGATGAACTGGGAGAGTTTAGGATTGCAGTTCAACACCCAACGTCGTTGAGTGACACCATTGGTCACGTTGATAAACTTGTCGGGCCAAAGCTCGTAAAAGTCTTTAAAGGTCTGGTTTTTCAAAATTTCTGAGTGCAGTTCCGCGACTCCATTAATCTCGTGCGAACCGATCACAGCCAGGTTCGCCATGCGTAATCTACCATTCTCGATGATGGACATGCGCCTAATGCGTTCCTCATCACTCGGGTATTTGGTGCGCACTTGATTTAGGAACTCAAAATTCAGTTTCTCAATGATCTTTTGTTGGCGCGGTAGGAGATAATAGAACAAGTTCTGGTCCCATTCCTCTAGAGCTTCTGTAAGAATGGTGTGGTTGGTAAAGGAAGTCACCTGTTGAGTCATTTCGACAGCCATCTTCCAAGGAAGATCATACTTTTGTGTGAGGAGTCGAATCAGCTCAGGAATGACCAACGCAGGATGCGTATCGTTGATTTGGATGCGCACCTTATCGGCGAAAGCGCGGAAATTATCGTGTGTTTCAAGATAATGCCTGATGATATCCTGCAAAGATGCCGAGACAAGCAGGAACTCCTGCTTCAAGCGCACACGTTTACCGGTTTGATGGTGATCGGATGGATAGAGAACATCGGTTAGGGTACTGTTTTCCGCGGCTTGATCTAAGCGTCCGGCATTATAACGTTGCAGTTGGAAGTTGTGAGGAGACTCTTTTGTCGTCCAAAGGCGCATTGTGACCACAGTAAACTTTTGATCTTCACTGTAGCCGATCATGGGATGGTCATAAGGAACCGCCCAGACTTCTTCGAAATCGTGTAGAAAGTGAATCTGATCTCCATGAATATTTGATCCAGGAGTTACCAACCCGCAATACCGTACGCTGACTTTGCGCTGCTCGCGTTTGAATTCCCAAGGGTGTTCACGCATTAACCAGACATCGGGAGCTTCGATTTGAACGCCGTCCCAGATTTGCTGTTCGAATGTGCCATAGTGATAACGCAGGCCATAGCCACGGGAAGGATAATGATGTGTGGCTAAGGAATCTAGAAAGCAGGAGGCCAAGCGTCCGAGACCACCATTGCCTAGTCCTAGATCAGGGTCGCGAGCTAAGATTTCTGCCATAGGACGATTCATCTTTTGCAAGACTATGCGCACCAATTCCATGGCATTGATATTGGTGATATTGTTGCAAAGCATGCGTCCGGGCAGATATTCCATGGAGAGATAGTAAATCGTGCGCACATCACGATGTTGCCAGGTTCTGCCTGTGGCGAGCCAGTTGATCATGACCTCTTCGCGCAGCGCATAGGAGAGCGCACAATAGAACTCGTCGGCATTCGCTTGATCCGAAGTGCGTCCCATCGTGGTGATGAGATAATGCAGTATTTTTCCGACCAGCATGTCGGCGCGATAATCTAGGTCATCAGCCATATTGCCTCCACTCTCTATTAATTGCTATCATGCACATAAAGTTCTTTTTTATCCTATCCGCTGCTACAGTTGGAGGTAAATTTTTTGAGGGCAAAAAATGTTTGATTGGTTACTGCGTGTTACAGCTTCTCCTTGGTTGTTAGTAGTCGTGGTTGTTGTGGGTTGTTTTGTCAGTGCTGGGTTGGTGGTATTTGCGAAGATGCATCGCACTGGATCTTCGGGCATTGATGCCGGAAAAATTCATCATATGCGTTTTGAATCTCGGTTAGCAGAATGACGCTGTTTTTGGCGCTTTTACCACTGTATCTCTTTGGTAATCTGCACTGTTTGGGAATGTGCGGTCCTCTTGTGGCCATGATTGGACATCATCGTTATCGCGATTACTATTTTTTAGGACGTACTTTGTCATTTGCTGTAGCTGGTTGGATTGCAGGCCTTTTCGGCGCGGTATTGCATGCCGTGCTAGCGCAATTTCATGTGGCAGCGCTCACTAGTTTCCTCTTTGGAGGCATCATTATTTGTGTGGCGGTTGCGAGTTTAATGGGATGGAAATCATCCATCAATCAATGGCTGTCTGGTATGACTGCTCCAATAAATCAGACGGTAGCTATGCTGATGTTGAAAGATCGACGCTGGCCAACGTTGCTCTTTGGTTTGGCGACGATCTTGTTGCCTTGCGGGCAGACTGTGATTGTTTATTCTGCCTGTGCATTGGAGGGCGATCCTTGGGCGGGGCTGCTTAATGGCGGAGCGTTTGCCTTGCTGACCTCTCCCAGTTTGGTTTTGGCTATGCATGCTACGCGATGGTTAGGAGGAATCAAGCGATATTACAATGTTTTTTTGGGCGTTGGTGGAATAGCCATTGGAGTATTGGCTATTTGCCGTGGCATGGCTGATATGCAAGTCATTCCGCATTTGGTGTTTATGTCTGCGTCCGACCCGCGTTATCATATCGCGCTTTATTAACTTCCGATCCCCACTGCAAACCCTTCCTCTTGAGCGGATATCCCCGGAATCGTAAAGTACAATTTTACATAACGAGATGCCGCCATGAAGAAAGAATCCGTCGTACTCTACATTATTCGTTTAGCCATTTTGTGCTTTATGGCGATGTTATATTGGTCCTCTGTGCTTGTGGAAGAACAACTTCATGAAATCAAAGACTCTCTTCAAGAACTTCACACCGAAATTTCGTTTATCCATGCTGTTCCGGTCGATAGCGTCAATGATGTGCCCGCTGCCCAAACCAAAAGTGCATCCAAACAAGACAATGCCTATCCTAATTTGTTAACTCCGGATCCCTTTTACGACACAACACTTCCCAAAATGTTGGGAGAGGGCTTCAAGGCTCATGGAATACGGCGTACTGCCACCGTTGGTGTGCCAGCAAACCTTCATCCTTTCAGTAATTGGAGCAATGTCTCCTCATGGGTAGGACAATGTAGTGTGTCCGTATCCACACGGCATTTTGGCATTTATGAAACGATGGCTCCCGATATGGCTCTTAAAATGGAAGAGCGCAAGGATGACCAAGGACGCCCTGAATATTGGATACATCTGCGTGACAATGTCTTTTGGCAACCTTTAGAGCCCGATTTTTTTCCGGAGGATATCAAACTCGCTCCGCACTTTCGTAAAAAACATCAGGTGACGTCTGAGGACTTTAAGTTCTATTTTGATGCCATCATGAACCCTTGGGTGCAGCAACCAGGAGCCGTTTCATTGCGAAATTACTTGGGAGACATCGAAGAGTTCCGAGTGATTGATAAGCTTACCTTCGTCGTGCGTTGGAAAATCGATGAGGTGACAACCAGCGATGGTAAAGTGGAAAACAAGGTGAAATACGCTGCCAAGCAATGGACAGGTGGTCTGACCCCGTTAGCATCCTTTGTGTACAAGTACTTTGCGGATGGAACACAAATCGTTACAGACGACAAAGACCCAGAAACCTATCGAAAAAGCTCTGCTTGGGCCCAGAACTTTAACAACCATTGGGCTCGTAACGTTATTGTTAGCTGTGGGCCCTATATCTTTACTGGAATGACGGACCGGCAAATATCTTTCAAACGCAATCCCTATCATTACCAGCCTTTTGCGGTGCTTTTTGATAGCATGGAAGTCGAGTTTAAAGAGTCTCCAGACGCTATATGGCAAGATTTTAAGAGCGGCAAATTGGATACATATGATCTCCGTCCTGAAGAAATGCTTGAATACCAGCAATTCTTGCAGTCTCCTTTATACAAACAACAAGCCTCTTTACCTGGTATGGCAATCAAACGCTTGGATTTTGTCGATCGAGCCTTTGCTTATATTGGATGGAATGAAGCTAAGCCCTATTTCAATAGCGCCAAGGTCCGACGTGCCCTAACGATGGCAATCGATCGCAATCGCGTGATAGAGCAATACCTCAATGGTCAAGGTATTGAGATCAATGGTCCGCTTTATCGCTATTCCAAAAACTACGATGCAAGCATCCCTCCTTGGCCCTACGATGCTGAAGAGGCCAAGCGTCTTCTTAATGAGGAAGGTTGGTTTGACAGCGATGGGGACGGCATTTTGAACAAAACCATTGCTGGCAAGAGTGTGCCCTTTAAATTTACGCTCACATATTTTGTGAAAAGCCCCACTGCAAAGTCAGTGGGAGAATACATTTCGCAAGCGCTTAAAGAGCTAGGCATTATTTGCGACCTCAATGGCGTGGATATTGCCGATTTAAGCAGTGCATTCGATGATAAAACATTCGATGCCATCTACATGGCTTGGGCTCAAGGATCACCCCCAGAGGAACCCAAGCAACTATGGCATTCTGCTGGCGCACACGAGAAGGGCTCTTCGAATGCGATCGGATTTGTCAATCCAGAGGTTGATAAGATTATTGAAGAATTGCAATACGAATACAATCCAGCAAAGCGTATAGCCTTATATCACCGATTTGATGCCATTATGCATGAGCAGGCACCTTACACGTTTATGTATACACCAAAAGCGGTATTTCTCTATCGAGAGCTTGTCCAAAACGTGTTCATTCCTGCTAATCGCCAAGACCTTATTCCGGGAGCAGATGTCGCCCAACCTGAATCCTCTATTTTTTGGATAAAAGAATACTAATGCTGAGCTACATCATCAGACGTCTATTGCTTCTTCCGCTTACGTTGTTCGGCATTGTGCTGGTGAATTTTATTATCATTAACTTGGCTCCTGGTGAACCCACAACCCAAACAGAGATGTCGGCTTCGGGGGAAGCTAGCCGACGCGCTGATCGTAGTGTTGCCTTTGGATCAGACGAGCGCTACCTACAGATGCGCGAACATTTTGGACTCACCTTGCCTATTCTTTTGAACACATGGCCTTGGATTTCACGCGCAGAAGTTCAGCAGACTTTATGGGAGCTTGTAAGCCATCGTGCTATTAGAGATAGCGAGGAAATGTCTGTTCGTGACTATGATAGTCAGCGCTTACTTATGGGTGATGAGGCACGCTTTGTAATGCCGCACCTACTAAGCATTCTCAGCGATAGTAAGGAGGACATGGGTATTAGACTAATGGCCTCTCGCTTCTTTGCAAGAGGAGGCACCCATCAAGTCACGGTAGGCGCATCCATCACTCCAGGGCAGCGCATAGATAATCGCAAAATTGATCAAGATAACAGCCTTTTACGCACTGCGGTGCTAGAATCAACAGACAATGCTGAAGCGCTCCATAAGAAAATCGCAACCATGGATCAGTGGTATAAGGACAATAAAGAAATCTATAACTTAGAACCTGGCATAGCAGATAAGTTGGTTATTTTATTCTTTGAAACACGTTTTACACGTTATTTTGGAAGAGTTTTAACCCTAGATTTCGGTACCTTGCGCAATGATGACAACAAGACTGTCATTGATGAAGTCACCAAACGCTTCAAATACTCACTTACACTCTCGCTATTGCCCATGGCAATCACATTTGTGTTGTGCATTGTTTTTGGATTTTTGATGGCTGCTAAGCAAAATAAATGGCCTGATGTCAGCCTTAACGTAGTTTTCTTGATCTTATATGCGATTCCTATTTTCGTGGTTGCCCCCTTTTTAATTGAGAAGATAGGTCTTACTGGTCACTTTCCTTTTACAGATATTCCCATTCCTTACAGCGGCTTTACTAGCAAAGAAGCCGTTTATGATCAAATGACCTCTTGGCAGCGCTTGATAGACGTTGCTCAACATATCTTTCTGCCCATCATTGCAATTACCTATGGCGGACTGGCGGCACAAACGCGTCTCTCTCGCACAGCAGTGCTAGAAGTGTTACGCCAGGACTATGTTCGTACTGCGAGAGCGAAGGGAGTCCCCCCTAGTATCGTTTTAAGTAAGCATGTGGGTCGTAATGCTGCGGTCACTATAGTGACATCTATAGCAGGGTCTTTAGGTGTGGTTTTAGGAGGTTCTCTCATTGTAGAAACACTCTTCGACATCAATGGTTTTGGTAAATTTTTCTATAATGCCGTGCTTAACTGGGATTACAACGTGATTATGTTTTCTGCACTGGCCGGTTCCTTTCTAACCCTTTTAGGCTACCTAATGGCCGATATTGCATACACATTGCTTGATCCGAGGGTAACGCTAGAATGAGCAAGAAGACACGGCACGAATCCTTTTGGAGAGCTACAGCGCAACAGTTTTATAGGCGTCCGTTAGGCGTGGCCGCGCTAGTGGTATTGATTGTGTTCATCTTGATCGGTGTATACGCACCCTTTATCGCCTCTAGCAAGCCCCTGATGGTTTATTTTGATGGAAGCCTTTATTTTCCTTTGTTTCGCTATCTATTTTACCGCGGCTTCTTCACCACGCGCTTGGATCTTTTCTTTAATTTGCTGATGTTCACCCTTCCGCTATTTATAGGATGCTGCTGGCTTAAACCAAGTCTTAGACGGCTCGTTTTGCCGGTAATTGTCCTCTTACAAACTGTGTTGTTTCTGTTTGTGGCATTCAGACAACCTCATGATCCATCTGCGGATCTGCACTTAGCGCGAGAGCGTGCTAGGGCTATGCAATCTGCAGACAAAAACTATCCCTTATTTGATTCCTATGATCTCATCCCATCTTGGCAGTTTGAATTAGATTACATGAATGTCTATGCTAAGTTGAATAAGGTTCTGGATTACCATCTTGAGCTGCAACAGCATCAGGTATTGGAAAAGTATGAAGAGGGTTACGCCCAGCAAGCATTGCAAAGTTGGGAGGAAGAAGGCGTTCGCAATAAGCGCTTAGGTCAATTCAAAGATCTGTCTACCATCGAAAGGGAGCGCATCACAGAAGTGCCTAGTCTTTGGCAAGTAGCACAGGAAAACAGAGAGCATAAAGAAGAACGGCTCCAAGAGATACTCAAGAAAGATAAAAAGAAGTATTCAAACGCCAAGCAGACTCTTCAGTTGATGCGTGAAGCCTGTGGGTTCATGCCCTCTACTGATAGTGGAGTTTGGGCTCCGCCATCCTTTTGTGCAGACCTCAATAAGTTGGACCCTCAATTTAAGGAGAGCATTCTTAGGATCGTTCATATCGTGACATCGTATGAGCAAACCCGTGCGTCTCTTAAATTCGTGCAAGACAAGGAAGCCTGGTTAAAAGTGCAAAATCAGCAGCTATCTTTCCTTGTTATGCCCCTCCTTCGGCCCTACCATTGGGAAGATGATGCTGGTGGCCAGGCATCCTTGAATCAATTTCTTCCTTGGTGGGAATTAACACGTACCGATCGCAAGGACTTTGCAGCAGCTCTGGTATTTGGAGTGCGCATTTCTATTGTAGTAGGAATTTCCGCTGTCGCCTTAGCTCTGATTATTGGGATACCTGTTGGCGCGCTATCTGGCTACTATGCAGGTACCACCGACATTGTCGTGTGTCGCATTATGGAGGTTTGGGAAGCCATGCCTACTTTCTTTATGCTACTGCTGGTCGTATCCGTTTTGCAGAGTAAGTCCATCTTTTTAGTGATCGCTATTATCGGATTTTTCGGTTGGACAGGCTTTAGCCGCTATGTGCGTGGTGAATTCTTTAAACAGCGCAATCTTCCTTATGTAGAGGCATGTCGAGCGCAAGGGTTTGACGATGCCTACATCATTTTTAAACATGTACTGCCGAATGCCATTCCACCCTTACTCACGTTGCTGCCTTTTGCCATAATGGGAGCTATTACCACCGAAGCAGGCCTCTCATTTTTGGGACTTGGAGAAGAGGGCTCTTGCTCTTGGGGAGTGCTAATGGACGAAGGCAGACGCGCCTTTCCAGGTGAAAGCTATTTGTTATGGCCCCCTGCTATCTTGCTTACGATATTGCTAGTGGCAATTGCATTAGTGGGCGATGCCTTGCGTGACGCCATCGATCCCCGTCTGCACAAGCATTAGCGAGATTTTTTAGGAATTTTAACGCAAACCCTAAAATTCCTAAAAATTTATTCACGAATCTGGCGAATTATTTGGCACATAGACTACCGTCACCATTTTCAACCGGGAATAAAAAATGCTTACCATTCTGAATCTTTTTGGTCGGTCTCCCTTTGCCCCTCTTAAATTGCATATGGATAAGGTTTCGTACTGCGTCCATCAATTAGCCCAGCTATTCGAGGCTTTGCTCAGCAAGGAATATGAAAGGGTTGAGTCTATCGCTCAGCAAATTTCCGAAGCAGAGCATCTCGCCGACATTACAAAAAAAGATATTCGTGAACATCTACCCAAAAGCATATTTCTCCCGGTCGATCGCAACCAATTACTCGAAATACTGCGCATCCAGGACGATCTTGCTGATCAAGCTGAAGTAATTGCCAATTTGACGATACTAAAGCGTCTCGAGCTGCCTGCTTCTCTTAAAGATCCATTCCTTGAGTTCTTAAAGAAGAATGTTGAAACCTTCGAAGGTGTTCACAATATTATTAAAGAATTTCATGAGCTTCTCGAGTCTTCATTTGGTGGTATCGAAGCTGAAAAGGTCCGCGGTATGGTCGATGATGTTGCATATAAAGAGCATGAGGTTGATATTATGCAACGTAAACTCCTAAAAGTACTGTTTTCAATGGAAAATGAGTTATCTTATACCTCATTTCAGCTTTGGCTTCGCATTTTTGAAGCAATTGCTGATCTCTCGAATTTGTCTGAGCGCTTGGCTTATCGCATGCGCATGACCTTGGAAATGAAGTAAGGACAATTAATGAGCACTGAAGTCATTCTACTAACCGCCGTTCTTATTGCGGGCCTATACATGGCCTGGAATATTGGAGCTAATGACGTCGCCAATGCCATTGGTACGTCTGTAGGATCGGGCGCGCTGACCTTGCGCCAAGCAGTAGTCATGGCTGCAGTAATGGAATTTGCTGGTGCCTTCTTTTTTGGCTCACATGTTTCTGAAACAATTCAGACGGGCATTATTAGGGTTGATGACTTTGCCCATAATCCTTACCTACTTGTTTACGGCATGTTATCAGCACTGATCGCCGCTGGTGTATGGCTTCAAATTGCTTCTTATTATGGCTGGCCCGTTTCTACGACACACTCCATTGTGGGAGCTATTGTTGGCTTTGGATTGGTTAGTGGGGGATCGGAATCTGTTCAGTGGGATAACGTCATATCTATCGTTAGCAGCTGGATCATCAGTCCTATTCTAGGTGCCTTGTTCTCGTATACGATTTTTACGTTCCTACGCCGTAAGGTTTTCTATACGCGACATCCTATGGAAGCTGCGAAGAAACTTACACCTTATTTAGTGTTTTTCTCGATTTTGATCCTCTCCATGCTGATCTCTTTTCATGGATTGGAAGAACATGATTTAGGCCTATGGGGTGCCTTTGGCATCAGTCTACTATTGGGATTAATAGCCTCTCAACTTAGCCGCTTGTTAGTTAAAGGGATGAAGGTAGCCACCTTTCATCCAAAAACCCAGCCAGCATATGGTCCTGAGGTCGCTGTTGAGCTTGACGAAGCCAAAAAACACCTCGTCCGCGTCCAGGATACATCTACAGGTGAATTGCATTACTATGTTTCCTTAATGGTTGAAGAAGTGAGTAATATGTCGTTAACCTTACGACAAGCTGCTGATGCGCAAGACGAGCATTCTGAATACACGGCAGTGGAAAAAATATTTTCCTATCTCCAAATGGTCACAGCAGCCCTAATGGCTTTTGCTCATGGTGCCAATGATGTAGCGAATGCTATTGGACCCGTTGCGGCTTCCTTAGGTATTCTTGCCGAAGGGAACGTCCGATTTGGTACAGTTATTCCTACTTGGTTATTGGGATTAGGAGGCATGGGGATTGTCGCTGGATTAGCTACTTGGGGCTGGCGCGTAATCGAAACAATCGGTAAAAAAATCACCGAACTGACCCCCACTCGCGGATTTTGCGCGGAACTTGCCGCTGCCACCACCGTCGTAATGGCCTCTCGTTTAGGAATGCCCATATCGACAACACATACTCTTGTAGGTGCAGTATTGGGTATTGCGTTCGCCCGTGGCATTGGAGCCCTCAATCTTGCCACTACACGCGATATTGTGCTGTCGTGGATAGTGACGGTGCCTGCCGGGGCCATCATCGCAGCATTCAGCTTTTCCATTCTACGTGCATTATTTGCGTAGTTCAGCCGTTCTTTGTAAAATGTAATTTTGCACGGGGCTCTTTCCATCAAAAACAAGCCAATCTTCACAGTGCTTTAGGATGTAATCGGACGACACGGATTGTATGGTGCAGTTGCTTTGGTCAGAGAGAGTTTTAAGTAACTCTAGTATCCAAGACTTAAAACGATTTGCTATATCTAAGTTTGACCTGGAGTGATTCAATAGAGTTCCATCCCTCAGTTGCTTTCCCACTTCCTCATATAGATTCATAATCAACCAGCAAATTCTATTTTCTAAACGCATACCTCTTTCGAAGGATTTTTTGAGTACATTAAAAAGAACACGTGCAAACGGATCTTGAGAAAGAGGTGATATATGGTGGAGATTACTACACCACGTCTGTAGGTAAAAACCACTGTAAATGAAGGAGAGATTTGACTGGCCATCAAAAATAAAAACATTAGCTAGTTGTTTTTGAAGTTCATTAAGAACGATGGGTAAGTTTGATAGGGAGGTATTTATTGAATTAGTAAGTGTTTGACGTAGGTGAGAGCCGGGCTTTGTTAGCAATGGAATAGTTGCGTTGGCTATAGGTGAGGTCATACCTGGGGGGAGCGTTTGGTTATTAAGCAGTTCTTCAACCACTTTGCGCGATTCAGGCAATTGTAATATGTACTCAGGCAACCCATAAAATAGTGCCCAACCTAACGGAACTGTGGTTTTTGCGATTCCTAAATCAAACGATACTTCATCTTCATTCGAATACAGTGTTGCAAGCTTTAAGAGTTCTGTTTGAACACCAAGATGAGGCATTGGCCATGAAAAATGCATCCAAAGAAATAGTAGCGGATGGTTTACTTCAACATAATTACCCCGGGGTCCCCAAAAGCCTTTTCCGCCCCACGAAGTGGTAGACTTAACTAATTCAAACCACTGATTCAGTGCGTACAGAATGTTACAAGGGTGTTCATTTGGCATTATATTAGGGGGACAGATTGTAGAGCTTGTCCGGGGGTTTGGAGCTTGCTTACATTGGACAATATTTTTTTGGAGGCTTTCGTATGTCGATATAGGGGGTATCCCTCGATATATATTTGAAGGTTCGTTTTCTTGATTGCATATGCTATGAATAAGTTGCTCTAAGGATATTGTATATTTTAAGAAAGACGCTCCATACTGTATCACAATGTATTGGGTTTCTAGTACAGCTTTATCTGGGCTCAGGAACTGTATAGTTTGTCTAAGCCATTCTTGAATAATTTCTGTGGGTACATGCGAATTTTTCAAAGATTCGGATGCATTTTGTATTAATAGAACGAATTTCCCCACTATAGGAGACATTTGATTTAGCAATATTTCTCTTTCATGGGCTATTTGTATGCTATTGGGAGGAGTCTGGCATTGGTTTGACAGTGCGAACTCGATGAGACATTGCATCTCTGGCCCTGGAAAGCGTTGCATCTGGCGAAGCATAAAATCACTAGCGTATACAAAGGCCTTGTAATGCTCAAGGTGCGTAGTTGAACCTATTACCCGGCGAAGAGCACTCTCAAGCGTCTTTTGTGCTGGTGATGCGATTAACTCAATGCCGTTATTGAAGGCGACGTCTTCTAAAAGTTTAACCCCGCTTGCTAGAAAACTTTGGTTATGTGGGAAAAAAGCAAAAATAAAACTAATTAGAGTTAGTTCGATGGGAGGTTCTAGATGCTCATAGTGCACTGCCATCGGTTCTATTGAAACCTGTTCCTCGCGTAGAATTTCTATGATTGAGTGAAGAGCATTTATATGGAAATTAACTTGAGAATAGTGCCACCAATGTGCTGCATAGGCATTGCAGATTGTAAATGATTTACCCGTGTTTTCACATATTATCTTGTAAAATGAAGAGTTTTGAAGATCCATCCATGTTTTCAGAGAGGTCCGTATACATGCTTTAGCCGCTGCGGGAGAGATGTTAGGTAATATAAGGGGTGGTTTATACTCGACCTTCGCTTGATCACTAGCACGAGCAGCGTTTTGCATCGATAGTAATTTTGCTGCGTCAAGCCGTTGTATGGTTCGAGATAAATTAATTATGTTGGACGAAATACTAAAATCTTCTAGTGGATTTTTGAAAGCAGGCGGGGGAGTAGGAGGAGTTAGCTGCGCTTGCACGGTATTGTAGGGGGTAGCGGGTGCCAAAGAGAACATTCCGAACATTTTTTTTCTCCGAGTATTAAAAATGCGCAAACTATATGCGATATAAGAAATGAAAGCGAGACATAAACATGCCTTTCATATTTCAATGACTTCACAATTCGTCGTTACAAAAATTCGGCTTATCGGACCCCGCTTAATAAAACCCGACTTGCTACCCAATGCTGTCAACTTAAAGAACATACTTACCACGCCAATTCGACAAAGTAGCGCTAAATGTTCTGTTACACGTTGTAGCGCCGCTTCGCCGAAGCGGTATTAACAAAGGTTTATTTTAAGTTGACAGCATTGGGTAGCAATCAGGGTCTATGGTTGATGCTTTTGAAAAATGTAATTTTGCACCGGGCTCTTTCCATCAAAAACAAGCCAATTTTCACAGAGTTGTAAAAGGGGATCCCCCTCAGAGATGTACCTCATTGTACTGTGGTCAGAGAGAGTTTTTACTACGTTCAGTACCCAAGACTTAAAATGATTTGCTAGCTCTTGTTTGGACCCAAAGCGGTTTAAAAGAGTCCCATCGTTTAGTTGCATTCCCGCTTCTGCATATAAATTGGTAATAAACCAGAAGATTCTATCGTCTAAACACATCCCTCTTTCGAATGGCTTTTTGAGTACATTAAAAAGGACCCGCGCAAAAGGATCCTGAGAGAGAGGTGATAGATGATGGAGATTAGCACTCCAGGCTTGAAGGTAAAAATCACTGTGAACAAGTGATAGATTTGACTGGCGATCAAGAACAAAAACATTTGCTAATTGTTCCTGAAGAGTTTTAAGAACAAATGGCAAATTTGTTAGGGAGTCATTAATAGAAATTAAAATTGGAATATTGCTGTTTGAAATAGATGAAATTCTATGGGGCGATAATGGGTGGTTTTCGAGTAGTTCTCGAGCCACTTTTAGCGATGCAGGTGTGCGTAATATGTACTCAGGTAGGCCATAAAATAGTGCCCAACCTAATGGGACACTGGCTTTTGTTATCCCCAAATCAATCGATACCTGTTCCTCCTGTCCATACAGGTTTGCTAGCTTGATGAGCTCTGTTTGAACACCAAGATTTGGCTTTGCCCATGTAAAATGCATCCAAAGAAATAGCAGTGGGTGGTTAACCTCAACACATGTGCCCTGGGGACCCCAAAAGCCTTTTCCACCCCATGAAGTGGTTGATTTAATAGCCTCAAACCACTGGCTGAGTGCGTAGACAATCTGGTGGGGGCTTGAATTTGGATTTATGTTAGGGACTTGGACTATAGAGTTCTGAAGATTTGAGTTTTGTTTACAGCCTATAATGCCTTTTTGGAGGGCTTCGTACGTTGGTAGAGGAGGTATATTTAGCTTTATATACAAGGGGAATTCATTAACCGAAGTGGACATGCTTTGAATAAGTTTTTCTAGGGTAGTTGTATCGTTTTTGGAAGACGCTCCATCGCCGCTCACCTGGTATTGTTTTCTTAGCACATCCGCATCTGGACTAAGAAATTCAATAGCTTGTACGAGCCATCCTTGAACATCTTTTGTTGGTATCTGCGGATTTTCACAGGACATGCGTGCAGCCTGTACTAATAGAAAGAGTCTTTTTATTAAAAGCGGCATTTGGTTAAGCGAGATTTTTCTTTGATAGGTTACTTGGATGCTGCTAGGATGGTTCGATAATTCTGTTGACAGCACGAACTTGATGAGATATTGCATCCATGGCTCTTGGAGAAATGGCGTCTGGCAAAGAATAGAATTACTGGAGCATACCAAGGTCTTGAAATGTTCAAAGTCAGTAGTTGAACTCATAGCGCGTCGAAGAGCGTTCTCAAGCGTATTTTGTGTTGTTGATACGATTGACTGAGTGCCGTATTTGTTGGTGACGTTCGCTAAGAGCTGTTTAGCGCTGGAGATAAGATTGTCATTTTGTGGGAGAAAAGCGAAAATAAAATTTATTAATGTTAGTTCGATAGGTGGTTCTGGGTACTCATATTGCAATTTCATTAAGTCCATAAGACCAGGCTTGTGGTGCATATGGGTGGTTAAGATATCTATGATGGATTGAAGGGTGTTTTGCTGTAGGTTAACTTGTGAATAGTGCCACCAATGTGCTGCATAAGAGTTGTAGATTGTGAATGATTTATTTGGGGTAACACATTTTATCATGGGAATTTGACAACGTTGACTATCGCTCCACCTGTCAAGAGAAGCTTGTATTATTGATTTTACGGCCATAGGAAGAATATTGGTGAGCAAAATTGGAATCTTATGCACGACTTCAATTCTAAGGTCATATTTTGGAAAGTACGGCTTTGACGAAAATTGTGATGCTGAAAGTTGTTGTGCCGTGTAGGAGGGCAAAGCTTGTGTTGTGGAAGGGAGAGGAGGTCCAATCAAGGCCTCGTAACTATGCGGTGTGCTAGAAAGAGGTGGCTGCGCAGATGCATTATTAAACGAGGTATCTGGTACCACAGGGGACATTCCGAACATTGTTTTACTCCGCATTTGAAAATTGCGGGGATTATATGAAATAGACGAGATGAAAGCGAGGTGAGATTGCATCGTGACCCAATGCTGTCAACTTAAAGTTAGGAAGAAAAACAGGACAATAGGATAGCTGGCGGCGAATAGCCACCAGCCACGGCTCATTACCGACTAGCGGGAACGAACTGTGCGACGTTGCTGAGGTTGATAGCTCTCTTCTTCATCTTCATCAAACCCCTCTTCAAAGTCATCGTCAAAGTCGTGGCCATAAGTCCCTTGACCTCGTCCGTAAGTTGTTGTGTCTTCTTCAAATTCTTCATCTTCATCTTCGAAGGTACCGTACCGATCACTACCGCGGGCTTGGCTACCATAATGATTGCTTTGTTCACGATAGCGACGATCGTCTTCAAATCCACCATAGCCGTAATGGGGTGACTGTGGCCGACTTCTTCCTTGAGTAGATGGGTTTCGACTATTGCCACTGCGTCCACTTTGGCTGGTGAACTGACCTCGTTCATTGCGGTCATTGCTGCCTTGAGAAGATAATGCACGGCTTTTGCTTTGGCTTCTGCCAAAACCTTGCTGTTCGCTTTGACGGCGTCTTGAGTCACCTTCATTGTAATCTCTATAGTCTCTAAAGTCTCGCGTGTCTTGGGATGTTGTTCCGCGCGAGGAGGAGCCATTGAAACCCCTGGCTCTCGAGCCTTGGCTAGTGACCTTTCCACTGGCATTTCTAGCTAGTGACTGTCCTCTTGCGCTGGTATTTGATCGCGAATTATCGGTCGATCGTGAGTTGCCTAACGTTGCGTAACCCGAGTTGACCGAAGTCGCGCGGCCTCTGCTGCTTCCCGTTGTTCTTCCCATATTCGAGCGGGTATTTGCCGAGTTTGAACGGCCTTTGCTGTTAGATTGTTCTTGGGCGGTGCCCCAACGAGCTTCTGCACCTTTGCGTCCAGCTTCAGACCGTGTCATACGGCCACTTTCTTGAAGTGAGGTTCTTTTAGCCGTGGTGCGGCTAGAGTTGGCGGTGGTACGGCGGGAATTTGTTGGGTTAGTGCGGTTAGAATTGGCATTGGAGCGACTAGAGTTGTTCGATCTACTTGAGTTGCCTCTGTTTGAGCTATTTCCTCTCGTAACCATAATAACCTCCAAGGAGTTATTGTGTTTGAGAAAGCTAAAAATGCCGGTGTTAAGCTTAAATATCAGCGGTTTAGATAATGATAGTGGTAATGTTATAAATATGTGATTTATGTCTCATACTCAAACTCATATCAGCATTACCTGCATTATGCAAGGTTTGAGATCTATGTAACACGTGATTGCATAAACGATGTAGGTTTTTTCTGAATAAATTCGTATGATAGCGATATGCAGCCTATTTTGGAAGTTCGAGATTTAACGACCCGTCTACAAATCGGCGAAAGCGCTTATAGCGTTGTCGATCGCCTATCCTTTAATCTGTATTCTGGACGTACCTTAGCATTGGTTGGTGAGTCGGGTTGTGGTAAGTCTATGACCGCGCTTTCGATTTTGCGCATATTGCCACAACCTCCTGCCCTTGCGTCGGAAGGCCAGATCCTCTATCGCGGCGAAAACCTTCTCCTGATTTCCGAATATGAGATGCGCAAGATCCGCGGTGCGCGTATCGCCATGATTTTTCAGGACCCAACCAGCGCGCTCAATCCTGTCTATACCATTGGAGATCAGCTAGTAGAGGTCGCGGAGCTTCACTTAAATCTATTTGGTGACGCGGCGATGAATCGTGCTATTGATGCTTTGGCCTCGGTGGGTATTCCGAATCCTGCGCAACGCGTGACGGACTATCCTCACCAGCTCTCTGGGGGTATGCGACAAAGGGTTATAATTGCTATGGCCCTTATGTGTCAGCCAGACATCCTTATTGCCGATGAACCTACAACAGCGCTTGATGTTACTGTGCAAGCGCAGGTTCTGGACCTCATCCGCAATTTGCAGAAGGAACGTGGAATGGCATTGCTCCTGATTACGCATGATATGGGTGTAGTGGCGGAAATGGCCGATGAAGTAATCGTCATGTATGCATCACAAGGAGTAGAACGCGCAGATGTGTGTACTCTATTTGATCATTGCGAGCATCCCTATACGCAGGGTCTATTTGCCTCAAGGCCGACATTAGAAACTCTTAAAGGAGATCTACATCCAATTAAAGGAAGTGTTCCTCCATTGAGACGCTATCCAGCAGGATGTCGTTTTCATACTCGCTGTCCGTATGTCATGGACATTTGTCGCCATGGTGAAGTCCCCAACTTTACTGGCAAAGGCGATGATCACATTACCAAATGTTGGTTATTGGACCCAAATCTAGCGCAGGAGTCATCAACACATGACAGATGATGTACCCTTGCTAGAAGTGCGAGACCTGAAGAAGCATTTTCCTATTCAAGCTGGCGTGTTTAAACGTACCGTTGGTTGGGTAAAAGCTGTTGATGGAATTGATTTTTCGGTACCACAAGGCAAAATTGTTGGTTTGGTTGGAGAATCTGGATGCGGAAAAAGCACTGCTGCAAGGCTATCTATACGTTTATTAGAGCCCACCAGTGGACAGATTTTGTATCGGGGCCAGGATATAGCCTTTAAGAAGCCTGCAGAGATTAAGCAATTGCGAAGAGAGATGCAGATGGTCTTTCAGGACCCTCAAGTGTCACTTAATCCTCGTAAAACCGTTGGTACAAGCATTGGAGAAGGTCTTCGCTATCATGGCATCATTACGGATCCTGATGCATTGGCAGATCGTGTAGCACTCATTTTGGACCAAGTGGGTTTAGCTCCAGAAGCCATGGAGAGGTATCCTCATGAATTCTCGGGTGGACAGCTGCAGCGTATTTGTATTGGACGGGCGATAGCGCTGGAGCCGAAGCTTGTGATTTGCGATGAAGCAGTATCGGCTTTGGACGTGTCTGTTCAGGGACAAATCTTAAATTTGTTAGTAGACTTGCAGCGTAGACTAGGATTTAGCTATCTCTTTATTGCTCACGACCTATCTGTGGTGCGGCATGTCTGTGATCATGTGGTGGTGATGTATTTGGGAAAAGTCATGGAAAGCGCGCCAGCACATGAACTGTTTGCCAATCCGCGACATCCATACACGCAGGCATTATTGTCGGCCGTTCCCCGAAATCACCCTGATGAAAAGTCTCGACGTATGATTCTTAAAGGAGAAATTCCCTCTCCCGTTAATCCTCCAAGCGGATGTCCATTTAGGACACGATGTCCCTATGCACAACCGATTTGTGCAGAACCCCCTCCAAGGCAACATCCTACCCCTAATCATTACTACGATTGCATCCTTCCCTAGCCAAAGCGCGTATGAAGTATTTTAACGCAAAGAGGGAATAGGAAGCGCAAAGGCGCAAAGGAGGACCTATGGCTAGATAATGGCTGTGGGGTCTTTTTCTGGTCTTGAGAGACCAGAAAAAATTGCCTCGATTTAACAATTCAGATACGACTGGGTCTTCAGGCCTCTCAAGGCCTGGAGACTCCCTAGAAGAGTTTTTTGATCTATAATCCGCAGGATCCTCTTTGCGTCTTTGCGCTTCTTATTCCCTCTTTGCGTTAAAATCCTAAAAATCATTTCGAATTATCGTTGCGCTTCATTTTGTCGTGGATTTGCTTCATGGTATTTTCTAGTGTGCTTTGGAGCGTTTGCATCTGCTTAGCCAAATCTTCGGTCATACGTTGAATTTCGCGTTGGGCTTCGCGTTGATTAGCGGGATTTTTCCAGAGGGATTCCTCATTGCGGATAGTTTCAAAGCCTGTTTCGTCGAGCAATTTCTTTTGTAGGTCTTGTAGACCAGCCATTCCTTGTTTGAGGGTCTCAAAGTCGCCAAAGCCTGGCGCTAGATGCTCTACAATAATGCCTAGGCTGGTAGTAATATCGCCGGTTCGCTTTGCTACGGCATCGAAATAATCCTGTTCACCTTGTTGGGCTCGATTAATATACTCACCTTCAGGATTCCATTGCTCAATCGTGTACTTAAGGCTATTTTTTTGATATGTCACTTCTTTAGCAAGTTGTCCGTTGGAATGCCATTCGCTTGCTTTTCCAGAGGGGCGATCCATGTCGAATTCGGCTTCCAAGATAAGTGTTCCTGCTAGACTCCACATACGTTCAATTCCGTGGCGTTTCCCTCGCGAAAAATGTAATTCGCGTTGCAGGGCCCCATTAGGATAATAGAGCCTCACAGGGCCATCTAGTTCTCCCTGAAGATATCTCATAGATGTTTTAAGAGAGCCATCGGCATACCAGAAGCGCTGCTCTCCGTGCCATATGCTATTTTTGAATTGCTGAATGCTATGAATATTTCCGTTGGGATAGAAAAACTGCGATTCTCCCTCTTGAAGACCATTATCAAACCAAGTTTGAGCTAGAACTGCGCCATTAGGAGAATAGTAAGTGGAAGGCCCGTGGAGGCGTCCATCCTTGCGAAATTGTACTAATTTGATGGAGCCATCCGCATACTTTTCACTAACCGCTTCTGTGTAGGGTAAAGGCTCCCTATGTGGTTTATTAGGTGGGGGCGCCGGGGTTTCCTGTTTAATAGCCAGGAGGGCCTCTCGTTCCGTATGCTCTTGCAAAATTTTTTCAATAAGCACAACACTTTCTTTAGCAGTCTTTTTAAGGCTGCGATACCGGGCTTGTGCAATCATGGCCTTGCGTAAAGTACTTTCCTGAGAAGATAAAGTATCCTTATCAATCTCCAGTCGGTCTAGTTGACGACTGTGGATTTGGACGTGCATATCGTTGAATACTTTTAAGAGATGCTTGTAGCCACTTTCGTCTTGGAGGCTGTCTAAGGCCTGTTCACCAGTTTTTGACAGAATAGGTGTTTTAGCTGAGCTGTTGTTATCTAGGGTATGGATCGTTCTCTGTAAATCTTCTTCCAAAATCTGGCATGCCCCCGAGCAGCGTTCTAAACTTGATAGAAGATCACTTAGGATTTCAATAATATTCGCTTCACTAACTTCAGGAGGCATAGCCGCGTTTTGAATTTCGCTATGTAAGATCGCACTAAAGTCATACTGCTGCTTAAGAAACACGTTGGAAATATGCTGTAGTGATTCGTTCGGAATGCCATCAAATCCTAATCCACCCTCGGTAGCATTCACAACAAGGGCATGTGGATGGGACTGTGCAAAGCTGGAAAACCATGCAGCTTCGGCAATCCACTTCCACAGCGTTGTAATAGGCTTACCATAGATATCCGTATGGGAGATCAGTTCATCGCTTACGGACTTAGTGCGGAAATAGGCCTTTCGTTCGTGCAAGGGATGATTGGCGATGCCTGGACAATAGGAGAAATCGTTGGTGTATGCCAGATCAAGCCCGCACAAAATGATGGGAAAGCATCCCATTGCTTCTGCAATCGCGATACTAAATCCCAAAACATTGTAACCCTCGCTTAGGTCAAGGCCGGCAATGCCAAGTTTTTCTTCAAACCAATGTCCGATGTCATGACCCCCACTACCAGTACTAAAAAGGCGCTCTCCATGGACAAGCTCAAGCGCCTTATAATACATGCGATTGCGGTAGAAAAAGGGGGTTTCAAATGCTTGATTCATGATCACACGAGTGTATTGGGCGGGGTTAGGATCGATGCCCACTCCAAAATGGGGTAATAAACCCACAGTATTTAAAGCATTCATTGCGGTGCCGCCAGCGAAGATTAAAGCACGGTCTCGCAAAGTCGATAGCAAAGGGAGGCTTTTAGCCAACGAGGGACCCGCTCCGCAGATGATTGCGGGTATTCCATGGAATTTGCCGTAGAAATTGTTGCCTTGATGCGCTTTAGGCAAACAAAGAGCGTTTCTTAAATAACTGGAAAGGAAGATCTTTCCGCTATTGCTATACTCCGCAATGATTCCGCGCTTGCGATCCAGATAAAAGGAAAGACGCGCCTTCATTCGATGAACGCTTTGGGAAAATACCGAACAGTAAAGACCTAGGGAGCTCATTAACTCATTTTTCACCGCAAAGTAGGTGGCTAATTTGTCGAGGATAGAACCTCTAGGATCAACATAGTAAAGCCAAACCTGTGGGTCATGCACGATTTCGGTGCCGCGTGCTGTTCGTAATAAATGCTGGATAACCTCCAAATCTTGTTCCAAAAAGACCAAATAGTGCCCTTGTCCCACTCGCAACCATTCCTTCACAGCGTCGTAGTAATAGCCAAGTCCAACGCCATGCACAAACAGTACCTGGATGTTTTCTAAGTTGAGTTCAGAGAACCAGTTACGGGCCTCTTCCTCGGGGCTGCTTAGAGAGTGGTAGTAGTGCTGAGTGTCCTGGATTGTCGTTTTGAGATTCAAAGACCCGTTGCTATTAGAATGAAAAGAGACTCGCTTCGGTGTAAGAGTATGGAGTTGAGACGCTTCGGGATTAAATTGGCTCCATCTCTTGATGTTTTTGTCGAATTTTTCTTGGTCAAGCATGATTTTGTCCTCTTTCCCTCAGCTTCTCTTAATAACTATTTTTTTGCACTCCTGGTACAATAGTATTATGGATTCCATACCAGAACAGTTTCGCTCCATTTTAGAGGCTAAGGGTGTTATAGAACTCTTGGACTGGCTCAGCTATAATGATCATGCCTTGGCGCAGTGCTTTACGCTTATTTCAACCCAAGAATGGTTAATGGCACACCCCGAGGCGTGCGTGCGTTTAATCAAAGCCCTCTCTCCCGAGCAATGGCAAACTCCTGAAGGAAAAAAGCTGCTGGCGCTCATGAAGAAAAGTGGGGTTCTAAAAGCAAGCACCTCTGAAGCCTATAAGGCATTCATGCATCATTGTGGTTTGGGAGAGCTAGACGAAGCACGTATTTGGATTAAAGCAGGACTGGATAGTTTTAAGGAGCGCAAATCGGGATGGACGCCTATACATTTGGCCTGCGCCACCAACTGTGTTTCTTTAGTGGCTGAACTGTTGCAACTCGGTGCTGACCCGCGTACTGTCGATTTTAGAGGAAATACCCCTCTTCATTATGTGCAAGATGAGAATCCTGCGCCATTAATAGCCTTATTAGTTACTGCTGGAGCGGGGCTGAACCAAATCAATGCCGACGGAGAAACTCCCTTACATCGAGCCGTAAAGGGAGGACTGTGCGGCGTGCTGACAGCTCTCATCGCAGCAGGCGCCAATCCAAACTACCCTACAGGAGCGCCAAGACCCGGAATGTTTGCCTTTCATTTGTTGGCCGAAGCATCAAGGCACTTGATCAAGGAAAGACTGTTAAAAACGGCTAATGCGCTACTGACAGCCGGTGGAAGATGGAATGTACAAGATAGTTTTGGTCATTCAGTAATCTATTACGCCTGTCGCGCCGGTAGTTTGGATATGGTGATGTTTCTGTTGGACAAGGGCGCAACCATAGGGGAAGTTGACGCTAAAACCGGAGACACTCTTCTTCACGTAATTGCTGCCAGCGAAGCTAAAGGTGAGCTTTACTCAGTTCTCGAAGCGATTAACAACCGGGGAATCCCCATCGATGTCACGAACCGAATGGGGACAAGTCCACTGTTTTTGGCATGTTCAAGCGGAAATGTTGCTTTTGTTAAAGCATTGCTAAAAGCGAATGCTTCGGTGGATTTGAAGGATCAGCGAGGCAATACCCCCCTTCATACTGCTTGTATGGGTGGATTTACCACGATATCTCAGCTGTTGCTCTTAGAAGGAGCTAAAGCGCGAGTGGAAAATCTCATGGGCCAAACACCACTGCATATGGCCTGTGCAAACGGAGATCCTGCTTTAGTAGAAACTTTACTTGCCCAACTAGCCGATCCCTTAGCACAAGACAAGGAGGGAAATTTACCTGCGCATGACGCCGGTCGTTTGGGCTCTAAAGAGATCGTGGAACTCCTTATCAAGCTTAACCTTGTTCCTTCTCAGCCCAATCGACGTGGGGATACCCCCTATGCGTTGGCCTTGCAGAATCCAAACTTGCGAAGCACTCAGATTATCGCAAAGTTAGATGAGTTGGATTGCGCTAATACCTATGAAATACTATTTCGAAAGGCATTGGCGCATCTCTTTGTTGAGAAAGGATACTCAGAGCTCGAATCCCATATTTTTTCTTTAGAGGAATGGATGATTGAAGATGCGAAGATCTTTTTAGAGCTATCGCTTAAGCAGCACTATGCCGCTGTCGATTGCTGGTGGCCGCAGGTACGTGAACATGCGGGAGGAGCTAATTCGCCAGATGAATCACTCAAATTTGCTCTTTCGCAGGCTTTTGAAGCCATAAAAAGCTCGCGTGACTTCTTGTTAGTTGGATCGCAAGAGCTTGCTGAACGCGTGCGCAAAGGGCATCTTATTGCTATTTTTAATGAATGGGAAGGCCATGCCATTGCGGCCGTCATGTCGGGAACACGATTGTGTCGATGCGATTGTGGAGCCATGCCTGGAGGACGTTCGGGTATATTCTATAATATCATAAAAATGCCTGAAAGATGGCATCTTGGCATTGAGGCGCTCAGCCATTTAAAGGGGCAGGAAACATTTTATAGACGTGTGAACGATGTTTTGAGCCTAGGCCCAGAAGCCTATATCCCGTTAAAGACAGACAGACCTGGGGATTTCACAATAGCTAATGCAGATGCCATGGAAATAGGAGCCTTATTTTTGTTGCTTGAACCCACTTTAGGCGGAAAAGGAGCAGTGACACTTGCCGCAGCTATACAGTCGTTGCGTGTTCAAGGAGGACGAGAAGGCTATTTACGCAGTTATATGAAGTATCATTTGCAAATGAAGAAGGAAGCCGATTATACCTTGCTGTCGCACATCTATAACATTAAGTCTGCAAAAGCACCTGAGGACCAGGAGCGACGAAAAGCCATTCTGAACTATGTTGACGATAGTGGTTATGATCGCGACATTTTCCTAAAGATGACCCGCCGGTAACATAGGCGTTGATTTTACCATGGGTTTACCCCGTGGTTATATGCTTTCACCGCATTCGCGGCTAATAAACGGTTCTTGAGCGTATTCTACGTTACCGAAGAAGAGTGGCTTGCTCTTTCCAAATTCGGTTTATGCCTTTCGACTTTCGCTACTTCCGCGAATAAAATCGCTGAACAATTACCCTAGCCGCGCATGCGGCGAAAGCATATAGCCACGGGTGCAAATTCACGGCTTACGTTTCCTGTATCGCTTAAACCATTACATTTCACGTCTTTCATCACTGCCCAACTCATTATGAGATAGATGCTAATAGCTATTGTTCGCGAGTTTCTTCTGATGCAATTAGTCTTTGCTTAGCATCTAGAAGAGCAGAAATTAGATCCTCTAACGGATACCTTATGATGTCACAACCTAGCGCAGGCGTTATCTCTACTTCCATATGATCAATTCCGAGTTCTTGTGTGACGGTTAATCCTCCATATCTCTCATTCTTAAAAATTACATCCATGACCATTTCCTCATAATCTACATCGCTACAGAGAGTTAAACGGTAGGGTTTACTCATAGTGCCTCTTGTACAAAGCCTCGAAAGGAACCATCATATCTATAGAAGACCCCTCGTCCGTCCGGCGCGTAGTAATGAAATCCTCGATGGACAGGATCATTAAAGAATCGGCGTTCAGGATGGGTTAATATATCAAGTAGATGTTGCTGACCTTGCTGATTCTTTTCCATCACATTTCCATAGGCTTTGGGAAAATTAGTGGGTTCACGGCCACCATGCTTATCCAGCGCGCGACCGGCTTTAGTAAGTCCACTACGATCTATTTGTTCGCCGGCTAGGGCAAGTTCATCCACTGTAAAAGCAATTTCTGGTGCAGGCTCCTTAAGTGCTTTTGCCATGATATCATTAATCCGACGGATCTGCAAATCGACAGGTTGGCGGCTAACTGGTCTTGATAGAGGCCTAGCAGGTCCTCTAACGGGACCTGGAATAGGCATCATACATAGAGTATACTCAGGTTGGGGGTCCTGATATTCTGAAGTGAACAAGTGTGCCTGGCTAGTGGAGAAAACTCTGTCAATGGTCTGATGTGCAGCTCCATCATTGTACTCCGGTGACGGTCCAAGCCGGTTGAGCACACATCTAGGATAGACACTGAGAGCTGTCCGCGCAACGGATATTCCTTCGTCACGGATGCCCGAGGCAGCCCTATAGCCTTCATGGACTACTCTTGAGCATATATTTCGAGCGGCCATAGAGATGAAGCGTCCTATGTCTGAGCAATAATCTCGCCAACCACGAGATTCATTTCGACTACTGCTTTTGCCTTCGGTGCTCGCTAATCCATAGGGATCGAGTAGACTGAGTGGTCTATTATGCACATATGCATAAAGGTTTGGGCCATCAATAAATCCGGCGGGGTCGGGTGTGACCCAGCGTCCCAGTGCAGGAGAATAGTATCTCTTACCAAAATACAAAAAGCCGGTCTCTGCATCGCATCTCTTGCTTGCAAAGCCCCATGGACTAACAATTCACTCTGAGCGAATGGTTTCTCCAAACGCACTATAACGATATGTAGCTGATATTTGGCCTGTCTGAGTATCTATCAAACAACAAATGTTACCGCGATGGTCATGAACGGGCGCAAAAAGGCTTCCATTTAGCTCCAGAGCTATTGCAGCGCCAAGTTCAGCTCCTTTTCCACTGCCTAGTACGCGAAGTTCCGCAAGGATGTCATCTTGCATCAACCCGATTTCTCGTTGGCATTGATACAAATAGTTATCCAGACTATCGCCATGGCGTTTGCTAACACGTCGTCCAAAGGAGTCGTAGGTATACTCAAATAGGTCTTGACCGTGACGTACCGAAACAAGTCTGTTTAAGGCGTCGTAAGTGTATGTAGTGGTTTGCCCATGCAAAAGTTTGGCTATCAGGTTGCCATTAAGATCATAGACATAAGTTGCTTCAGAGTCATTTTCGACACGATTTAAGCGACTGACTGTGTATTGCGCTGTGTCCTTTGCCAATCTATTGTGAATGGAATCGTACGCATAGTGATGCGAAACATCTCCGGATTCTGAAATGAGTTGACTCAGGTCGCTATAGTTGTACTGGTTGGTAGCTTGGCCTAATGCATCCTGTACGGTCATTTGAGTGAGATTGCCAATGGGATTGTATCCGTCGGCTGGTATGTCTTCTTGGAAATGGCTTGTGTGGATGGACACATGACGTCCAAGTTTATCCCAAGAAAATTGCCTGGTTCCTGCTTCTCCGATCATGTGTGAGGCTAGCTCTTGCCCACACAAGTCATGCGCAGTATAGGAGTGCTCATTTCACGGTTTGCTCGTCCAATTAAAATGATATATTCTATTTGTTTCAGGGTGTATGACCAATTCGTAAACACCTTCAGAACATTGTCATCTGAATAGGAATATTAACTGGTCTCATGCTCCTCGTCATAGGATACAATGGAATCTCCTATTAATGAGATAAAACAACGTGCACTAGAGTTTTCGTGAACCACTTCTAAGCATTTTCTTTCGACATCTAAAACACGCACTAGTGAGCACCCCGTCATTGCCACGTCTACGATCCCCGTTTCGTTTTGACTAATGCAAACCCAAGCGGTAGACTTATTTAAGGATATCGTAAAATCAATCTTCAAACCATCGGCTCGATTCGTAATAAACCAGTAGTAGCCCCTTTCTTCTTCAGTCGAAGGACTAAGTTCATCGAAGATCGTGAGTAATTCTGTAATATCGGCTTTCATTTCTTTCCTGGATAAACAGTAATAACTTGTCCATTTTGGCCTAGTTCAACGGTGATATTTGTGGAACCAGGATTAGCTATTTCAGCTTCTACAACAGAAGTAGGAATTCCTCTGGGGTCAGGACGGTTCTCCTTCCACCAACCACCAAAATCCTTAGTCTGAGGTTCATATCCCTTAGCTTTTGCTCTTTGTAGAGCTCGTGCCTCGAGCTCTGCCATAACTTCTGGTGTGTTGGGAGCCATCCGTTCTAAAGCGTGTTCAGTATACCATCGGCCATTAATCCAGGCACCGCTTTTTTCAGGTAAAACCCATCTCATTTCACCCTTTAAAACTTTTGCGTCGAGAGCAACAGCTTCCACCTTTTGCACCAGCGGGTTCTTCAAGGCTATTCGCATTGCTTTTAAAGCAGGTATTGACTTTTCTGCATACAGTGCAGCTTTCGTCGCTGCGCCCGAGGCAGCGCCTACAGGTAGTAATAATAAGGCAATATCAAAGAATGCAACTTTCTGCTCTGCATCAAATGCAAGCCAAGTATCAATCGCTTTGCTGCAACCTCCCTCTGCCAGCGCATCATAGACCTGACGGTTAGGAGTGTTGCGTTGAGTACGCTCCAACTCACGACAGTAAGCGTTATAGTCGGCCTTAAGCTCGCGACACTTATCTGTAATATTGCGAACCATTTTTCTAATATTGTTTGCACCGCGAAATCCATTTCGAATGCATTCTCGCATAGACCAAAGGCCCCATGGATCGATTAGAGTAAGTGGTCTATTGTGCACATATGCATAAAGGTTTGGGCCATCAATAAATCCGGCTGGGTCGGGTGTGACCCAGCGTCCAAGCGCAGGAGAATAGTATCTCTTACCAAAATACAAAAAGCCGGTCTCTGCATCACATCTCTTGCTTGCAAAGCCCCATGGACTAACAATTCCCTCTGAACGAATGGTTTCTCCAAAGGCGCTATAGCGATACGTCGCTGATATTTGGCCTGTTTGCGCATCTATCAAACAACAAATGTTACCGCGATGGTCATGGACAGGTGCATAAATGCTTCTATTTAGCTCCAGAGCTATTGAAGCGCCAAGTTCGGCTCCTTTTCCAGTACCTAGTACGCGAAGTTCCGCAAGGATGCTATCGCGCATCAACCCGATTTCTCGTTGGCCTTGATAGAGATAATTATCAAAATTATCGCCATGGCGTTTGCTAACACGTCGTCCAAAGGAGTCGTAGGTATACTCAAA
>CAYTFC010000024.1:0-33908 GCA_964436955.1 uncultured bacterium | reverse complement strand
TCACTAGAAAAGAACGGCTATGTTCAAGCGCGATGTAGGTAGCAAGTCGGGTTATAACAAGTCTCTTCCCTCGCTACATCAAGAGCCGAACTGAGAGCGGTTTTATGGTGAAGGTCCTTTGCCTTATTGTCGCTTACAGTGCTTCTTTTTTATGGAGGGGCTTACTCATCTAGCGCTCATAGCGATGCATCATCTGCAACATTGTACCTCTCGGCAAGAGATCACTCTTGCCGTCGAGGCACACTGCTGCATCTGATATATCGCTATGAGCGCTAGATGAAGTTTTGGTAGCAATCAGGGTCTAAGCCTAAGCATAGGCAAAAATGTGCTGGATTGAGTCACAAAAAAAGGCCACTGATGTACTCAGTGGCCTTTTTTGGTCGCTTACTTCCCTTCTTATCGCTTAGCGATTGGGACGGGGCGCTTTAAAGTCTGGCTTAGAGCGTCGAGCTGGTTGTCTAAATGGAGGCTTTGGTCCACCAGCTGCTTGGCGGAATCCACTACGTGGAGCAAACGATGACGGCCTTCCTGACCCTGATCCGCCAGATCTCATCTTAGGTTCTAAACCTGGGATGACCTGCGCTGTCATGCGTTGGCCTGTGAACTGTTCGATATCCTTCAATAAGCGGAAATCCTTAGAAGACGCAAACGACCAAGCGATGCCCTTGGCTCCAGCTCGGCCTGTTCGTCCAATGCGGTGAACATAGTCTTCAGCATTACCTGGCAGATCAAAGTTGATCACGTGACTAATCGTTTGAATGTCGATGCCTCTAGCAGCCACATCAGTAGCTACGAGAACCGAAAACTTTCCTTCACGCATGCGCTCCATTGTGCGTGTGCGCTGGCGTTGGTTCATATCACCGTGCAGTGCCGCAGCCTTATGTCCGCCTTCAAGAAGGATCTCTACAAGCTCATCAGCATGACGCTTCGTTGCGGTAAACACAATTGCCTGATCCAAGCCCTCGTCTTTCAACAGATGATCCAGCAGCTTTAGCTTGTGATTTAAGTTGTCGGTGTGAAGCAAGCGCTGATCGATGTCTTCATGCTTTGTTCTGTCAGGGCTGACACAAATTTCGTCAGGCTTATTCATTAACTTTTTGGAAAGCGTTAACACAGTGCCCTTCAAAGTTGCTGAAAAAAGCAGCGTCTGACGTGTTTTTGGTGTCGCGTCGGCGATTTGCTCAACAGGACCAATAAAGCCCATGTCCAGCATGCGGTCGGCTTCATCCAAAATCAACAACTCTAGACGGGAGAAATCAACTCTACCGCGTTCCATATGGTCGATTAAGCGTCCTGGCGTAGCCACTAAAATTTCGAAATGGCGGGACAGCTCGCGGTTTTGCACGGGATAGGGTGCGCCACCATAGATGCACACAGTTTTCATGCGTGGCAAATGCTTGCTGTAGGCGATTGATTTTTCGGTAACTTGTTGAGCGAGCTCACGAGTAGGTACTAAGATTAAAACACGTGGTCCGCGAGCGTTAGGCACTTTAGAAGGTTGGGTCAGAAGGTGCAGCGCTGGTAGGATAAAAGCCGCTGTTTTGCCGGTTCCGGTCTGAGCCGAAGCCATTAAGTCTACTCCACTGATAATTTTCGGTATGGCTAATTCTTGGATGGGAGTAGGTTGTTGATATCCGGCTTCTTCTAGAGCTTTCAGAATAGCGGGATGTAAATCTAAATGTTGGAAAGACACACTGACATGCTTTGTTGAATTTTAAAAACTCGTTTATAACATGTCTCGATAATAAAAGATAGCAAATAATACCATATTGCACCTTTGCTGCTTGATATGCTAGTGTGCGAATAACACCAAAGGACCGTCATGAAGGGTACGCTTCCACATGTGTTTTTTGAAGGAAACATAGTTCCTGCAGATCAAGCAAAAATTAGCATTGCTTCCCACAGTTTGCAATACGGCATTACTTGTTTTGGTGGAATTCGCGGATTCTTTCGCGATGGGGCAATCCAGGTTTTTCGT
The DNA here is from genome assembly GCA_964436955.1 of uncultured bacterium. GTDB lineage: Bacteria > Chlamydiota > Chlamydiia > Chlamydiales > JAJFMA01 > CAMFKD01. The sequence goes on along the minus strand of CAYTFC010000024.1, from coordinate 31,930 downwards.
TTAGCCGATCATCATGAGCGCCTCATGAATGCCTCCCGCATTTTGGGCATGGACTACTACATGGCTTATGAACCCTTTCGCGATATTATTGGGAAATTGATCAAGATCAATCGCGTGGAAATGGACGTTTATTTTCGGCCTTTCATTTATTCATCGACACAAAGGCTAGCTCCGCGCATGCCTGGCCTGACTTTTGACTTAGCCATTTACCCTGTCGAAATGGGCGCGTATTTCGATCCCGCTAGAGGATTAAATGTTTGCATATCGGGTTGGCAAAAGTTTTCGGATAACGCGATGTCCACTAAGGCAAAGGCGGGCGGCTGCTATCTCAATTCCAGTATGGCCACTACCGAAGCCTTACGCAATGGATATGACGATGCATTAATGCGAGACATGAATGGCAATATCGTTGAGGGCAGCGTTTCTAACGTTTTGATGGTCTATCGGGATAAGATTGTGGTGCCTCCTTTGGGACAGCCTCTTTTGGAGGGCATTACTATGCGCACGGCCCTCGAAATACTAAGGGATGAGGGATATGAAGTTGTTGAGCAGTTGATTGACCGTTCGATGATCTATACATGTCAAGAATTGCTTATGTTGGGGACTGCCGTGCAAGTGACCTTTGTCGCATCTGTTGATGGGCGCCGCATTGGCCCAATCGAGGAATCCGTTATTAGTACCCAGGTCTCTCCTGGTCCTATCTGTCGTCTTCTGCGTGAAAAATTCAGTGACATCTTGGTGGGAAAGCATCCAAGGGCTGTCGATTGGTTGACCAAATTCTAGGACTTATTTCCTAGGAAATACAGTGTAGGACTTATTCCACAGTGCTTCACTTGGGTCAAATTTTCTATACATAGGTCCATTTTTATCTACTTCGCCTGTATCAAACTGTAGTGAATTTAAGTATTCCTCAGCATTTCTCATTGCATGTACTGCCTTGGCAAAGTTTGGCTTGGTGCGGTTGGAACGATCGGTTGCGGACTTGCTTAATGCAGGAATCAGAGTTGATTTGAGTTTTGAGAACATCGCTGCTCTGTCAGTGGGCGTGTTTTCACTAGCCCCAGTAACTGCTACGATGAAGGGGGTGATTGGGGGAGTTGGGTTGCGTGAAGTTTTAGTGGCGTCGTTGACAAGTCCTATGGCCGTGTTAACCATATCCAGTCTTAAATCGTTATATTTCTTAAGCACGTTTTTATCGGAACTAGATGCATTCTTTGCTGCGGGTATTCTAGTAATAAGCGGGGAGTCGAGCGCTTGAGCTAGAATCATAGCAGTTCCATAATCTTTATTTTTCAGAGCTATACCTAATGCACCGATGCCTGTTTTATAGGCCTTTTTGGGATCCGAAGATTCAAGAATTTGTTGCTGAATCAGGTTGCTGCAGGCATTGTTTATTAGTGTAAAGGATTGAAGAGTTGGTGTGCTTGCCTTGTCTTCGGTATGATCTAATTCAGAGATGTTGATATTGATGGTTGCGTCGTTTATTACACCCTTTAGATCGTCATATAGGGTTTTAGAGTCGATCTTATCGATGTTATAGTTTTTTGAGGCCTCGCTCATTAAAGTTCCCACATTCGATATTGTTATCTCCTTATCTGTTAGTTTCAGGGTTACTATGGGCGCGAGGGCTGGGGGAATCTTAAGAGATAAAACCGAATCTTCTATGGTTGACAACATAAACGTTTTTTGATTAATTTCTTGACCTAGTTTTATGATTTCACGGTTCAGTTCTTGATTATGAACGCCTGTCTGTTCGTGAAAAGCAGTAGCCGCAGTTTTTTTGTTGTCTAATTCAGTTTTCAACTGCTGTACGTCAGCACGTTCTTGTGTAATAAGGTAAACCATGTGACCTTTGCAGGTTTCTATTTCCTGCTTGCTAACGGGTAAACTGGCTTTTGTTGTGAATATGTCAAAAACGAGCTTTACCATGGCAGCCTTCTCTTCTGCTGTACCGTTTTTGTGTGCCAAACTGATTTGTTCGAATTGGTTGACCCGTTTTAGATCTCCACTTCCCCACATGCCGCCACCGCCAAAAATGATATTCTGTCGTAGATCTTTATCATTAACTGCTTGCATTAAATATCCCTGACTAACGTCATTAGATGCATTGGGGTTGGGTTCAAGCGGAAGAGCAGGGGCTTTCCCGGCATTAATTTGTTGCATCATGATAGAGATATTATTTTGGGCTTTGTCTATTCCACTTTTATCTTTAAGTGACGTCATTTTGCCGAGGTCAGCTACTAACATGAGATGACGAGGCCCCCGCTGCACGGGTAAAATTAATAAGGACCCTACAGTTGACCCTTGGAGGGAGTCACCTGCCAGAGTCGCTACCTCGTCTTTTCCAATGGATTTTAGAGCGTTTTGTATTCCTTCATAATCTTTAACACTGTTTTGCAACGTTGACATATAGTCTGTTAAGTCATTATAGGCCGCTGAAACCGCATTTTGCCCGCCTTCTAAATCATTTTCCATTTGACTAGCTGCATTTTGGAATTCCTCGAATTTGCCTTTTGCACTCTCTAAATGCGTACTATATGCGGCATGAGCGTCTTTTAGAAGTTGTTTATCCTCAGGTTTTTTTGCGTTATTCGCCAGCTTTAATAGAACTTTAGAAGCGACTAATATCTGTAGACCATCGACATATGATTTTTCTGTGGTGGCCATTTCCTTAACGACCTCGACCAACTTATGCGTGTCTTTAGGAGCCTCGTTCTGGGGAGGCGCAATTGGTTGTGATTCCACGGCAGCTTCATTTGTTATTGCTGGCTTTTGTTCGGAAGCGTCAATTTCTGCACGCATGGATGCGATTGCTTCTCTAGTTTCCTGTGGAACGGGAAGATTTTTGGACTCCAGGTTCGCGGCAAATTTTTCAGTTCGCGCGAGATTTTCTTTCGTCTTATCTAATCCTTCATGCCCGATTGCTGCGGGATTAGTGCCAGGAGCTTGGCCTAAAGCTTTTAAAGCCACTGGCTGGCCTATAAAGCTTTGGGGTAAAATTGCTGGAGTGTTCATTTTTAGTGAGGCTCTTTTGCTGCCCTGGCCGCCTTCTGAACCGGAGGTTCGTCCGGCAGTGAAAGATCGGATTCGCCCTACAATTTGAGAGACGACTTCAGCTCCACCCTGCTTAACTTCGCTAAAGGAATGTCCTCGCGAGGGTCTAGTGGGACTTGTCGTAGAGTTTGACCGAGACTTATTGCTTACTTCGGCATCTGATGTGGTAGGTTTCCAGTTACTGACTTGACTTTGACTTGGGTCATTTAGAGAATTCATATTCATAGGAAAACCTTTGTAATAAACAGGGCTAATTTACTGTTACAATATTATTGTAACATATAGAATTATGATTTTAAAACTACTATTATAAAAATTGAATGTTTATGAATGAAGTTGTACGATTTTACACTGTTGCGTTTATTGTTCTTACTTACGTAAAAAAATAGGTTACACAAACCTTTGCAAACGCAAAGATCCCAAGATAATGTACTGAATTGCCGCTTCGCCGAAGCGGCATTAACAAAGGTTTATTTTAAGTTGACAGCATTGGATTGCTACCATCATCATCGTCGATGTCTCTATCTGGATCAATATCGGGCTCATCTTCAGCGTTATTTAATACTCCTTTGGCTGCATTGAAGTGAGGATAGCTGTTGGACAAATTCATTGTGGATCGATCAAGTTCGCTTTTACTTTCACTGCTGTCTTAGCCGGATTCTGCGCTATGATGACTAGTGATACTGCTAACCTTTGCAGCACCGACTGATGCGTTACCTTTTAAATTTTCGAAAGCATGGCCATGACCGCTTACAGTGGAAGGTTTTGTCGTCTCTGGGCTGGTTTTTTTGCTCACTGCTTTCCGAGCTGTCTGGTTTGGAATTAAAATTTTGAGGAGAAAGGTGTCCGCTTGTAGCATCCATGACAGCCTCACAAAAAAATTAATCCTGATAGGTGTATTAATTTATTATTATATCATAAATATAATTGTGGTAATTACTTAAAATTTTAAAATATTAGTGTAAATAAATTGACCAAATCAGTCTTGTTTGTTAATATGCTGTGCAAAGCATGTGAGGTGTCGTGCAAGTTTCATTATACCCAGAATATAAAAAAGGGGAGCATCAAGCAGTTTTAAATGCTTGTTCAAATTGTTTTTATTCGAACTTAAATAATAAAAAATCTCAGCAAGAATCGATAGACCTGGTAGGTCAAGTATTTAAAAATAGTGCCTCACAGCAAAATTATCCTGACTATATTCAGGATCAAATTTTTCGTGCCACTTCTTGGCTTTATACTCAAGGTGGATGCAACCTCAAACCTATAATAGTTCTTAAGCAAGATGCTCAACAGTACTTTACAGCTATTTTGAAAAGTCATTTCTCTAGCTTGGCTGCTCGTCTACCTAAAGACATCGTCTTGGAGGCGGATGACGGAACAAAAATACCCACTAATTTGCTGATTCTATCGGTTTGTAGTGGTGTTATCCGAAACATGTTTAAACACCAATTTAGAGAAGCCCAGACGTTCCAAGCTACATACCCTGTCACTGAAAAAATGGATCCGATGACGATTAGGGTGGGAGATTTTAGTGGCCACTCTCTATCGGTATTTGTTCAGTCTCTGACTAACACAGCCATTCAACTCCATGAAAAAACGCAGCTAACTGACTTTTTGAATTATTTCGCCTGCGCGAGCTATCTTGCCGGGCATGATGAAAATCGTAAATCAATGGCTCGCATTGAGCAAGCCGTGACAAATTGGATGACTGAGCGAGTAGATTCAATTGAGCATGGGAATCACTCCCTAGAACACGCCTTACCGTTTCTCATGCTTGATGAAACAGAAGCTTGGATGAGTCATTTTAAAACTCATATAATTAACATTCTGAATCATAAAATTACAAGTGTTGATCAAATAAAAGAAATTTTGAAAAACGTTGAAGAAACAGAACATCTCACACTGATGGAAAATGGGTTGGGCCGTATTGAGGACAGGCTTTCCAATAGCCAGCTTTCTAACAAGAAGCTCTTTGATGGATTAAAATCAGTAAAGACCGCTCTTACTACAAAACAAATTTACGCTGACCTTGTTGTTGAGCGACTTCCCAAGAGCTTTGCGCAGAAAGGGTGGAAGAACAAGTTTAAAAAAGTTGCACTCCATATTCAAGACTACCGCCACCTGGATATTCAAAATTTGTCGGTAGAGCTCCTAAGTACCCTTTTAGATATCATCGCTCCTCACGTCACCCGTCTGAATCTTTCTCGATTAGCCAGGGTAGAAGAAGGAATTTTGTGGGCGACGAGCAAACCAGGGAAACCCATGACCTTTCGCACTTACCCCAATCTAGTTGAGCTTGACCTCTCTCACTCAGACATCTCAGAGTTTTCCGCAAAAAAAGCCAATGTCCCCAATTTATGTGTGCTTAACTTGAGTTATAGTCCGGCTAGGCAGATAGGTACTGCCGGGGAAGAGTGTCCAGCTCTCACGGGCCTTAATGTGACCGGTTGTGAGAATTGGATAGACGTTCGTAGTATCATCTGTAGTATGCCCTATCTTAAATATATCGATATAACAGGCTGTAACGAAGACTTTAAAAAGGTGGCGAAGCACGTTGCCAAAAATCGAAAAGATCCACAATTGACCGTGATAAACATGGGATCTCCCGAAAAAAGAGTTGATTCCTAATGCGTATTGGGGATAAACTCGCGTACAATCCTTTGAAAGATAGCCAGTAAGGATGAAAATCAATGACATTAATTGCTGGTACCATGCGTGAGGTCAATATGGCAAAATTCGTCATTTCTGTAGATGAAAAAAAGGCACTGCTCGAGTTTTTGGATGATAATCGTCCTGCCGAGCTAGCAAATACTTATCTTTTTTTCGTTCAACGTCGTCATAACTTTGAGCCCGTGCTGTATCAGAAAGGAAAAACCATCTATCAAAGCATCGATGATGCTGCCCGCTGGTTAGAAAAAGAAGGTAAACTCTGGCACGAAACCGAAATTAAAATCGGCACCGACACCAGAAGCGTTAACGAACAAACTAAGAAAATCTATATCTGTCCTTGGACAGGTAAAGTTTTTGGTGACAACACCCATCCAAACCCTCAAGACGCTATCTACGACTGGGTATCCACTTGTCCGGAAAATACAGAGAGAGTTGGCGGCCTGCGTGTAAAACGTTTCTTTGTATCGGAAGACCCAGAAGTTATTCGAAATTACATGATGCTAAAGCCGCCAAAAACGCCTATTATTAAAGTGGTCTACTCGTCCGTGATGAGTGGCAAACTCTTTAATAGCAAGGAATCGGTTGTCGCAGATTTTAAAAAGAACTATCTGAAAAAAATGACCCTCGACGAAGTGCAAAATCAAAATCGTTACGCCATCGAAGAGCATTTTCTGTCATTCTTGAAGCAGCAACTGGAGGAAGACAAGATCACCGCCTTTGTAGAAGCTCTTGCTGAGCACGAGGAGTTCATGCCTTTCGTAGAGCATTGGGTTGAAGCGGACTAGCTCCGGCAGCCCACGCAAAAGATTTCATGGAAAGATACACCTCACAAAGTCTTGAACAAACCTACTCCCTGGGCAGACGGTTGGGCAAGTCTTTACCTGTCAACAGCGTGGTATCGCTGTTTGGTGATCTTGGAGCAGGCAAGACGCAGTTGGTAAAAGGCATTGTAGCCGGTGCTACAGGAATTTCGGAAGAGCAAGTCGGAAGCCCGACATTCGTGTATTTAAACATCTATCAAGGTCCCAAGACTATCTATCACTTTGATCTCTATCGACTACATGACGTTGATGAATTTTTAAGCATGGGCTTTGACGACTATTTTGCTGCCGGAGGCATTTGTTGCATCGAATGGCCAGAACGCGTCAGCTCTATCATTCCCGCCAATGCCATTCGCATCACCCTAAGTACTGTGGGCGAAGAAGAAAGGATAATTAAGGTAGTCCATGGTTAAGCTAGAATTTAAACAATGTCGCTTTATTAAGAGCGCGGTTAAACCAGCAGGGTATCCGCTGATTAAGAGCCCGAAAGGAATACCTTTGCCGGAAATTGCAGTGGCGGGACGCTCTAATGTCGGCAAATCCAGCTTGATAAACCACCTTTTCGCTGTGAAAGGACTAGCCAAAACCTCTTCGACCCCTGGAAAAACGCAGCTTCTGAACTTTTTTGAAGTGGATGAACGCGTGATTTTTGCTGATCTACCAGGTTATGGCTATGCGCGCGTGCCAGATAAAGTGCGGGCCGAATGGGGTCCTATGGTGCAGAGCTACCTAGATACCCGAGATAATCTCGAACTCATTATATTTTTAATTGATATCCGTCGAGAACCTAACGACGAAGACCTTCTTTTTGCCGATTGGGTAGCTGCCGCCGGCAAAAAACTCATTTTAGTGCTCACCAAAGTCGACAAGGTGACCACAAATCAACGCAACGCTAATGCACTATTAATTAACAAAGCCTTTCCTACGCATACCGTTCATTCGACGCTAAGCTATTCAGTTACTAAAAATATTGGTAGGCGTGAACTCATTGCGGCTATCCAACAAGCCCTGGAGCCGTAGAATGGGACGTATCGATGAAGACGAGTTTGTCTGTGTAGACCTAGAGATGACAGGTCTAGAGTTTGACACTGCAGAAATTATAGAAGTAGCCTTTATAAGGTTTAGAGGTAAAGAGGTTCTTGAAACTTTCGAAACTTTAATCGATCCTTGCTGTGAGATCCCTCAAGCATCGATTGCTATTCACAATATCACCAACGATATGGTTGTAGGTAAGCCCAAGATTGCAGAAGTAGTTCCTGAGCTAGCGCGACTCATTGGACGCCATATTATTGTTGGACACGGAGTCGGTTACGACATTAAGTTGCTGGTGCGTGATGCTAAAAAAGCGGGCATCAATTGCACGCTTGAGAATAACACCATCGTAGATACCTTGAGAATGGCTAGGTTGTATGGCGAAAGCCCCATCAATTCGTTGGAGCAGCTTCGACAGCACTTTCATATCGCGGATCAAGGCGCGCATCGCGCTATGAGTGATACATTGGTGAATATGGAAGTATTCCAATATCTAGCTCGCAATTACCGAAACACAAAGCACTTGTTAGAAGCCCTATCACGTCCTATTTTGATGAAGACCATGCCTTTGGGTAAGCATAAAGGGCGTTTGTTGAAAGAAGTGCCGCTGGATTATTTGCTATTTTTGGCAAACAAAGATTTTGATCAGGATTTGCTGTTTTCTATTCGTAGTGAGATTAAGCGCCGCAAAAGCGGCAATTTGTTTACCCAAGCCGCCAATCCCTTCGGCGATTTGTAAGGCGATCCGTCTATTTTTATTTTTGAAACACAAAGACACAGAGACGCAAAGGTAGGACCTGCGGATAGGTAAGGGTTTTAGGACTTTTTCTGGCCCGAGGGCCAGAAAAAATAGCCTCAAAATTGTTAAATTAGCTGGGTGTACTGGCCTCTCAAGGCCAGTACACTCCCTCAAACTGTTTTCAATCCAAGGGTCCTACCTTTGCGTCTTTGTGTCTTTGTGTTTCAAAATAAAAAAATGAGGTTTTGCTGGATTCACCTACGGTGATAGCCTGCGTTCTTTCCAGGCGTCATTTGTTAACACATACTCCAATCGGTCATGGAGTCGATGTGTGCGCCCTTCCCAAAACTCAAAGCGATGTGGCACAATACGCCAGCCGCCCCAATGAGGTGGTCTCGGTACTTGCCGCCCGTCAAAACGCTTTTCAGTAGCAACAATAGTTTGCTCTAACTCTTCCCTGCTAGTAATCTCTTGTCCTTGATTCGATGCCCAACATCCAATCTGACTCCCACGGGGCCGCGAAGCAAAGTAGGCATCAGATTCCGCCGCCGGCACTTGGTGAACATTTCCTTCCACAATGATCTGACGGTTCACCTCTTTCCACAGAAATACTGTCGACACATGAGGATTCTCCTTTAAATTATTGCTCTTACGGCTGGTATAATGCGTATAAAATACTAAGCCCCGCTCGTCGATCCCCTTCAGCAGTACTGTGCGTGCAGATGGTCTACCTGCACAAGTTGCTGTGGCCAGTATCATTGCAGTCGGTTCCAGTACTTCTGCCGCTTGAGCAGCCTTTAACCAAAGCTTAAGTTGATCAATCGGATTTAGTGGCATAGCTTTTCCTTGACTTTTCTTAAATCTAGTGCCTATGATGCAGTTTTAAAGCATCAGCGAGAGGGTTACCAATGGTTAGCAAGCTCTCACTTCAAGATCTTCCTGTCAATGGGAAGAAGGTTCTGATGCGAGTTGATTTTAACGTTCCTTTAGACAATAACGCAAATATCACTGACGACACACGCATTGTCGCTTCCCTTCCATCCATTCGTTTCATCATCGAGCATGGGGGAGCGGTCATCTTAATGAGTCATCTTGGACGTCCCAAAGGGCAGCGTCAAAAAGAATTTTCACTCGCTTCTTGCGCTAAAAGGCTCGGGGAACTCTTACAAAAGCCTGTGAAGTTAGCTCCTGATTGCATCGGTTCGGAAACCGAAGCTCTGGCGAAAAGCTTGCGGCCAGGAGAGATCCTACTCCTCGAGAACCTGCGTTTTCACTCTGCCGAGGAGGAACCGGGCCGCGATACCGCATTTGCTCAAAAATTGGCTCGTTTAGGCGATGTTTACGTAAACGATGCTTTTGGAACAGCCCATCGCGCGCATAGCTCCACTGCTACTGTTGCCCAGTATTTTCCCAATAAAGCCGCTGCAGGTCTTCTGTTGCAAAAAGAAATACAGTTTTTAGGAGATCACCTCGATAAACCTGATCGCCCCTTTTATGCGGTGGTTGGTGGCAAAAAAATCTCTACAAAACTTGGTGTATTGCAGAGTCTTCTTAAAAAAGCCGATGCCCTTTTTTTAGGTGGCGCCATGGCTTTTACCTTTCTGAAGGCTAAAGGAATTTCTGTGGGGAACTCCCTTGTGGAGGATGATTTGATTGCTAAAGCCAAGGAAATTCTATCTGAGGCAGACAAACTCAAGGTTAAGATTTGGTTACCTATTGATGTGGTTGTTGTGCCAAGACTGGACGAGTTAGCCACTGCGGAGCGCATCATTACGGTAGCGGATGGAGTCCCTGCCGGCATGATGGGGGTAGATATCGGTCCAAAGACTCAAACCCTTTATGCTGAGGAGCTCAAAAAAGCAAGTTGCATCCTATGGAATGGCCCGATGGGTGTCTTTGAATTGCCGCAATTTGCGCGCGGCACAGAAGAAATCGCTCGAGCCCTAGCCGATCTAGACGCCATCACTATAGTAGGTGGTGGTGATTCCATAGCAGCGATTCAAGGTCTGGGACTAGGCAACAAGATGTCGCATCTTTCTACCGGTGGAGGGGCTACGCTTGAATACATTGAATTTGGTTCTTTACCTGGCATTAATGCCCTTTCGAATGCTTCTCAGAAGGCTGCGTCCCGAAATTAGTGTATGGTTGGGCTTGACTTTATTGCACGTTTGATGGCAAACTATGTGACTCAATCAGGCTAGTGTTGCTATTGAATGGACTTTCGAGGGAAGCTCGCGAGCAGCACGCGAGTATATAACGGAACAGTCTCTTTATAAACAGCCATGTAGCAATTTCAGTGAATCTGTAGTGCTGGAGGCTTAGGGAGATAGATGTCGCAGCCGGTTCGTTCTGAATTTGGAAAGTGGAGAGGCTTTATATGGCCAATCCATAGCTACGAGCTCAAAAAGCTCGTTCCGATGTTACTCATTTTCTTTTTCATTTCGTTTAACTACAACGTGCTGCGAACGATGAAGGATTCTCTCATCGTCACAGCAAAGAACTCAGGTGCCGAGGTCATTCCTTACCTTAAGGTATGGGCCATGTTCCCCATGGCAGTATTGCTGACCTTTGTCTACACACGGATGGCCAATCGGTGGTCGCGAGAAGTCGTCTTTTACGCCATGACGGCGCTCTTTTTAGGCTTTTTCTTTCTGTTTGTAACCGTTTTATACCCCTTAAGAGACCTTTTACATCCCCAAGCATCAGCGGATTGGCTGCAAGTCCATTTACCTAAAGGACTCATGGGTTTAATCGCCATGTATCGCTACTGGGTTTTCACAGCCTTCTACGTAATGGCGGAGCTGTGGGGCGCGATCATGCTATTTACACTCTTTTGGGGCTTCGCTAACCAAGTCACACGTGTGGAAGAAGCGAAACGATTCTATGGACTCTTTGGAATTGGCGCTAATCTCTCTGGCATTTTCGCTGGTGTGATCTCTATGGCTCTTATCACGTATGGGCGGCTTATACCATTTCCTTTCTTTCCTGAAGGTGAACGTTGGCTCGTGCTTCAAGTTTTGCTGATTCTAATCAGTGGACTGGTGGTTGTAGGGTTGTTCCGTTGGATGCATGTCAATGTGTTGAATGACGCTCGTTACTACGATCCGGATAAAGCTGTAGAGGATCGCAGCCTTCGTGGAAAGCTTTCGATGCGTGACAGCTTCCGCTATCTGCTCGCTTCGCCCTACCTCTTATGCATCGCTGCCATTGTGATCGGTTACAACATAGTGATTAATTTGGTAGAGGTCGTCTGGAAGCATCAAGTTCGCGAACTCTATCCTAATACCGATGACTATACGTTCTATATGAACTCGGTAATGGCTGCAATTGGCGTTCTAGCTACTTTGACAGCTTTGGTGGGAACTGGCAATTTCATTCGCCGCTATGGCTGGACCTTTACAGCTATGATTGCTCCGGCTGCACTGCTTCTCACGAGCATGTTGTTCTTCTACTTCTTCTTCGTCAAAGAAGGCATGATGGCGGCGATCCCAACCGTGACTAGCATGGCTACGCCAGCGGTAGTAGTTTTCTTAGGTTCCTTGCAAAACTGTGTTAGCCGCGGAGCTAAGTACACTGTATTTGACTCCACCAAGGAACTGGCTTTTGTTCCCCTCAGCAGTGAATGCAAGCTGAAAGGCAAAGCGGCAATCGATGGAGTATGCTCTCGTTTGGGTAAATCTGGGGGCTCCGTTATTTACCATGGATTGCTCTTCTTCTGTACGACAATAGTAGCCAGTGCTCCTTATGTGGCGGCCTGCTTGCTTGGAATCATTGTTGTCTGGTCTTTTGCTGTTTATCACCTTGGCAAGCGCTTCAAGGAAATGACTGAAAAAAGAGTCGCTGCCGCAACTCCCAAAACAGATACTGCACCACTTCTCAATGATCAAGAGACCTCTCTGCAAGAGCAGAAGGTTGCTACATGATTGTGTGGGAAAAGGACTTCGTAATAGTTATTATTTCTTAAGAAATTTCTTGAGGCTATAAATGGAAGACGTATCTCAGCAACATTTTGGACGTTTAAGGGGCATTTTTTGGCCCATACGTCGTGAAGAGAATCGCATGGTTATTCCCATGTTTCTTATGTTGCTCTGTATTTGTTTTAACTATAGCGTCCTGCGCAATTTGAAGGACGCTCTGGTGATTACAGCAAAATCATCCGGTGCAGAAGTCATCCCATTTATGAAGGTGTGGGCCATGTTGCCCATGGCCGTGTTATTGACCATACTGTATACCAAACTCGCGAGTCGTTACAGCCAGGAACGCGTGTTTTATATCATTATTTCGGGCTTTCTTTGCTTCTTTGCATTTTTTGTTTTTGTACTCTATCCCAATCAAGACACCCTGCATCCTCATGCAACTGCTGAGGCTTTAGAAGCGTTTTTACCCTCTGGATTTCGTTGGTTAGTAGCGATGTTGCGTAACTGGACTTTCACCAGCCTATATGTCATGTCGGAGATGTGGGGATGTATTGTCCTGACGGTATTGTTCTGGGGTTTTGCAAATGAAGTCACCAGAATCGGCGATGCTAGACGTTTTTATGCCGTATTTAGTGTGGGCGGAAACCTCGCCGCGGTTATGGCCGGTCAAGTACCTTCAATGGTCATACGCGCACAAATTGGCGATTCCATACTCATTTTGATGAGCCTAATTCTTTTGAGTGGCGTTGCAACGATGGTTATTTTCCGTTGGATGAATATTTATGTTTTAAACGACCGTCGATTTGACCGACTTCATGGACGCCGCCGCTTGGAACCTGGAGAAAAGAGAAAGAAACTCTCTATGCGTGAGAGCATATCGCAGCTTGCCGCAAGCAAGTATCTTTTGTGTATCGCCGCTTTAGTCGTAGGCTATAACCTAGTCATTAACCTTGTTGAGGTGGTTTGGAAGGACCAGTTGAAGCAATTGTATCCTAGCTTTGCCGATTATAACGCCTATTTGGGAAATGTCACCACAGGCGTGGGATTGGTTTCTCTGGCCCTTTCATTTTTGGTTCCTGTGTTAATCCGCAAGATGGGTTGGACCTATACCGCGCTTATTACGCCGTTGACAATTCTCGTGACCGGGATAGGATTCTTTACCCTACTGTTCTTTAGGGATCTTTTGCCAGAAAGCACCATGTGGTTGTTAGGAGCTTCTCCTTTAGCAATTATTGTCTTTATTGGCGGAGCACAGAACTCATTCAGTAAGGGATGTAAGTACTCAGTCTTTGATGCTACTAAAGAAATGGCCTTTATCCCACTACCACATGAACAAAAGCTCAAAGGTAAAGCCGCTATCGACGGCGTAGGGTCACGCATCGGTAAGTCGGGGGGATCTCTTCTTCATCAAGGGCTTTTACTGATATTTACTACGTTAAGCGCGAGTGCTCCTTATGTGGCCGCTATACTTCTTGTCGTTATTGTTTTGTGGATTGTAGCCACGAAATCTCTAGGACGTCAGCTACATGCTGTCGTCGCCAAGAGCGGTGAGCGCATTGGTGAAGATAATGAAGCTGAAGAAGTGGCAATTGCGTTGGCAGAGGAAGCTCAGCACCTCCCAGCAGCAGGCTAGAAGATGGTGATGATAAGACTAGGTTTTATCTCTATCTTATTATTGCTCCAGGGGGGTGCACTCGCTGCCGAAAGTTCTTACTGGAATCCTGGGACGAGCCCACAGGCCGCGGAAGAGAAGCTTTTTCCTTGTTCGTGATACGCGTGTCTGTGAGTCACGACAGCGAAAAATCCAAACGGTATGAGCGGACCCATGACGATCCCTAGGTTTATAGGATCAAAGTCCTGTAGAATTGTCCATATGCTTGAAATCGAAAACTTCCAAAAAGGACCAACCAGTTCCGTCTATCGTTATTTTTCTTTGTCATGATGACACCCCTCTTTTTGCTCGTGCATAATAAATCTCTTTAAAATTACTCGCAATCACAATTTTCGACGTTTGTTTAATGTTGATTGTGTTTTGTTTTATTATTTTATTAAATTGACATTAACTAACATTACTATTACAATATTATTCAAATCCATTAACTAACTATTGGTGATTGTGGCTAATGCGTTTAGTGCCGGATTCGGGGGCCTGATGAATTGGATTCGACAAAGGTTAGGCCTTGAATGTCGAATTACTCTTCCAATGACCATTATCTATTTCTTGATCTGTGTCATTCACGCAATTCTTAGAAACATGAAAGACAGCCTAGTGGTTACGGCTCCCGGTGCAACTGCCGAAGCGATTCCCTTCATTCAGCTTTGGATGATGCTTCCCGCCACATTACTGGCTACCTGGCTTTTCACACGTATGACTAACCGCCGCAGCCAAGTGAAGTGCTTTTCGATTATCATCACAGCCTTTCTAAGCTTTTTCGCCTTCTTCGCACTGGTATTATATCCCTTTAGTGATGTGTTACATCCTCATGACTTTGCAGAAAGTCTGATGCATCAAATTCCTGCTGGATTACACGGCTTTGTTTCAATGATGCGTAATTGGACATTCTCCACCTTTTATACTGTCAGCGAGTTATGGGCGTGCATGGTAACTTCTGTGCTCTTTTGGGGTTTTGCCAATGCTATCACCAGCCTAAAGGGTGCTCAGCGTTCTTACGGTTTATACACGATGGGAGGCAATCTTGGAGCAATTACTGCAGGCTTTATTCCCTGTTTAACCTCAAATACAGCATGGGATGCAGTATATGTATTGATGGGCATTCTGTTAGTGGCGGGTGTTACGCTTTTGTTGGTGTTCCGCTGGCTAACTAACAATGCCCTTATCGGGGTTGCCTATCAGAACATTCACACTAGCGTGCCCAGTTCCTGTGAGAAGGTAAATTCCGGTTCATTGGTAAAGACATTTGCGTGGATTATACGTTCTCCCTACCTCATGTGTTTAGCGATCCTCGTGCTCTGTTACAACTTGACCCTTAATCTGGGAGAGCTCGTTTGGAAGGATCGTCTGAAGGCCATTATCCCTGATTTTGGAACCTATAACAGCTATCTTGGATACACTACTGCGGCAATTGGTGTGGGTTCGTTAATCATTGCAGCGCTTCTTCCTCGAATTTTAAGTCGGTTTGGTTGGACTATTACCGCGATGATTTGCCCTGTAGCGTTAATGGTTACTGGTGGGCTCTTTCTTGGAACGATGTTTTGTGGCGACATTCTTGTTTGGGAAACTTCCACTACTCTAATGATTGCAGTCTTTTTTGGCGCTGCAATGGAAGTTGTTGGACGCATGACGAAGCATTCAGTTTTCGATAGTACAAAAGATATGGCATTTATCCCTCTGGATCCGGAGGTCAAATTGAAAGGTAAAGCTGCAATAGATGGAGCGGTATCACGTATTGGACGTTCCGGATCTGCGGCAATACATCAAGTATTGATCATCATATTCGCCAGTATAGCAAACAGCATTCCAGCTGTGGCTATGGTGATTGTAGCATGTTTTGTGATGTGGATGCTGGCGGTAAAAGCATTGGGCAAGCAATTTGCCGCGATAACCGACAAATCCACTTTAAAAATAGACGCCATAGAAGTTGGAGAAACTGAGGAAAGATACAAGAGCACTGCTGCTGCGTAGCAGACTGAACCAGTAATAAATTTAAGGGTTATATGAGTCGGCTTTTGGCAAATCGAGTGGGACAGAGGGTTGTGATGATGAGCGTCATTTTCTTTCTGATTTGCATGGTAAATAACGTGTTATTTAACATGAAGGATGCCTTAGTTATCACAGCTAAAGGATCGGGAGCCGAAATTATTCCCTTTATCCAAGTCTGGATGCTCTTTCCTCTCACATTTGCAGCTACTTTATGGTTTACCTATCTATTAAGAAAGCGAGGGTTAGTAAAAGTCACCCAAACCCTGCTATTAGCCTTCTTTGCATTTTTCGCCATCTTTGCTTGTGTTCTGTATCCCCTAAGGGAGCAACTTGAGCTAAGCATACTCTCTGAAACGATATCTCCCTATTTACCTGCTGGATGCAATGGTCTGGTGTCGATGTTACGCCACTGGGTGCTTTCACTGTTCTTTGTGATATCAGAGATGTGGGCTTGCATGGTAACAGCCGTTCTCTTCTGGAGCATTGCGAACGAGATAACTCCGATAGAAGAGGCTCAACAATCGTATTCTTGGGTACGAGTTGGTGGAGCTTTTGGTACTACATTGGGGGGGCAAGTTCCACTGTTGACGAACTTTTTGGTTCCCGGTGTAACGGTATATGGGTTAATGCTCATTGTTTCGTTGAGTTGCCTGCTTATCTACGCTTTGCAATCTATTTTGGTGAACAAGCTTATTGATCGTCCCATTTGTGTCCAGGTTTGCTCCAAAAAGAATCCTGGGGGGGTCTTACTACAATTGCGACAGTTATTTCGCTCTCGCTATCTGATGGGCCTTGCAGTGATGGTTATTGGTTATAATCTTGTGATGAACCTGTTTGAGGTTGTATGGAAGGCGGAACTCAAAACACTTTGCCCCGATTTTAACCAGTATAATGCTGCGTTAGGAAATACATCAACCCTTTGCGGAATTCTAACGGTTATTCTAGCCTTCTCCACACCAAGGTTGATCACACGCCTTGGCTGGACGAAAACTGCTCTTATTAGTCCCATTTTTCAGCTAATTTCCAGCGTCATCTTTTTTGGATTGATGTTTTGCAGGGATATGTTCTCCTTTGAACTTTCCAGCGTATTGATGATGATTGTTGTCACCGGTGGTATACAATTTAGTGCTGGAAGGGCGAGTAAGTACTCGTTGTTTGATGTGTGTAAAGATATCGCATTTATCCCATTGGAATCTCAGACGAAAGCGCAAGGCAAGGCTGCTGTAGATGGTCTAGGGTCGCGCATGGGACGTTCTGCTGCTGCGTTGTTGCACCAAGGACTATTCCTGGCCTTTGCTAGCATCGGTGGTGGCGTACCTATTCTTGCTGGTGTCATGGTTGCAGTGATTATCTGCTGGGTAGCGGCTACAAAAACAGTTGGTTTTGAAGTGGAGAACCCAATGGTGGATGTTTCCGAGTCTTTGGCAGCCTAATCAAGGCAGAATGGCTACTGCGCGTGTCCAACCTGCGGACGCGCCTTTGATTTTTACTGGGAAGCAAGCCACTGTAAACCCTTTATCTGGCAAAGATTCAAGATTATTGAGCTTTTCAAGATGACAATAGCCAATATCTCTGCCGGCCTTATGACCTTCCCAGATAATGCTTGGATCCTGGTTAGCTGCAAATGCCTTTGCAGTATGAGGAAACGGCGCATCCCAGCTCCACGCATCTGTTCCCGCTACTCTTACACCACGTTCAGTTAGGTAGAGCGTTGCATTTCTTCCCATACCACAACCAGCAGAAAGATATTCTTGCTGGCCATGTACTGACCCAGCCCTTGTATTGATGAGAACGATGTCAAAAGGCTGCAGCTCGTGGTTAATGCGATGAAGTTCCTTTTCGATATCGTGTGGCTGATCGATGTAGCCATCGGGAAAATGACGAAAATCCAGCTTTATACCTGGACGAAAACACCAATCCAAAGGCACTTCATCAATGGCCATAGCGGGCATACCCTTATCCATGGTGGAGGCATAATGATAAGGCGCATCGAGGTGCGTTCCGTTATGTGTTGAAAGAGTCACATGTTCAACAGCCCAGCCTTCGGAATCAGGAAGATGTTCAGGTTGTAATCCAGAAAATGCCCCTTGAAGTTGGCTGACGGTTTCGTGATGACTGTAATAGACGATACGGGCAGGCATCCATGCTGGGTCGGCGTTTGGATTGTTATCCAAGGCGATTGATAGGTCGATGAAGCGATTATTTTTTTTCATTTGGACAACCCAATTTAAACCCGACTTGCTACCTACATCCTAGCTCCGGCTCACCCATTTATTCGAGATGTCATGGCTGGCAATGAAGCTAAGGGCCTGCCCTTGGCAAGTTGCCAGACAAGATAGATCGGGTAAATGAGTGAGCCAGAGCTAGAGCGAGTTACAGACAATGTTCACCTTGAAAATTGAAGAAAACACTATTTCAAAAGTTTCACCTCTAGTTTGTCGCGCTAGAACAGGCCTATTCTTCCCAATTGAAAAGTCGCGCCACTCGGCCAAGTCTCGACTTGGCCTTCGATGCGCAACGTTTCACTAGGAAAGAACGGCTGTGTTCAAGCGCGATGTAGGTAGCAAGTCGCGTTTTAAGTATGGCGTTAGCAGTATAAAGACTGATCGCTCGCGCTAAAACCACTGCTATGGACAAATGTAGTTTTGTGCCTTTAACCAGTGTATGCCGATATAAGATAGCGTTTACGGCGTTCTACAAAAGCTTGACGAGGCTTTTGGTGCAATCCCTTTAGCTGCCAGATCACATACTGTCCTTCCGAGATAATGCGATACACCTCATCCGTCCCATTCACCTTAGCGAACATATCGCGTCTTCCTTTGCTAACTTCCATGGCATGTGCAAAAGGTCCTGGATACAAGCTTTTTAACATACCGATTAGAAGATATTGCGTTTCAACCGGTTTATAAACCTTGGGGTCGCTAATAGAGAGCATCACACCATGACATTCTTCCTGAGCGAA
The DNA here is from genome assembly GCA_964436955.1 of uncultured bacterium. Classification (GTDB taxonomy): domain Bacteria; phylum Chlamydiota; class Chlamydiia; order Chlamydiales; family JAJFMA01; genus CAMFKD01. The sequence goes on along the minus strand of CAYTFC010000024.1, from coordinate 13,074 downwards.
CTTGCCACTAAAAGGTTTAAAGTGAAACGGTATAAACGAAATACCCGGGAACTTTTGAGCATTCAGTTTGTCTGCAAAGATGTCTGCATCAATCCAAGGTGCACCTACAACCTTAAATGGAAGGGTATAGCCAATGCCGATACTTACGATTTGGAGTTCCCCCAGTATTCCAGTCGCCGGATAGAACCAAGGCGTCGTGGCTTCAGGGATATTTGGGCTGGTAGGAATCCAAACGAGGCCGGTATCGCCGTAGGTCATGGAGCGTTTCCATCCCTTCATTGGCACTACCGTGAGCTCGCATCCAATTTTGTATTCGTGATTAAAATAGGATGCCAATTCTCCCACGGTCATGCCATGGCAATAGGGAATATTTGCGTATCCAACCATGGAACGCCATTGATCTTCTAGGATGGGGCCATCGATGAGCAAACCATTGATTGGGTTGGGACGATCTAAAACAACGACTGGTATTTTGCTTTTGGCAGCCTCTTCCATGGCGTAGAAAAGAGTAGTAATAAAGGTATAGGAGCGTGAACCGATGTCTTGAATGTCGTAAATCAAGAGATCGATAGTTTGCAGGCTTTCTTTGGTGGGGCGATGGGATGTGCCGTGCAAACTGTAAATAGGTATTCCGTCGGTGGCGGTATCATCAGATATTTTGGCAGAGGCGTGTGCGGAACCGGTAATACCATGTTCTGGAGCAAATAGTGCGACGAGTTTATAACCCTTTTTACTCCCATTATTTTTGAGTAAGTCAATGGTGTGAATGCGCTGGCTGGTGATGGCAGTTTGGTTGGTAATCAAACCTAAGCGCTTACCTTTTAAAAGGCTATCGTAACTTCCTTTTAACAATGTTTCGATACCGACTTCCACTTTGGCAACGGCGGCTAGTGGTAGCAAAATGAATAAAACAAAAAATAGGCGCATATCAACCTCTGTTGGCAAGCAGGTTATAGAGATGAATCGCTTTTTGTAAAGGATATACAAGCCGCTTTCAATACCAACTTTTTGGACGCAGAAAAAAAGGACGTAAGGAGACCAAACGCCTTAGTTCATAGCCTCTCTCATTGCAAGGCATGACGTCTTCTGGCATAATCTTTGGAAAACATGCATACAACATATGGCTGATCCACATTATCACGCTGAAGTCGCACGACTCCTCGCACGTGCCTCAAGTTCTCCTCGGTCCATGCCCGAAAGAGAGGAAGACGCTATTGCTCTGGCCGCTGTGCTTCTTGAGTGGGCCAATTCCATTGAAACCGCTGACGAACGTAATCAACAAGATAAGCTAGCGGGCATGATGGCCGATCCAAAAGGAAAGGCTTTCACCACCAGCATGACAGACCAGTGTTTTCGTAGCTCTAACTCTGTTCGCGTAGCTGATCAGCTTGTGTTTCTTATCAAAAAGTTTGGGATTCCAAAGTTTCTGTCTTGTCCACAGCGCATTGCGTTGTGGTTGTTCCGTTGCTTTGGCAAGTTAGCCCCAGGATGGCTAATCCCTATTGTTAGAAAAATTTTACGTCAAGAAACGCGACGTGTGATCTTACCAGGCGAACCTGATGCTCTGATTGAACATATGCAACGTCGTCGCGCTGAAGGTGTGCGTATCAATCTTAATCACCTTGGCGAGGCTGTTTTCGGTGATGCGGAAGCTCGACATCGCCTACAAACCTATCTGGAAGATCTGAACAAGCCGGAAGTAGAGTATATTTCCGTTAAAATTTCTACGATATTTAGCCAAATTAATTTGCTAAGCGCTGACGATACCGTCAGCAGACTTTCAGAAAGATTGCGTCGTCTTTATCGCGCTGCCCGAGATTCGGTTTTTATGCGAGCGGATGATACGCAATCGGCAAAGTTCGTCAATTTGGATATGGAAGAATATGGCGATCTACGTCTGACCACTGCTTTGTTTTGTCGCGTATTGGATGAAGAAGAATTTAAGGATCTCTCTGCAGGAATCGTTCTACAGGCTTATGTGCCTGATTCCTATCTTTTGCAAAAAGAGATCACAGAATGGGCTTTGAAGCGTCAAGAAAATGGTGGCGCGCCCATTAAAATACGTCTTGTTAAAGGCGCTAACCTAGCTATGGAGCAGGTAGCAGGTGCTTTACACGGTTGGCCGCAAGCGCCTTATACTGATAAAACTGATGTTGATGCTAACTTTAAGCGCATGGTGCTCTATGGCATGCAAAATGCCAAAGCGGTACATTTGGGCATAGGCAGTCATAATCTGTTTGATATCGCGTTTGCTTTGCTTCTGAAGGCTGAGAATGGCCTTCAGAATGAAATCACTTTCGAGATGCTCGAAGGGATGGCAGATCATCTGCGCAGAGTTGTTCAAGAAGTCTCTGGCAACATGCTTCTTTATTGTCCTGCCGCCAAAGAATCAGAATTTCAGAATGCCATTGCCTATCTTATTCGCCGTCTCGACGAAAATACAGCTCCTAGTAACTTTCTAAGGCATGCTTTTGGTCTTGTTCCCAATTCGAAAGAATGGAATCAGCAGGTGGCTCTTTTTAGAGAGGGATGCCAAAAAATTGAATCGGTGTCCCAAGACCCAAGAAGAAGCCAGAATAGACAGCTGCCCTCCCAAGCTCCAGAAATAGACGCGCCCTTTCAAAATGAGCCGGATACCGATTGGTCTCAGCCTAGCAATAGGCAGTGGATAGAGAATATTATCCGTGAATGGAGTCAGAAGCCAAAAATAGAGACGCCGCAATCCAGTGTACAGGACATAGATGCGGTCTTAAATGCTGCTCAGAATGCCTCTTGGCCTCAATTGAGCCATCAAGAGCGCAACAAAATTCTTGCCAACGTTGCACAGATCTTGCGACAAAGACGCGCAGACCTAATGGGCGTCATGATGTTCTATGCCTCCAAAACTGCTGCGGAAGCCGATATTGAGATTCAGGAAGCTATCGATTTCATTGAATACTATCGCAGAGAGGTCGAAAAATTATTTGATTTAGAAGATGTTACGTGGCGACCAAAAGGCATTGTTGTTGTAGCGTCGCCATGGAATTTTCCCTGCTCTATTCCAATTGGAGGTATTGTAGCGGCTTTGACTGCCGGAAATACGGTGCTCTTCAAGCCTGCCCCTGAGGCCGTTGAAGTGGGGTATGTTGTAGCAAAGGCCTTTTGGGAGGCCGGTGTTCCTCAAGATGCATTGCACTTTATTGCTTGTAATGATGAGCCGGAAGGTTCCTTCCTAATTCGAGATTCGCGCGTCGCTACAGTCATTCTTACTGGTGCCACAGTTACTGCTAAACACTTGCTACGTTTGCGCCCAGGCCTAGACTTGCTAGCAGAAACGGGTGGCAAAAACGCGATCATTGTAACGAGTATGGCAGACCGTGATTTAGCCATAAAAGACATTGTTCAGTCAGCATTTGGACACGCCGGCCAAAAATGCTCCGCATGCAGTTTGCTTATTTGTGAGGCGGAGGTTTATGACAATCGAGCCTTTAGACGTCAGCTTTCCGACGCTGTTTCTAGTCTTATCACAGGACAATCGTGGGACCTGCGCACACGCATTAGCCCTCTGATTAGACCCGCGTCAGGCGCTCTATTAAAGGGATTAACGCACCTTGAACCGGGTGAGCAATGGCTACTTTGTCCTCAGCAAGATCCGAATGATCCTGAGCTTTGGTCGCCGGGAATTAAGCTCGGAGTAAAGCCAGGAAGCTTCACGCATCAAACCGAACTGTTTGGTCCTGTTTTGGGTGTAATGAGAGCCTCTAACCTTGATGATGCCATTGCCATTGCCAATGCAACGCGTTATGGGTTAACGTCTGGTTTACAAAGCCTTGATGAACGTGAACAACACCGCTGGATTGAACATATTCAAGCCGGCAATCTCTACATCAATCGTGGCATCACTGGTGCGGTAGTAAGACGACAGCCGTTTGGAGGCTTTAAAGAGAGTAGTTTTGGACCTGGAAATAAGGCGGGAGGGCCCAATTATCTCGTCAATCTCATGGTTGCAACACAGAACGGACTGCCAAAAAAATTCGCAAGCGTTACAGAACCAGTACTAGATTTTTCATTGTGGGTGGAGTCGCGTCTTTCGCTTGAACAATTAGAAGTGTGGAAAGCTAGCCTGGGCAATTACTGCTATTACTGGCAAAGCGTTTTTGCAAAGGCAGTCGATGTTAGTAGGGTTCTAGGCCAAGATAATCTGTTTATCTATCGGCACATTAATACCGTTATGCGCGTAGAGGCAACCGATGCACCGATCGATGTGTGGCGTGTATGTGCTGCAGCGCTGATATGCGGAAGTCATCTAGAACTAAGCGGAACAACGGAAACGCTGGAAACAGTCTGCGGGTATCCTGGTTTACTCGCGGTGGTGGAAAATCAAGAAGCTTTTGTAAGAAGGGTTTCTGGCCATCCTGAAACACGCGTAAGATTACTACACCAGCCATCAGATTATTTAAATACAACGCTTGCAAGATATGGTGTCGAACCTGTTTTTGCGCCCGTACTTGCTAATGGACGGTTGGAACTTTTACATTATCTTAGAGAGATTTCTCTTAGTATAGACTATCATCGTTACGGTAATTTGGGTGAACGCGAGGGAGACTTAACGTGCAACAATTAGAAGAAAAAACTATGGACGCATTAAATTCTCTCAATCCACAGCAAAAAGAGGCCATTGAATTTGGAGACGGACAACTCCTGGTATTAGCCGGCGCTGGCTCTGGCAAAACACGTGTTGTTACGTTGCGAATTATTAGACTGTTGGAACAAGGCGTAGATCCTCACCGTATTTTGGGAGTCACCTTTACGAATAAAGCTGCCGGAGAGATGCGTCAGCGCGTTAATAATGCTACCAATGCTGATGTATTGATCTCTACCTTCCATAGTTTGGGAGCACGCATTTTACGGGAATCCATACACAGTTTGGGATATCGCCGCGACTTTACCATTTATGATGAAGAAGATGTTGACAAAGTCCTTAAAACCATTCTAGACGACATTGGTATTGGTGGTGACCGAACTATCCTTAAAAATCTTCGCCAAGCTATCTCTAGAGCCAAGAATGCTTTGCACGATCCAGAACATAAGGAGCTGCAACATCCACGTGCTGTCACAGCCAATACGTTTGCCCAAGTGTATCGACGTTATGTACAAAATCTATTTCAATACAACGCGCTGGACTTTGATGACCTGTTATTTTTACCGGTTAAGCTCTTTAGAGAGCATCCAGAAGTATTGGCCTATTATCGTAGCCGTTGGAAGCATTTGCTAATCGACGAATATCAAGATACCAATGCACCTCAATACGAGCTGATCAGACTACTGGTAGCTGATGCTGGAAATTTATGTGTTGTGGGCGATCCGGATCAATCGATCTATTCTTGGCGTGGGGCGAACATCCGTAACATTTTGGAGTTCGAGAAAGACTATCCCAATGCTACAGTCATACGTTTGGAACAAAACTATCGCAGTACAACGCATATCCTAGACGCTGCGAACGCCGTGATTAGCCGTAACACCGGACGCTATGACAAGAACTTATGGAGTGACCTAGGCGCAGGCGAAAAGGTTAACGTATTTTGTGGTGACACAGAAAGGGAAGAGACGCATTTCATCATCGATTGCGTTCGGTATCATGTTAATCGCGGCGTGCCCTTAAATCGCATGGCTATTTTTTATCGCACCAACTTTCAATCGCGAGCCTTTGAAGATCGCTTTATGGCATTGCGTATCCCTTATGTCATTGTAGGCGGTATTTCCTTCTATCAAAGGCGTGAAGTTAAAGATGTCATGTCCTATCTGCGCATGGTAGAATCTAGCAGTGATATGGTCTCGTTCGAGCGTACCGTCAATACACCTAAACGGGGAATAGGAGCCTCAACGGTAGATAAAATTCGCAACGCAGCGGAAGCTGAGGGATCACCTATTTTTGCTTATTGTCAAGGGCTAGTCAGTGGCATGTTCAACATGCCTCCGTTATCAGCTAAGCAAAAAGGTTCTTTAGGTAAATATGTAGAGCTTATCGAGGGTTTGCGTCGCTTGAAAGGTCAAGTTACTCTTAAAGACTTGGTCAAAAGTGCTATTAATCTTACAGGATATCTACACTATCTTGCGGAAGACGAGGAAACTTTGGATGACCGCAAAGCTAACTTAGAGGAACTTGTCACCAAAGCTTCCGAATGGCAGGAGCAACGCAAGGAAGGTACTCTAGGTGATTTTCTTGAAGAACTATCACTGAAAGCAAGTATTGATGAAGTCGATTCGTCCGAACCACGCATTAGCTTAATGACTTTGCATAGCGGTAAGGGATTAGAGTTTCCTGTGGCATTCTTAGTAGGTATGGAGGAGGATCTTTTTCCACATATCAACAGCCGCGAAGATGAGAATGCCTTAGAAGAAGAGCGTAGACTCTGCTACGTGGGTATGACAAGGGCTGAGAGGTTTCTGTATATCACTCATGTGCGCTCACGTAGCCTTTGGGGTACTCGCCGCACCATGCGCGCAAGTCGCTTTTTAATGGAGTTGCCACGAACGCATATTCAGGCCCTTAAGACAGCACCTACCGCACATAAGGCTGCTGTTGCAGAAGAGGTGGAAGTAGATGAACCCAAAGTGGTGTACGAAGTTCCTACAATGCTGGGTTCAAAAAAGACAGTTGCGGAACCTACGACGTTGGCTGTAGGCGATGTTGTCTTTCATCGTGAGTTTGGTATTGGCACGATCGAGTTGATATATGAGGGAAGCGTGGGACTTACATACAAGGTGCATTTTAGCAAAGATGGTATGACACGCAGTCTAGTGGCACGTTTTGCCTCACTTTCATTGCTAAAATAAGGAGTTTTACGATGGGCCAAAGAACGGTTTGGGCATGCTTGGGCTTTATTATCTTTGTCGTTGTACGTGGGGCAATCGCTTATTTTAGTCCGACGATATCGATTGCTGAACCACAGCTGATTCTTCACGAGGCCGATATGATGGCCAGTAAAGGTACATTTGCCTTTCATCCGCAATCTACAATGTTCGGTCTTTCGGCAATGATGTATCCCTCATGGCTAGCAGTGCTTAAGATGATAGTACCGCATATGGGATTAGTGGTGGATCTCTCGAGTATTGCGATGGGTCTGAATATCGTTTTAGAATATCTTTGCATTGTGTTCTTGGCTAAGTTTTTCATTGATATGGAATTGCCATTTTGGACGGCACTGGGCTTAGCGCTAGTGACGATATGCAATCCATTGTTTCTTGCTGCTTCACAAACGGGTCTGGAAACACCACTTTTTATGTTGTGGGTGATTTTGACTATGACCTATCTTGATCGTTCTAGTTTTTTAGCTGCGTTTTGGGCAGGACTTGCCCTATTTACGCGGCCCGATGGAATTATCGTTGTTATTGTTGTTGCCTTGTTAGCTTGCTTCCATGGCATACGATTTCGTGTCGACTTAAAGCGGAGTGTGCCCGCACTGCTGGTATTGATTGGTTTTGTAATGACCTATGCAATAGTGCATAATGCTTTCGGAGTTCCAGCGCATCCGCAACAAGAGTCTACAAGCTTCTTAACTAATTTCGTTTACTTTTGGAGTGCTCTGGCTTCATTGATTCCCGTAAATCTCATTCCCTGGCCAATACGTTGCGCTATAGTCACAATTGGAGTTCTGATAGGAACATTTCGCTGGCCTAAGATGCATCGTGCGCTTGCATTCGCTATTGCTGTATCGTTCATATATTTTTGGATATTTGTACTTTTTGGAGCGAAGTTAGCATTTTGGCATCCCGTTCAGATGGTGATGTTGTTGGGAATGATCTTCTATTTTAGTATTTATGAAGGAATGAAGACCAAGCCCGTCATTTTGGGTGTTATTTACGCCTCTATCCTGTTGCTTGACATAGCTACAGTTGTGTTGATGGACTAAGTGGTTGTTTTGATTTTTTGGGATTTTTACCACAGAGGCACAGAGACACTGAGAAGGACCTGCGGTAGAAATCCTAAAAACTATCGTTCGGCGGGGTGTTCTGTAGGGACGGGTGAACCGGCTATTTCCAGCAGCTTGCCCTGCAATCTAGTAATGTACTCATCGAAATTGTAATGGTCATGAATGAACTGTCGGGCATTGATTCCCAGACGACGCGCTTCTTCCTTATGATTCAGAATATAGTCAATTCTCTCTGCCATTTTAGGAAGATCCATCCACGGAATTAGATAGCCTGTAATATCATTCTTGAGCCAATCGCTTATGCCACCCGAATCAAATCCAATGACGGGAAGGCCATAGCGCATCACTTCCAAACCCCATGTAGCAATGGGCTCTGGCCACACAGACGGCACTATTGCAGCGGTTGCTTGGTGATAATACTCTTGAAGCTCTTCATGAGGGATGAAGCCTTTAAAGCTAATTCTATCTGACAGGCCAAGCTCTAAGGTTAGCTTTTGACAGTAGGCTTTATGGGATCCATCTCCGAGAACTATGAGCTGAAATGGGCTTTTAACTAATGCTAAGGCCTTAATAAGGCAGTCTAGGCCTTTGCCCCTAATAATTTGTCCTGCAAATATCAAAATATTGCGATCACTAAACGCGGGTTCGCACAAGGGGCCTGATAGGCTTTTAGGAACGGGAGGGAAGATAAAGATACGGTCTGCAGGATATCCCTGCAAAATCAGTTCATTTCGCATATACGTTGTCACAACAAAAGATGCTGCGATCTGCACGTCAGCACGAATCAATCGCATCTGGCGTTCATAACTGACGTACTTAAGCCCATACGGTCCTTTAGATCGATCGCGCTGTATGGGTGCCATGCAAGGGAAAAGACAAGGTGCCCCCGCCTTATAGTGACAGATCTTTCGCGACCATGGAAAGTACTTATAAGTACGCATGCAATAGACTTCATGGTCATGTACCATTCTTACAACAGGTATTCCAGAAGCCAGCGCTATTTCGATCATCGATGCTGATAGGCATTTATGTAGGTAAATAATGTCTGGCTTTACTTCTGCAATAACAGCATTTAGCGTTTGCTGTATTTGTTCTTCCGAAGAATCGAAATTGAGCTGGTAGCTTCTATCGAAAACTTGTTCAAATAAATCTTCATCCTTGCCAGAACGCATCCAATATAAGATGAATAAATTGAAGGATTTCTTTAGATACGGAGCGGTAACAACAATATGCTGTTCTGCCCCTGCCATGCGTCCAAAGCGTTCATGTATGAACAGAATACGCTTCTTCGTCATATGGCAGTAGATCTGCGTCGAGGTGTTAATGCACGACGACCGGCTGCTGGCTGTTCCTCCACGGCCATCAAATACTGTCGAACTCCTACTCCAATAATGGTGTACACTAGTAGATATACGCCCGTTACCCGATAGGTAAACTGGAACCATAGCTGCGGAATTAAGAATAGAATTGCTAAGTCTGCCCCTAACGTGATGGCGAGGGCAAGGTTATCCTTTTCGAAGTACCTTAGTATAAACGCTACGAAGCCAAGCTGAATGTACCGTAGCCAGAACATCAGAAATATCGCAGCGCCTAAGTAACCTGTTTCACCCAAAGCGAGATAAAATGAATTGTGTGCAAAGTTTCCGGGCTCGGCACCAGTTAAGCTAGAATAGCGCAAAATTGACCAGGCTGAGAAGTTCCCTAGACCAACTCCAAGGGGAAAGTCCTTTGCCATCATTTTGGCTTCTACAATAAGAGCTTCACGTTGGAGATACGATTTTTGAGTTGGGTTTTTATAAACGAATCGTTCGCGCAAAGTGTTTTCTGATTTTGCCAATACGCCCAAAACCGCCACAATACCGAGCATTACGAATAGGAGATTTCTGCCATTAAAGAACTTTGACATCATGATGGGTGTACCTATAATCAACACAATACCAAACGCAAACAATGCGGATCGGCTAATGGTTAAGACTATACATATTACCGTGCACAAGATGAGAAGCCAAACGCCTGCGCTGGTGATGAATCGCCTGGCAATAAACGCCAACGGCAATAGGAAGGACCCCATGAGTCCGATGAATGTGTTAAAGTTATTGTAGTGGCCAATACCAGCCGTTACGCGGTTTACATGCAACACGTAGCGTAAGAACAGCGATTTTGCCGTGAAGTAGAGAATCATCACGGCAAACATGGCATACATCACTTTAATAAAGGTTTCATCCTTTGAAAGATTTACAGTAATCCAAAATATCAACATGCCGCGAAATAGCTTTGTAATTTCGAACCATGGATAGAGCCAAAGTTGGAAAATAGGCTCCATGGCCTGTTGAAGGGCAAGATCACGCGGACCTGTGTTTATACCAGCCAAAGGGTTTGCGACCGAACTCTTACTAAAGGACCAGGAGAGAATAGCTATGCCAATAAAGAGAAGCTGTGGAACCATCATGGGTGGAAATTTGACAAGCTCTCGTTTAGGCACGCTAGTAATGAGATGTAGAAAGAGCACAATGGCACATAGATCTGCTAGTGATACCTCGAAGCCTCGGGTGGCCATTTTGTAGCTTTCGTGAGCAAAGAACGTGATGCTGAAAGTGTCGATATTCCCTAGTGAAAGAATCATTAGGCCAAAAACGACATAGACTGCTGATTTGAATACACGGCAGGCAAAAAATCCAGAGAATAGGAACAATATTGAGCCGGCCCAAAAGACAATTAGCTTAATAGCCATGAGGTAATCCTATATTCTGTTGCTTCACACTGGCTTACCGTAAAAAATGATTTGTATCAAGAATCCAGTTGAAACCCGACTTGCTACCTACATCGTGCTTGAACACAGCCGTTCTTCCCTATTGAAGCGTTGCGCATCGAAGGCCAACCCGGGTTTGAATAACATTCTAGTCGTGCCTGCGCCCGATTAAGATGTCATTGAATTGGTTAGGGGGCGGGAACTATTTTCTTGGCTGTAGGGCGTACAATATGGTAATCCTTGCTAGGGGGATTTACGAGTGTATGAAGTGCCACCAGACAATATTTCCGACTCCAAAGCACACGGTTTACGCCAGTTGCTGCGATATGGGCTTGTGGGTGTGCTTAATGTTAGCATTGATTTTACCATAACCAATCTTCTGGTTATTCTCTCCGGGGCAAGCGGTCCAGGTTCATTATTTATCATTTCATTGATCTCATGCTTAGTAGCAACGCTGAACGGTTACCGCATCAATAAAGCATGGACCTTTAAAGACTCGCACGCAACCTTACCTCCTTATGCCATGGCTAAATACGCTGGTGTTGCGCTACTGGCAATGATGATTAATACTTCGGTGTTTCTTTATGTATATCAGTTTCTCTACGCGGAATTTGATATATCAAGACTAGTTGGAATTAACATTGCTAAGCTCGCTGCTGTTGCTACGGCGAGCGTTTTTGCTTTTTTGGGCTATCGAATCAGCGTCTTTCGTCCTGCTGTAGTGGAGTCGTTTCGAGAGAATTTTCGGTTTCAGACATCTACACAGGTTTTTTCGTTATTCTCACAGCTGGGGGTGCTTCTTGTTACTTCAATAACGGCGCGTTTATTCTATCTTTCCTTAACCACAGCGATATACGGAAATGCGGTCAACTATGGGTTGATTGCTGAAGCGATTGCTAATGGACAATGGGCCCTTGCTCAGTCTGGATGGACGAATTTGTTTTGTTTTTGGGAATCTTTATTTTACATGGCTGGTTTAAAGCCGGTTACAAGTGCAATTTGTGCGTCGTTTATTCCCGGAGCCTTGTTGGTTGTTCCCATTGCTTGGTCGACCCGCAAACTTTACGGGGAAAAAGTGGCTTGGCTTGCGGGTGGGCTTACCGTATTACATCCTCGGCTAGTGGCCTATTCTTGCAATGGCTATTCGGAAACCTTCTATCTATTTGCTTTGTGTAGTGGTGTTGCGATTCTAAGTGCTAGTGGTTGGCGCATTGCCATGAATAGGCACCTCTTCTTGTCAGGCATTGCCTTAGCCGTCTATTTCTGTGTGCGTAATGAGGGAATAGTCCTTATTACTGTTCTAATGGTGGGCATGATTTTCTTAGGGCAGCGCGCACAACGGCCTTCGTATTTGCAGGAGAGTACTTGGGTTACCCAAACATTTCGTTCGCTTGCATTGGTTTTGGCGGGTTTGTGTGTCTTCGTGGGTTTCTATGCCGGGTTTTCGGAGGCGGTTTTTGGCGAAGTTGACTTGTTTCAAGATACCTCACTCTTTTCGCAACGGTATTCAGAACAACTAGATCCTCAAAGTGCGGCGCGAGAGACTTATGGTATTGAAGGGCGAATGACTTCCAAAACCGTTAAAGAGATCGATTTTGGACAAAAACTTAAAAATTTGTTTGTTCGATTGCCTAGCAATCTGTTGCATACTCTAAAGAGTGCTCCGGGTGTATTGCTGACACCGATGTGTTTTTTTGCGTTCTTTCTGCCGCTCTTTTCGAGAAGTAGGAATGGAACGTTGCTTCCCGAATGGCCATGGCTTGTCATGTTGTTTTTCCCTTTTGTCACATACCCTTTGCTTTATATTGAACCGCGTTTGTTGTTTGCCATCCTACCGCCGATACATATTTTTGGAGCGGCGGGACTATTGGCGTTTTCGACATTTTTAGTCGAGACCAACTATTTTAGGTATCTCTATAAAATCACTGCCATCTTTGTCCTTGCGTTATGTGTGATTATCACCATCTTCCGTGGGGTGCAAGTAGAGAGTGGTTATGGCTACAATCGCGCGCTCGCTGCCTGGATTGATAAAAATATACCGCCAAATGATGTCATTGTTGGGGATGGATACGGATTTGTTTCTACCACTGGCTTTCTTGCGCGTCGGGCTACTGTAAATAGACTAATTCATTACGATCCTAAGAGGGTAGTTGAGTTTGTTAAATCACACCATGCCAAGTGGCTTGTGCTTTACGAGCCTTTTGTTCTACGTGTGAATCCCGAACTCGCACCTGTCTTTGACCGCGGACTTCCTGGGATGCAACTCGCCTATCAAACTACTGACGATCGACGTCGTCGGATTCAAGTTTATCGATTAAAAGATTATGGCAGCGAAGTGTTTGATAGTCCACAACCCATCTTAGACCCTGATTGCTACCAAAACTTGCCGCACAAGTCATTGAATTTGAATTC
>CAYTFC010000023.1:3418-34471 GCA_964436955.1 uncultured bacterium | reverse complement strand
GCTCCAATCCTGCGTTCGTGATCTGCTTGCACCCCCCCAGATCGACAGAGGTCAGATTAGGGCATCCCTTTGCTAAGTGCTCCAATCCTGCGTCCGTGATCTCATTGCACTCCTTCAGATTGACAGAGGTCAGGTTAGGACAACATTCGGCCAAAGCTTGTAGTAGCCTTTCGTCAGCTAATTCGCTATTACTCAAGTGCAGAGTTGAAAGGTAAACGGAGGTATTTTTGAACTTAAAACCTTCCCGTATACCCTTTATTTTTGCATCTAAATTATACTCTTTTATATCTAGTTCGCGGCTAAACTCCTGTATCAAATCTTCTTCTAAACGTAATGTTTCAATATTTAAAGTATCTAAAATATGTTTCACCATAGTTTTTGATGATTCTCTTACTTCCAGAGACTTTAAACAGGGGACACGCGCCTTAACAAATGAAATGTGCCAATCCGTTGGATGAGCGATCACTAAATGGGTGATTTTATCCCAAGGTTTAGAATGGTTTAAAGAAGCTGAAGCTAAAAAGAGATTTTGATTTCTAGATGCAAATGCGGCAAGTGCGTTTTGGAAAGCTTGGCTGTTGGGCCAACGCGCACGCATAGGATAAGTCTCTAACAGTAATTCTACAGGATCGTTTTTCAATTTTTGTAAGTGGTCATAAATTTTTTGAAATGAATCGTGGCGTTTTGCATTTACGTACCTAAGCACTTTTTCTATAACCGTCTCGTTACGGTCATCTTTAGTATGCAAAGAGGCTCCAACAAAAAGAAGCACAGTTAGCATACGTTTAGTTTGTGCCACATCTTCATAATTAGCTGTTTCAACCACTTTGTGAAGGGGGAAAGAGCCATTACTATCCATCGCATTGGGATCTCGTAAATAGAAAAGCAAAAAGAAAAAGATCTCTTCATCTTTTTCTAAAATGGCTTGATTCAGCAGCAGAGCACTATTCTGTTTGTCGACTAAACAAATCTTCCCCATTTTGAAGTGGATCGAAAATTCTTTACTATGCTGGGCCAAAAAGAGATATTGTTCAGCTTTGATTTTTGGACAATCTCCAAGAGTTAGTTTCAGATTGGGGTTTTTCACAAGTAGACCGCTCAGGCCGTTGACAGTAACTTCAGGACACTCAATCAGGGTAATTGCCTTGAGTTTATCCACATATCCGAGCTTGATAAGATAGGAATCGTCTAGAGCCTTGACTTCTTTAAAGAAAAGTTGGCTTAGATAACGAGCCTCTAAGATAGCGTCGAGGATTTTCTTTTGGTCAGAAAGGGAAATTTCTTTCCACCTAAGCGTAGCAATAAAATCCTCCAAGGCAATTCTAGGAGAGAGGGTGCGCATTTCGTCCTCCTCTCCAGGCCCATGGCGATACTTGGTTAGGGCTGACTTGACGGTTAGATGAGAGCTTAGTTTGCGCGTTGAGCTAAGGAGTTGTTCCACTCTTGGGGTATCTCGTCCCTGTAGATGTATCTTGTCATAGAGGTCAAAGAGCGATTGTGAAGCCAAAGGGATATCTTGACGATATTTCATGGCAAATTCTTCATAATAGCGACTGATAAGCGGGTGGGAGATAGTAAATAGCTCTTGATGGCTAATCAATGGGTTTTCCCGCATGGCCTTTTGCAGACGACGCAATTTCCCATAAAGAGTGGCTACAATCCCAGGATCCTGCTGGGTCTTAGGGCTTAGGGCTATGGGTAGCATCAGCTTTTCTAGCTCGGCAGCGGTAAAAGTTTTCTGATTGAAGAGTTGCTTATACGTTTTATTCTGATCGATAATGGACTTAAGCCATTCGATGACAATCCATTCCGGAGAAAGGCTCAGAAAGTGATCCCGAAAAGTGGGGTCGATAGAGTGTTTCATTTGAGGAAAGAGAAACAAGACGCATTTCACATCGATGCGATATCCTCTATCTAGAAAAATCTCATTAGAAAAAGATTTGTCATTATCGATGCCCACTAGAAACAGCTTTTTCAAGCTAACAGCCATGTAGTTATCCGGCTTTCCATCCGATGGATCAGTTAATTGCGCTAAAGTAACCATTGCAGAAAAATTAGTAGGATCGATTTGTTCAATTTGCTCTGGATTCTCTAACAGGAGGTCCTGAAGATTGGTGCCTTGCACTGATTTAGAGGCTAGTACAAAAAAAGAGCCTTGCTCTTTATTGATGACTTTAAGCAGTAACGTCGGAGGGGATCCCTCGCCTGTAAGCGTTTTATTGAGGTTGTCGACTGCTTTTTCGATCCCTGGGGCGAAAGGATTGACCTTCCAATGGGCTTGGCCAATAGAGACTACTTGATGGCCCCCATATTTATTGGCTTTTTTCGGCACAAAAAGCGCGGACTCGGCCTTGCGCGTAAGAAGGCGAAATCCAAAAGACCCCTGAATTTGTGTACGTCCTTTGAAGAGCTGCTGTCGATCCCTATGATAACGAGCCTTGCAGCAGTCAGAGATAAACTGCTTATAGGTGCTCTGGATACTTTCTAAACTTTTCCAAAGAGGTTCGTTTTTTTGGTTCTGTTTGAGAATTGTGATTTTGTTGTTGATTTCCTTCAGTAGTCCCTGGAGGGGCTGATAGTGTAAGCTTTCCGGATCGGTGGGATCATTCTTAGCAAAAGAGAAAAACCCGCTTTTTGGTTCACAGTTGATGATGTTCCAGGGCTGTGTAAGCTTTTTGAGTAATGGTTTAAGTTGAACTTTGACTGTTCCGCGCTGTTTTAAAGCGCTTTTAAGCTTACATACTTCAAGGGCGAGAGTGTCGATGTCGCAAGCGACCTCTTCGATATCTCTGATCAAGATGAGTTCTTCTTGCTTATCGACTTGAGCCGACTCTTTTACCATTGCAGACTGCGCGGATTGCTCTAAGAGTAAAATTAGGGCTTGATCGCCCCGCTCTTGAGCCAGCTCAAGAGCTGATTTACTTTCGGTATTGCAGTCTAAGGGAGAGGCGCCACTCTCAAGAAGGAGGTTTACCAGCTCGTAGGATGGTTCTTTTACTAAAAGAGCCACATGCAAAGGTAAATTGCCGTATTCATCCGGAGTAATGAGCGAAGCGTTTTTCTTTAGCCAGTGAGCAACAAGCTCTAAATCACCTCCTACAATAGCGTTAAAGAGTTGTTTCTGAGGGACTATGATTTTTGGTTTATAATAGGGATGATTGTTCGCTAAGGATAAGGGCTGCATGATGACTGAGTGTCCTAATAATCGTTCTAAGAGCCGAGAAAAAACTAACCTCATTTTTTCCCGGCTTCTATACCACGCGCGGCTTGATATTGTGAATTTGGACCGTGCGTGGTATATCTCGCTTGTTTACTTTTGCAAGGATTTTATTTGCCTTTGCAGCAGCTTGCGTAGCTCAGATTGAATAGCCCTCTTTCGAGGATCTTGAGAATTTTCAGGGTAGAGCTTTACCCCCTTTTTATACAGTTCTTCAGCTCGCTCCAAATCCTCACCAACCTGATCCATCCACTGTGCAGAACGTAGGTACAATTCTGCACGCAGTTCAATAGGCATCTGCCTCCATAGAGCAGCAAACTCCTCATTTTCTTCTAGATTGCGTGTGATAGATACACATCCAGCCCCATCTGTCTGTAGGTTAAATGTAGAGCCACTAAGCCAATTAGAGTAAGCGGCCAGAGCTTTATTTAATTGGTTGCTCTGAATTCCTCCTTGATTTTCTAGAAGAATACGCCGCGCGTCGGTACGAATCATGAGTGATCGACCGCTTTGGCGCAAAATTGAGGAGTCAACCAAAGTTTTAAAAATCCGATCCGCCTCATCTGGGGATACCTTAAGCCAATCCTTTAAAAAGGGTTTGGAGAGTTCTGAGAGATAAATTGTAAAATTCAAAAGATCCGGCAATCTTGGATGGAGGTCTAAGGCTTTAGCCAATCCTGACTCTAGAGATATCGCTTGTTTCGTTGCAGTATCTGTTGAGCTGACCATTGCTAGATCTAGTAAGCTAATCGCTTTTTCTGCACTATGTCCTTGCGCCCATAACCAATTTCCAGCTATGCGAGCAATTGAGGATTTGAGATCTGATGGGCATTCCTCCCATAAATCAGGCGCTGCTTCTTTCGCAAGGAAAAGGCATTGTCCACACGCATGGCCCCTATTGAGAGGATCTTGAACTACCCACTTTTGTAAAGTTTCGAAAGCTTTATTAAAGTGTTTTTGGTTCAGATTTTTGTCCTGATAATAGGTATTTAATTGCTGAGCAGTTGCGCCTCGAATGGTAAGAATCTGATTATTGTAGCGAATCATAGATCTACTTAAAAGCTGCTGACGTATTTCTTCAGCGGATATATCAACAGCATGGTTTTTAGCCCATTCATCTAAAAAGGCTTCTGGCACTTCCTGTAGATAGCACAGTTGTTCTAAGAATAGAAAAGCTTCCGGTGCCTGCGCATTCAGATCGAGCATGCTTTGGTCAACTTTTACAGTATTTCTAGCTGTTTCTAAGTACTCTTTGGGGGTTAAAGAAGATAGATTGATGCGACGTATTGCCTGCTCGATCTCACTGGGGTGACTCTTAAATATCTTTGCGAGTTCAATAGCTAACTCTCTATCTGCCTTGCCAAGAGTTTTGGTGATCAAATCTTCAATATCGCTGAGTTCAAAGCTCTCTACATGTTTGCTTTCACCAGAAAAAGAATCTTGCAGCTTATTACGAGATGTTAGTAAGAGAAAACCTCCTCTTTTTGGTTTTTCAGGAAGGTTCTGAATGTCATCAAAGATAAGAAGCCAAGGATCGTTGAGAGCTTCCAATGTTTGGTGGACCTTTCGAACAATTCTGCCAACTGGCTCTTGTCCCTCTAAAGGTATATTCAACGCTTTCGCTAACATCTCGTAGGAATTGAAGTATACTTCCGGGTCGTGACAATTGATTTCCCAAATAAGTTTGAGATCTAGATGTTTATTAGCAAACGCTGTTGTTAGAGTGCTCTTTCCCATTCCTTCCGAACCATAAAGAAGAAGCTCTTTAACCTGCTGTCCACGTTGCCAGTCGGCAATTTTTAAATAGTCTTCTATATGCTTTAAATGGCTTGCGCGGCCTGAAAACTCAGCGGGCGTTGGAGATATCGAATGTTTTGATTCTAGAAGTTTCCGCTGAACAGGTGACAAGAGTGAGACAAAATTCTGTACAGCTGCATATTCTCGTTCTCTTTTTGTGAAAAATGTTTTTGTTGCTTGCTGACCAGATGTAATCATTTCCCGTTTTTGCTCTATTGTAGGGTAACTAATAGTGCCTACCTTAACGGGTATTTTGATGGCGCGCGTTTCATAATAGGGATTGGCGTTAAGAATCGTCTCCGCATTCATATAGGTATCCATGAGCCCTTTAATGAGATCTAAAACAGTAGGGTTTTCTTTAAGTGCTTTAGGTGCTTCAGTCGGTGAGAGAAAGCTAAAGGCTACCACCTCACGATTAAACTCAGGGCGCCTTCCTTCCAAACCTTCCTTTTGTTTAGTAAAGCGCACTTCATCTAAGGGTTTTGTGCCACCGTTACTGAGCATGCCACCATCGACATGCATCGAGCCTTCTATTTTGAGTCGTTCATTTCCTGCTTTGATGTATTCTGCATGAGGTTTAAAGGCGCCTGGATACCCTGCAGATGAACGAGCGCCATCAGAAATGATGTGGTTTTTCCACTCAGGATCAAATGTATTCATGCATACTAGTTCTTGCGAGTCTCCCTTTATGGAGGTAATACTCACAAAAAGATGGGTGGTTTGCAAATTAGGAAGATGACCGAGTTTTTTTTCGGCCAACTCTCCAAAAGTTAGGTATGAAACCCCTGTTTTTTTTTGAATCAGCTCTTCGATCCATATTCGTAAGGCTTCGCCTTTGCAAAGTCCTTTGACATGGACAAGAGAGTTTACTAACTGTCTGCCCTTATCAAGTCCATATTTTAGCGGGCTGGTAGCAAACTTTGTGAGCTCTCTGACACTTGTTAGAAGCGTTCCAAGAGAGGGCGTCGTCTTGAGGAGGTCTGCAATTTTTTTGTTCTTCAGTGGGTGATCTAAGAAATCTTCGAAGGCTTTTTCTACAAATTCCTTCTCCAACTCTTCTGGTGAGTAACCTACGGCGGTGAGAGTGGCCATTATTGCCCCAATTGAAGTCCCTGAGATCCCTTGGAATACACATCCTAGGCGTTTTAATTCTAAAAGAGCCCCAATTTCGCCAGGGCCCTTTGCTCCGCCTCCTGCCAGCGCTACCCAGTTGACAGGACGGTTGGAGTACTGTTGTCTTCGACTAGGATTTTCGAGTTGAGGTAAGAGATTTTCCATAAAACTTATCATTAAATTTGCATCTGGATTGGACTGTGCACGCAAACTTCCTAAGGTAGATTTATAATACTCAGCTTTGCATCCTAGAGCCACTAACAACTCCACACAGGCTGGTTTTTTGGCAAATGCGGCGGCATATATAGGTCTGTGGCCTTCGTTATCTGCTGTCTCTAATGAGCGAGGAGCGCGCTCATAGAGCATCTGGATAAGTTCGGTTTTCCCGTTTGTCGCTGCTACGTGTAAGGGGGTTTGTCCAGCTTCATTAACCTGATCAGACCACTGCTTAAAGAGTATAGGTTCAGCGCTGCTCAGATAGCTGCACACATCTGGCAAGCCGTAGTAGGCTGCCATATGGAGAGGATTGCCAAGACCTACTACCCAATGCTCCTTACTAAAAAGACCAGTCTCAAGAAGTACCTGGCAAACCTCTTTTTGACTTTGCATAAGGGCATATGCTAGTAGATTAAGGGAAAACCCATCGAGAGTGATCATGAAGCTATCTGCCTTAACGCCTCCACGCTTAATCAATTCGCTAATAATGGCTGACTGTCCATTAGCGATTGCAGTATGAACGGCAGTCTGACCGGCAAGGTTTTTTTGCTGAAGTGGAAGTACACTTAGCAATGAAAAGAAGCTGTCACATGCTCCGTTCTTCGCAGCTATGTGAAGGGGAGTATTTTCCTCTGCATCCTTTTGCAAACACAAATTGGGATACTGCTTTAGACGTTCGACCCGCTCGTTGTCCCAATTCTTTACGGCATGTGTTAGCAGAGTATCTCCTCCGATGCTCTGTAGATGTGATATAACTTCACTGTCAATAGGGCAGCAGCAGAGCAATGAATTGAAAGAGCTCTGTTGTTCTTCGAGTGGGCTATTAATATTAATCGCTTCGTTAAATAAATTTTGTAACGCATCTAATGGTGAAGCTTGAACAGTATGACGCCTGGGTACGGGATTAGGGCTTTCGGAAATGGAGAGACTGTTTCTTGTTGCTTCCATGGTATAAAAACTCTCGTGTTATAGTGTGTGACAGAAACGTGCATCATGGCAATGAATAAAGTAAGGGCTCATAAAGGGGCCAAAGGTTATACCACGCGCGGCTTTCGCACGGTCCAAATTCACAATTTCAAGCCCCGCGTGGTATATCTTGAACGAATGTTGCGCCATCTCGAGACAGTAAAAAAACGAGGACTAATCATTCGCACAATCTCAGTTAAGCTTCATGATTCCAAATATCCTACACAAACACAGCATTTTAAATTAAAAGAAAAATTTCTGAGAAGTAGTTCAGGTTTTTAGCCTGCCGCCGAAGGCTATCCTATTCATCTTTTTATAAAAGCATTAGCCGGAAGGGTTTAAGGCTTGGTGACGGTTGCCCAATGGACTTCAAATTTCGGTGCCTGAGGACAGGCACCGCCACCATAACTACAGCGTCGCTGGGCTTGTCTCCAAACTGGAAAAAAGTCAGAATTAGCTTAACGCATATGGGCTATGCCCTGGACCCTGAAAGATTGCGATAGCGCTAATGTTCACAGGACCCTATTGCAGCCTTTTCAGGCTGCATCAAATTTACGAATCAGTCCTCTTGTCCCCCTGCGCCCTCACCGAAAGGACATGGTAAAACCAATAACCCCTTCGTGGTGGTAGTGTCCACGGGAAGGATTTTCTGAATATGCAATGCCTTCATTATGGCTAAAGTCAAGATACAGTTGGAAACATCCACATGAGCGAATGGGTTGTTGAGTTCTTCATCTGTTTTATCTAAAGACTCTACAATAAAAGTTCTTAATCCCTTTCGTGTGATGAAACCACCTTCACAGGCTATTGGCCGAATGCTGTGATAAAATAACCGACCGATTCCAACCACAGGAAGACCGGCTTGAATCTTTTGTTTAAACACGGGATAAGCTTTACGAGCAAAGGCCCTCGCATAGCTATCGGCAGCTTTAAGATCCTCCCCACTCATGGGATTAGGCGAGATTGTGTCTTCAATATCGTGGTCTTGCAGTTCATTTACAATGTAGTTTTTAAAAGCCACAGATCCCATCTCTTCACCCATATACACGGTCAAGCCTTCGTCTGAGCTGGCAGTCGTCATTTGTAAGCTTCCTGTTCCAATATCCCAAACAATGACTTCGTCAGGATTCAAATCGCCCGTGGCCAACGCGCTATAGAAGGCCAATTCACCTTCTTCCCTCTGAGAAATTATCTGCACACACAGACCCGTCTGCTTCTTAATTTCAGAGACAAATTTTTTGCTATTATTAGCCTTGCGAAACGCCGATGTGGCGATAGCTGTGATTTTGTCCACTTGATGCTGATTAGCTATCTCTTGAATTTTCTTAAAAGTCTGAATTCCAAGTGCCCTGGTTTTAGAATCAAACTTACCGTCCGTCGACTTGTCGAGCGAGTTCTGATAGGGAACAGGAAATGACAAATCTTCGACTATCCGACTAATGCGGTTTGTTTCTAAATCCACATCAGCAATGGTTACTTTTGTTCCACCAGAACCGACATCAACCGCGGCTCGTCTTTCTAGACCGGCATGAGCCAAAGTAATCAATGAAATCAAAAACAGAATAAAAAAATGGACATGTTTCATGGCTATTCCTTGCGGTATATATTTATGCTGCTTGGTCTTGCAAAACTTCTTCAAAAGTTACTTTGATGGTCGGCATCTGAGTACCGATAGTGATATGAAAGTCGTGATTTTTCAATAGAGATGGTAGGCCGTAGCTCTCACGTAATCTCTCTAAATCCGGTGCAGCAACAGCCAGCAGCCAGATCTTTTTCATTTTATTATTGTTTGTTACTTTTACGGTTCTTAACTCCATGACTGTGAAGGTAAATTCTTGACCTATTTCAGCTATATTCCAGATTTCGTTTGAAATTCTTTCGTTTTCATACATGACACTGATGTGAGCTCCGATGCCTTTTTTACTCGTGTAGTGTCTCGGAGGAACGATCCGGCCTTCGACCTCTATCAAAGGTAAAACTTCAGTAATAAAATTTCGATCTACCTCGATATATAGGTATCCATTGTCCTTTTGCTTAAGAACGCCCTTTTGCGCGAATTGGATAGCAGTTTCGAGAACATAGGGCTGATTTTCAGTTTGAAAATCGCCAGCTGATAAAAAAGATATTGTCAGGATTATAGAAAAAAAAGAATTGGATCAAGCGCTTCAACATACTACCTTTATGTAATGCTGATTGATTTATCCTTACGCAGGGTATTCTAACGCTCTCTTTTTTTTTGCAACCAAATAATATTTAAATTAGTTAATTGATATGACAAGAATGTGCTCAAAAGCCCCACTCATCACTAAAGAATAATTTATTCATTTTTATTGTAAACATAACTCATTTATATTATAATAGATAACATATCTAGTGATATTTAAAAAATAAAGGACATAAAATGCAAAACAGTTCAGATTATTCTTATAAAGATTTAGGAAACGATAGTTGGTTAGTAGTCGGTGGTCTAGATGAGATTAATGATGGCCTAACGCAGTGCAAGAAGATGCTGACATCTGCTGAGGACATGCCAGTGAGCAATATTGCCGATGGCGTTCGACCACAGTATGATGCGGAAGCTAGTCAGTTTGTTATTAGACAGGCTGCAGTACCCTTGCTTGAACAAGTAAAGCAATCCGTATGGAGTTTAATGTCATGGAATGTGCCTGCTGCCATCCCTCTAAGCAACAGTGGCCTGACACTTTCTAAAGTTGTTACCGACCTTCTTAATCCCGATTTAAATAAGGCCGAATCCAGGCTCATCAAGAACCTGGGGTGTATCGAGAGCTTTGCAAATGTGGCCAAGGACATTGAGGAAGGTGCAGAGATAAAAATCATTCAAGATTTACAAAGTAAGCTCTCTGATCTATGGGCTCTTTCACAAAAAAAGGACAGCTTTGCAAGCTTAAAGAACGCCTATTGTCAGGCTACTCAAGGTTACTTGGTCCAAAAAAATATACAAATTAAAGGTGATGACCACGTATGCATTGCACAGCAAGTGGAGGAAAAGGTTAACTTATTTTCCAAAGACATCATCGCACAAATTCAAGTGACACAGAAATGCCTTGAAAGACGAATGGGAGAACTCACCAAACAACCTTACAAAGAGGAATACCAAGTTACTCAAGAAATAATGGTTGTAAATGTAGAGCCTCAAGCACCTCCTCTACAGGAAGCCTCTAAAATTGTGGAGAACGCTGAAATAGTAGTTGATCATCAGCCCATTGCATCGCAAGAAGGCCTTTACCGCGATCTGACTCCCGGCGAGAGGAGACTTACCTTCCCTAAGTTCAAATTCAACGGAGAGCTTTTGATCAGTATTTTGAATAACCTGAGCTTTGATGGATGCTATGCTATGATGTGTTACACGCATGGGTTTGTGCTTCAGTCTAGGGGAAAGGGATTCCCGCTTCCTTTGAAGGATGCCAACGTAAAGCTCCTGGCTGGCACACAAATTAATGGTACGCCGCTTCTTACTGCGTTAACCCAGATGGACAGCAGTCAGCGCGAGTTGATGAGCCTCTTTATTACAGCTCACTACAAGGAGCTGCAGCGCCAAAGAAATGGTTAGCCGCGCGTGGTATAGCTGACTTAGAAAGACATCATTTGTTCGAAAACCCCGAACGAGACAATTGCATAAGTGACAATAAAATAATTGGCATCATATATAATTGATAATAAGCCGCGAAGCGGTTAATTACGCCATAAAGTGGCGTGATGTAATTAGCCATGGGTAAGACCTCGAAAGAGGTCTTACCCATGGCTATTATTTTAAGTTGACAGCATTGGGTAGCAATCAGGGTCTTTGGGGTTTCTCAGCCGCTTTGCGGCTAATAATCAATAACATAGAGTATGAATAATTTTGTTATCACTTATGCAATTATCTCGAACGGGGTTCCATATTTCTAAAATCCTATTTAAGACGTGCTGTAATAATTTTAAATGCAATTACCTCAATGGGAATGCCAGGGTTTGTATGGGTTATCTCAATGCGAGCAGCGGAATGGCTATTAATATCAGTAAATAGTTTACCATGACGAAGCGTACAATTCTAGGTGGCATATAGTTAATAGGCTGCAAATGCACAATGCTCGGCGCTACGGCCAAAACAGCTCCAAGACATGCAAAAACACCATATAAAACCACTAGAGACGATTGCGTTAACACCGTCGCTGTAAAACAGCAGCTTACGATTAATAGGGCCGTGGGCAAAATTCCAATTGTAAAACAAGTTGCAGAGGCAACGCAAGCAGCCCCTACGGCACTCAGGCCAATCGCGGAAACCATCATCGTCATGTTAAGGTGCGTTGTACCAGCCGCACAAATAGCTGCAGCCAGACCCGCTAAAGCAGCGCCTGCAAGAGGCACAATCGCAGAGATCGGGATCTCTAGACCCGATTGCGGCTTTTTAGGGAATTCTAATATCCCTATCCAAGCCAATGGTTCGTGTATACAGTCCGCTATCATCATAAGTTGTTAAGCCACGCGTGGTATATGTCTTGTATCACAAAAGAATAAATTCCGCTTGCACATATTTATGTAATGGTGTACCATTACATCCATACAAGCAAATTTAACCCAAAGCTATTGTCATGGAACTCATCATACCAAAAACAGAACAAGGTACCGCCTTAGGAGGCCTCCTTCTTATCGCCGGATGTTGTATCGGCGCAGGAATGCTAGGCCTTCCAGTTGTTAGTGCCCTGTCAGGATTCATTCCTTCAACGGTTGCCATGCTGTTGTGCTGTCTGTTTATGATGTCTACCGGACTGCTAGTTTTAGAGGCTACCCTCCGCTTTCCTGGCGAGGTTAGCCTCATTTCTATCGCTGGATTTACCTTGGGAGGAATAGGTAAAGCTCTGACCTGGTTCCTATTTTTGTTTATCTTTTGTTGCTTGTTCGTGGCGTATTGTTCCGCAGGCGGAAGTTTAACCTCTGAGCTCTTAGGCATTCCTCGGGAGCTAGGCGCTATCTTGTGTGTAGCTGTGATTGGCCTTCTGATTTATGCCGGCACCCAAGTGGTCGATTTTGCTAACCGCGCGATGATGGCGGGACTTGTTGGAACCTACTGCGTACTGGTGACGGTTGGAAGTCAACAAATTCACCCTGAGCGACTATTAGTCGCAGATTTCGCCGCGAGTTTTAGTGCGGTACCTATCTTAATTGTGTCGTTCGGATTCCATAATCTAGTCCCCACATTGGTCACTTACTTAAAGCGCGATGTGCAACAACTTAGACTGACCATCATTACTGGCTCCTTGATGCCCTTCTTTGTCTATCTCTTATGGAACATTGTCATCTTGGGATTGTTGCCAGAAGACTATTTAGCCAAAACAACTGGCAGTAATGTGGAAATCATCACACAGCTTTTGAGTATGACCACAGGGACTTCGCTGATCATTGGGCTAGCGCAAGTGTTTTCAATCTTCGCCATCATCACATCCTTTGTGACGAATGGGCTTAGCTGCATCGATTTTCTAAAGGATGGTTTGCAAATGCGCCAAGAGCGACGCCTATTGTTAGGCAGTATTATTCTATTACCACCGCTAGTGTTCTCATTGGTATACCCAAATGTGTTTCTTGCGGCTCTGGGGTTAGTGGGAGGCTTTGCCACAGTCATTCTATTTGGGATTTTGCCCGTATTGGCCGTTTGGAAGGGACGCTACCGCAATTGCGATAACGGGCAGCATCTTGTGCCTGGCGGTAAAGTCAGTCTAGTTGTAATTTTTCTTTTGGCCCTGGCAGTATTAGGCCTCGAAATTGCACATCAATGTGGTGGACTATGACGCACGAAGTGAACGAAGATGCTTGGCAACGATTTATCGAATTATGTACTCAAATTAAGGCAGCCACGGAACTTGCCGCTTTTTTTGACCTGTTTTTGACCATAGAAGAACGTGAAACATTGTCCGCCCGCTTTATGATTTTGAATGCGTTAGTGGAAGGAAAGCTCACCCAGCGGCAGATGGCCGAGAAGTTTGGTGTGAGCATATCCCAGATAACCCGTGGATCCAATGCTCTGAAGATCATTGGTC
Source organism: uncultured bacterium (assembly GCA_964436955.1). GTDB lineage: Bacteria > Chlamydiota > Chlamydiia > Chlamydiales > JAJFMA01 > CAMFKD01. Next base: position 21,127 of record CAYTFC010000023.1, on the reverse strand, counting down.
CCGAATTAAGAAAATTTTTAGAGAAGTCTCGTTAACATTGTGAATAGTCAGTTCTTGATCACATTCATTGGTTCCTCTGTTCGCTGGTGGCGCTCCGCCACATAATCTTAATGCCCCTTATTTTTTATTCATTTTAATCACATTTTATTAAGGATATTTACGATGTTACGAGCACATCTTGAAAAACTTTTTGATGCTTTTTGCTTGTCAGAGCAGGAAGCGAGAGAGGCCATGGCAGCCGTATTAAGCAACACTAATACCTGCCAAACTGCCGCTCTGCTTGCTCTGATGAAATACCGTGGCGAAACTGCCACGGAAATCACGGGAATGGCCAAAGCGCTTTTGAGGGATCCCATCGTTCTCAAGCAACCGGCGCTGGATATTGTAGGCACGGGAGGCGACCGCGCCAAAACAGTTAATCTGTCTACTGGTGCAGCCATCCTAACAGCTGCATGCGGCGTTCCGGTCGCCAAGCACGGAGGAAGATCTGTATCCAGTCTATCTGGGTCTGCGGATGTGCTGGAAGCGTTCGGCATTGACCTCGCCATCCCGATAAAACAGGTGCAGCCGTGCTTGGATTTCGCTGGCATCACCTATCTCTTTGCACCGCATTTCTATCCCTGCCTAAAGGATGTCAGTACGATTCGACAGATGCTCAAATTTCCCACAGTATTCAACACCTTATTGTGCTTGGTTAATCCAGCGCATGTCGAAAATCTTATGGTTGGAGTTGCCTCGGAGTTAGCATTGGACGTGATGGCCCAAGCCATCGTGCGTCTGGGCATCGCTAAGCGCGCTCTGGTGTTTCATGGAAATGGAATCGATGAAGTTAGCACCCTAGGAAGCGTTCAGGCTCGCTACATTCGAGCCGATAACATTCAGGCTATCGAAATTAATCCCTCGGATTTTGGTTTTGAAAAGTGCTGTTTAGCTGACCTACAAGGGGGCGATGCTCACAATAATGCGCAGATCTTGCGTGAAGTCTTTGCAGGGAGGCCTTCACCTGTAGCGGATTCAATTATATTAACAAGCGCCTGTGCACTCAAGCTGACCGGTCAGGTAGGCACCGTGCAAGAGGGCGTATGCGTCGCTCGGCAAGCCCTTAGTGATGGCAAAGCTCAGACGACCCTTAATCGTTTGATCGAATTTGGAGGCACCTATGCAAAATCTTAATCACTACTTAGAAACAATTTTGCACCACAAACAAAAAGAAGTGCAAAAACTACTCCAAACCGTACGTCGGCAACCCTCGCATCCCTTAAACCGAGCGATACATTACGAGGAATCCCCTACAGGAGGCTTTGCAAAGGCCCTGCAAGGTGATGGCCTGCAGGTTATAGCCGAGGTAAAACGCCGCTCGCCGGCTTTAGGAGAGCTTGGAATAATTAGCGATCCTGTGGCTTTGGCCAACGATTATTGTAAAGGAGGCGCTTCGGCCATTTCTGTATTGACAGATCCGTATGGTTTTGGTGGTAGCATCCTAGACCTTCACCAGGTTTCGTCAGAGCTAACTTTGCCAACGCTGCGTAAAGATTTCATTATTCATCCTTTGCAACTTGCTGAAGCTAAGTTAGCGGGAGCTTCTGCTTCCTTGCTAATTGCAAGAGTCCTTGCAAATAGGCTGAAAATGTTCATCAATGAAGCAACTCGTATTGGCCTCGAAACGCTAGTGGAAATTAATGATGAGCATGATCTTGAAATTGCTCTAAAGGCTGGCGCTCGCATCATTGGCGTGAATCACCGCGATCTAAGCACATTTCAGGTAGACCTCAGCTTATCACAAAGACTCAAGCCGCTTATTCCAAACACAATTATTACCGTAGCTGCATCTGGAATTCATACGCCAGACCAAGCCAATCAAATGCGCGCACTCGGTTATGACGCAATCCTCGTTGGAGAAGCGTTAGTAAAAGCGCGAAACCCAGCTAAACTTATTTTACAGATGAAGGAGTCTTCGCATGCTTATTAAAATCTGCGGAGTAACCCACCCCGACGATGCAATATTGGCCGCACAGCTAGGCGCTCAATACATAGGAATCGTGTTAGCGGCCGGACATCGTCGCACGGTAACACTGGAGCAGGCCAAAAGAATCGCTGAAGCCTGCAAAACACATGGAGCGATACCTATAGCAATCTTTGTCGAGGAATCAGCAAATGAGATTGTCAACATTTGCGCATCACTCGGAATAACAACGGTGGAATTACATGGTGCCGGTTCTAGATCGGCCTATGAAACACTCAAGGACAAAATGGAAGTATTCTACGCATTGCAGGAAGCCTTTCCAAATGATGTGCATTTTGTCCTATATGATTCAAAAGGCGGTAGCGGACAAACATTCGATTGGAATACGTTCTGTCCACCACAGAATAACGCGTGGTTTTTGGCTGGAGGACTCACTCCTCAGAATGTTGCAGAAGGCATTCGTTTGCTACAACCCAGCGGAGTATCTGTATCCACCGGCGTAGAAACACATGGCTCTACGCGAAAGGATCCAGATAAATTGAAACGGTTTATCCAGGCTGCAACGCGCCTTCCATACGGCGGTCAATATCTTCCTGAGATTCTTATGGCTCCTCTTCTAGAACTAGAAGCGCAATGGAATGTACTGCGAAAGGACAAGCAGTTTTGCCATGAACTTGCCATGCAACTCCATCACTATGCGGGACGTCCCACCCCGCTAACCGAAATAGAACGCTTTGCTAAAGCCATCGGTGGTCCGCGCATGTTCCTGAAACGCGAGGATTTATTGCACACTGGCGCGCATAAAATAAACAATGCGCTAGGGCAATGCTTACTAGCTAAGCGACTAGGCAAAACGCGCATTATTGCAGAAACGGGTGCCGGTCAACATGGCGTCGCCACCGCAACAGCTTGTGCACGCTTAGATCTAGAATGCGTCGTGTACATGGGAGCCACCGATATGGCCCGTCAAAAGCCAAATGTCGAGCGCATGCGCTTGCTCGGAGCAACGGTAAAAAGTGTCACCCATGGAGACGCTACCCTTAAGGATGCCATAAATGAAGCTCTACGAGACTGGTCAGCAAACTACGAAGCTTCCCATTACTGTCTGGGATCTGCTTTGGGACCACATCCCTATCCAGAAATGGTGCGGGAATTTCAGTCTGTTATCAGTTTGGAACTGCGAAATCAACTGCAAGAGTATACCGATCGCGATCCGGACATGCTGATTGCATGCGTGGGCGGTGGCTCCAACGCCATTGGCTTCTTTCACCACTATATTGACCAAACAAACGTCAAACTCGTGGGGGTAGAAGCTGGCGGCTTAGGTCTAGCCAGCGGAAAACATGCCGCGCGCTTCGCCGGCGGCCATCCAGGCGTTCTGCATGGATGTCACACCTATTTGCTGCAAGATGCCGCAGGTCAGGTGCAATCCACACATTCGATTTCAGCAGGGCTTGACTACCCGGCCGTTGGCCCAGATCATGCCAACCTGTTCGATTCGAACCGCGCTTCCTATGTCTCGGTTACAGACGAAGACGCGTTAGCCGCCTTCCATGCCCTAACACGGTTGGAGGGAATCATTCCTGCCTTAGAATCCAGCCATGCCTTGGCGTATGCCATGAAGATAGCTCATTCGCTACCTTCAGATAGCATTATCGTTATTAACCTATCTGGCAGGGGCGACAAAGACCTTAGCCAAGTTTTGGAGAACGCATCATAATGAATAAATTTTTTGTTGGCTTCGTTACCGCCGGAGATGGCGGGATAGACTATTGTGTCGATTGTTGTGTTGCCCTCGTCGAAGGCGGTGTGAATATTTTGGAGCTAGGCATGCCGTTCTCAGATCCAGTAGCGGATGGACCGGTGATTCAGGCGGCTTCCGAACGCGCGCTAGCGCTAGGAACCACGCCTGAAACAGTCTTAATGATAGCAGAGTGTGTTAAACGCAAAGTGGACATACCTATAGTGGCTTTCGGATACTGCAATCCCTTGCTACAACAAGGAGCGGGCTACCTAAAACGATGCAAAGCGGCTGGTATAGATGCGGTTCTAGTCGTCGATCTTCCACCTCCACACCCGTTCTATGAGTATGTCAACCATGCCGATATGTACCCAGTTGTTGTTGTAGCTCCCTCAACCACCAATCAACGCTTGGAGAAACTTGCAAAGCATGCCAAGGGTTTTATTTACTACGCTTGTCAAAAGGGTACCACAGGAGTCAGAAAACAACTGCCCGCTGACTTCGCACAAAACATTAAACGCATTCGCGAGCATAGTCCCTTACCCATCGCTGCAGGATTCGGTATATCCAACCGCGAAACAGCACAGGAAGCCCTTAATCAAGCGGACGGATTTGTCGTTGGATCTACCTTTGTTCAATTAATGGCCGATAAAACTGATCCGTCTGAACTCATGAAAACAGCAAAAGCTATCGATCCCAGAGGCCCATTATGAGAACAAAAGCAAAAGCCCTTGATGCACAAGATCCCCTAAAAGACTTGAGGGATCGCTTTGCGCTTTCTCCAGGGCAGATATACCTTTGCAATAACTCGCTTGGACTTCCCGCAAAGAATGTGTCTAAGGCGATGCAAGAGCAGGTCTTGAATTGGGAGAAACTCGGTGTCGAAGGCTGGTTTGATGCTAAATCTGCTTGGTACACCTATTTTAGGGACCATCTGAACAAGCCCTTAGCAAAAATTTTAGGTGCCCAAAACGATGAAGTCATCGTGATGAACAGTCTCACAATCAATCTTCATCTATTGATGGTGTCGTTCTATCAACCTACGTCAAAACGGTATAAAATTTTGACCGACGCGCCCATGTTTCCGTCAGATCTCTATGCACTGCAAAGCCAACTTAAATTACACGGATATGATCCTGAAGAGGCTCTTTTAGTGGTTGATGATGTGACCAAAACATTGGATCAACAAGGTGAATCTATTGCATTGGTGATGATTAATGGTGTGAATTTCCTAACCGGAAAATTGCAAGATATCGAAAAAATCACGCAAAAGGCGCATGAACAGGGATGTACTTTAGGATGTGACTTGGCCCACGCGGCTGGAAACATTCCCTTAGAGCTTCATGAATGGAAAGTGGACTTCGCGGTAGGATGCTCTTACAAGTATCTGTGCGGTGGGCCTGGAGCACCAGGCATCGCTTTTGTGCATAGCAAACATCACCATCATGACCTTCCCAGACTGAATGGATGGTGGGGAAATGATCCTAATAAGCGCTTTCAAATGCAGCTTCAACCGGAATTTGTTCCCTTTGGAGGTGCAGCAAGCTGGCAACTAAGCACTCCATCAATTTTGGCCATGACTCCGCTTGCGCAATCACTGGCAATTTATGCTAAGGCCGGCATGGAAAGGATTCGTATAAAATCAATAAAGCAAACGGAATTCCTTTTTGAATTGCTAGAGGATCGCTTCGAAATACTGACACCACGAGCGGAAAGTCTGCGGGGCGCGCAGCTATCCTTAGTGGTAGAAAATGCAGAAGCTTATGTAGCGAATTTGGCTAAACAAGGAGTCGTTTGTGACTTTCGGCCACCGAATGTCATGCGAGTCACGCCATCCGCGCTATACAATACTTTTGAGGATTTGGTCGATTTTGTGGAGCTACTCTTTTAACCAAGGTTGGAAGTAAAAAAAGGGACATAAGAGACAAGGGACCAAAGGGACGAAAGAGACCTAAGGGACTTCGGAAAAGGGACATAAGGGACAAGTGATGCCCAGTTTTTCTGTCCCTTTAGTCCCTTGTCTCTTGTGTCCCTTCCTAATCCGTATCCCTAACCAGCGTGCCCAGCAAAGTTTGATGAGTATAGCTATGCACCTTCACCTTTTGGAAAGTACCTACTAATTCCGGCTGTCCCTGAAAAACGACCTGCTTCCAACAACGCGTGCGGCCCTTTAAGAAATCTGCATCTCGATTTGTCGCCTTTTCCACCAAAACCTCTACCTCAGTACCAAGCATCGCTTGACGCTGTTCCGCATAGATTTCCTCTTGCAAACTCATCAAGCGCTGAAGTCGCTCCTGTTTCACAGACTCTGGAACGTCATCCCGCCAACGCATTGCCGGCGTACCTTTTCGCGCACTATACGCAAAAATAAACGCACAGGAGAACCGAATCTCCTTCATCAAACGATAGGTTTCTTCAAAATCAGCATCCGATTCCGTAGGAAACCCAACGATAATATCCGTTCCTATTGCAACGTGAGGGACTATTTCCCTTAAGGTGTGAACCTTCTCGAGATATTGATCGATGGTATAGATACGGTGCATCTTTTTTAAAATGCGATCCGATCCTGCCTGCATAGGAAAATGGACAAATTCACACAAGCTAGGCAACAATCCAATGGCATCCATCAGATCCCGAGTAATGTCCACAGGATGGCTGGTCATAAAACGAATGCGTCCCATTCCCGGGATCTTGTCTAACCGCTGCAATAGCTCATGAAAAAGACAGTTTGTTTCAGGTCTATCCTTGCCAAAACTATTCACGTTTTGACCTAGTAGAGTAATTTCTTTATAGCCCTGATCCACCAGCTTGCGGCACTCGTCAACAATATCATCCGCATCACGAGAGACTTCCGGGCCACGCGTATAGGGGACCACACAATAAGTGCAGAACTTGTCGCAACCTCTAATAATGGAAACAGACGCTTTAATTTTGTCGTCCCGCTGCGCACCGACATAATCAAGTTCGTGCGAAAAACGCTCATCTGTACGAATTGCTGTCTTGCCGGTGGTAAGAACTTCGTCTAAAATGCTATCCAACTCATGAATATTGTTGGTTCCGAGCACAAAATCAATATGCGGCAGCTTGCGGAATAACGAATCCTTTTTCGCATTAGCCATACAGCCCGTCACCCCGACAATCGCCTCACGCTTGGCGTGGCTAACCAAACCAATCTTGCCCATCGCCTTACGTTCGGCTAAATCACGTATTGAACAAGTATTATAGATAAGAACATCTGCTTCCATTTCATCGTAAGAACGCTCTAATCCTCGCTTAATCAGCATACCTGCCATGACTTCAGTGTCATTCTCATTCATCTGACAGCCGTAAGTACGAATAAAGAATTTCTTCGGATCCATCATAGTTTCAACTTACCTCATAAATAACGCTCTATTGTATCCTTGAATCCCTGTTTCCCTCAAGCAGAGAAAACTGTGGAAAAAGTGTTGGCAATAATCTGGCAGAAACGCTATGATAACGCATTCACATTGGACCATTTTTGTTTAAAGTCGAAAGGGACTAACGCATGTTTAACCGACAAAGTACTCCGATGCTCAAGATAGAGCAGGTCAAACGCCAGTGGCTTCTTATTGACGCTAAAGGCAAGACGCTGGGACGTCTAGCATCGGAAATCACAAAAATTCTGCGCGGTAAGCACCGCCCAGATTATACTCCCCACGTTGACAGCGGTGATGGAGTCATCATCATCAATGCCGGCGAAGTCGAAGTGACGGGGAATAAAGCAGGACAAAAAGTTTATCGTAGCTACAGTGGCCACGTTGGCGGTTTAAAGGAAATTCCTTTCCGCACAATGAAAGCCCGCAAACCAGTCTACATGTTGCAGCACGCCGTTGAGGGAATGATGCCTCGTACGAAGCAGGGAAGAGCTCAACTAAAGCGTCTCCGCTTGTTCGCAGGAACCGAACATGACATGTCTGCGCAGCAACCCACAAAGGTAAGTGTGTAATATGAAGAAAGGTAAAGAAATTGAAGAGTTCCTAGGAACTGGTCGCCGCAAGACTGCAGTAGCAGCTGTTCGCTTGCGTCCAGGTAGTGGTAAAGTAGATATTAATGGACGTGAGTTCAGTGAATATCTCCCATTGCTTGTTCAGCGTGAAACAGTACTTTCTCCACTGGAAAAATGCGGTAAGAAAGAGCACTACGATATGATCGTTCGCGTAAAAGGCGGCGGTATTGAAGGGCAAGTAATTGCTATGCGTCTGGGTATAGCACGTGCGCTCGTTGTGGAAAACGAAGAGCGTCGTCCAGACCTGAAGGCGGAAGGCTACCTTACACGTGATTCTCGTAAGAGAGAGCGTAAGAAATACGGTCAAAAAGGCGCGAGAAAGCGCTTCCAGTTCAGCAAGCGTTAATCGCTGCGGAACAGACAAAAGTTCAAAAAGACAAGATGGTTTCACTATCTTGTCTTTTTTTTTGTTCTAAGCCATTCGATTCCTAAGCCGCGAATGCGACGAAAGCATAAAGCCACGGGTGCAAACCCACTAAGCTAAACATTGGCTCTTTTATTTTAAGGACTTAAGGCTTGGCGTCTTCACTGGGGTGGCGCGGTCTGTCCCCAGACCGCGAAATCTAAAAGTTATTTACCAAAGGTTTGCCCAATGGACTTCAAATTCGGTGCCTGAGGACAGGCACCGCCACCATAACTACGGCGTCGCTAGGCTTGTCCCCAGACCGGGAGAACGCGTATGGGTGTAAACCCGTGGCTATATACTTTCGCCGCATGTGCGGCTAGAAACAGCGCTGCCATCGCAAGACCTATTAGTTCTTCTTCATAAGATCGATCATTTCTTGAACGCCTTTCAATCCCGTGGGATCTACAAAGCGCTGGGCTGCATGAGCCTTCACATGTGGACTAGTTTGGTAGCGCAGCAACGGATTCTTTGCTTCGATGGCTTCTTGCACAACAAGAGCTATTTCATGCGGAGTCTGATTATGGGAAGGATCCCAAAACTGTGTGGATTCAAAAATTTCGGCATAAGGATCTTCATCTTTCGATAGGTGCAATCCATACCATGTAAATGGTTCCTCGATTTTAACCGGACCAGGTTCAATCAGAGAAATTTTGATATTCCACGCCTGGGCTAACGACGCGTAAGCCTCGGACATTCCTTCTAATGCAAACTTGCTGCCAGCATATACTGATGTCACGGGTAATGGACGAAATCCACTGCGCGAACTAATTTGAATAATTCTTCCGCTTCTCTGCGCGCGCATATAGGGCAGCACCGCCTGCATCATACGCATCACGCCATACACATTCACATCGTAAACCTGATGAGCCTCCTCAACAGTAACATTCTCAACAGATCCGATAATTCCTATTCCCGCATTGTTAACAAGCACATCAATATGTCCTTCCTTGGCAATAATTCTCCTTACTGCCGAGTCAATTGTTTTTTGATCAGTAACATCGAGTTCAATAATATGCAGGTTGTTTGGTGATTTTTCTTGGGCTTGCTTGAGTCGTTCTAAACTAGAACTCGATCTCGATCCCGCATAAACAACGTAGCCTTCTTGGGCCAAGTGATCGGCAATACCCAATCCAATTCCCCTGGATGCTCCAGTAACTATCGCAACTTGCGCGGCTGACACAGGAGTGAAAAAAAGAATTAGCGATAATATAAGTAAATGTTTCATATGCCCCTAACTACAACATGTTAACAAACTCTTGTTCCGTGATCACAGAAACTCCGAGCTCACGCGCTTTATCTAATTTTGAGCCGGGGTCTTCCCCCGCTAACACATAGTCTGTTTTCTTACTTACTGAGCCCACAACTTTGCCTCCACGCTCCTTAATCAGCTTAGCAGCATCCGTGCGTGTGTATTGGACAAGAGAACCGGTCAATACAAAGGCTTTACCACCAAAAAGATGTTCTGTAAATACACTCACAGAAAGCTGTCGTGGTTTGACACCAGCTTCAAGCAGCTTGTAAACTTCTTGTGCTTGCTCGCTGTCTGCAAAGAAATCCACGACAGCCCTAGCGACAGTCTCACCGATTCCATCTATTGTCAGAAGTTCATCGACTGTCATACGTGAGAGGGTTTCGATATCGCCGGCACGATTTGCCAACAGCTCAGCAGTGCCTACACCAATGTGGCGAATGCCCAGGGCTAGAATAAAGCGCGGTAGTTCCACATCTCGGCTTCTATCAATGCTCTTTAAAAGATTATCGACAGCTTTATCCTTGAAGTTACTCAACTGATAAAGCTGCGTAGCTGTGAGCCGATAAATGTCAGACGCTGTTCGCACGAAGCCTTTATTAACCAGTTGTGCGATGATTTTTTCGCCAAGGCTATCGATATCCATGGCGTCCTTGCTCGCAAAGAAAGCCAATCGACGTTCCACTTGCTGAGGGCAATTACGATTAGGACAACGAACGGCGACCTCATCCTCACTTTGTTCAATAGGAGTTTGGCAGTAGGGACACGCCTCCGGCATATGCCATGCAACGCTATTAACTTTCCTTCGAGAGACATCCACGGACACCACTTTCGGGATTACATCTCCGCCTTTTTCGATAACAACAAAGTCGCCCACGCGAATATCTTTGCGTGCCACTTCCTCTTGATTATGTAGAGTGGCGCGTGCGATCGTGCTGCCCGCCAAAAAAACCGGTTCAAGTTCCGCTACAGGTGTTAAAACACCTGTCCTGCCCACCTGCACTGTGATGTCATGAATTTGTGTGGTGGCTTGCTCAGCCGCAAATTTATAGGCTACGGCCCAGCGGTAATCTTTGCCAGTGGCTCCGAGGCGCTTTTGTTCACGAGTACTGTCAACCTTGATGACGATTCCATCAATGTCAAAGGGTAGTGTGGGACGCATTTTAAGCACTCTATCTGCAAACTCCCAAATTTCTTCCAAATTATGGCATTTTGCAACCACTGGAAGCGTGGGTAATCCTAATTTTGCAAGAAGTTCGTGACATTCATATTGACTGTCAGGACCTTGAGGATGCATGTCTGCAATGCCGTAAAAATAGAGATCTAGCGGCCGTTGAGTAGACTCTTTGGGATCGAGCAATTTGAGAGAGCCCGCAGCTGCATTACGTGGATTTGCCCAAACCACGTCGCCAGCGGCTTCACGCTGTCGATTAAGTGCATCGAAGGGCTTGCGGGGCATAAAGACCTCCCCACGAGCCTCAAAAACCTGCGGAATATTGTCTCCATAAAGACGCAATGGAAGGCTCTTAACGGTGCGCAAATTGCTGGTAACATCGTCTCCTTGCTTGCCGTCACCACGCGTGACACCCCTAACAAGCAGCCCATCTTCATAACGAACAGAAATGGCAATTCCATCCATTTTTAGTTCGCACGAAAAGGTAAGCTCTGTTTTTTCGATTAGCTTGTGCATACGTGTAATGAAGTCCGCCAGCTCTTCCTTAGCATAAGTATTGGCTAAAGAGAGCATGGGAACGGTGTGCTTAACCGTGCGAAACCCAGCGGTTAAAACTTCGCCTACACGCTGTGTCGGTGATGCGGGATTAACCCATTCGGGGTGTTCCCGTTCCATGGCTTCCAGCTGCTTATAGAGATGATCGAACTGCTCATCGCTTATCTCTGGAGCATGGTTAACATTGTAGAGTTTATTATGGCGCCATATTTCTTGGCAGAGTGTCTCGTAATCTTGCTTGGTCATGAGTCAATTTAGTGATAATCAACCTCAAAAATCATGGTTGCGAGAGGCGCGAGAGCTATTCTCAATCCGACAGGGTTTTCTCCATCATATTCTACGGTGGGTTCGACATTAGCTTTGCCTGAGCCACCATACTTGGACGAATCGGTGTTGAAGACCTCACGTGCTGCCTTAACGTTACGCAGTCTCACGAAATAATGAGGGTGAAAGGTTGGAGTAAAGTTATGTATACATAGGAGCAACGATTGTGCTCCTTTTCGCAAATAGCTAATCACACAATTTTGGCGATCACCGAAATCGACCCATTCAAAGCCGCGGTGATCATAATCTCTTTCCCAAAGGCACGAATGCGCTTGATAAAAGTGATTGAGTTCCTTGACCATCGTTTTCAGACCATCATGGACTGGAAATTGAAGCAGCATCCAATCCAGTTCGCTCTTGCATTGCCACTCATTCCATTGGCCTATTTCGCCGCCCATAAATAGCAGTTTCTTGCCCGGTTGGCAGATTTGATAGCTAAGCAATAGTCTTAAATTGGCAAACCGTTGCCAGTAGTCTCCTGGCATTTTTGCGAGCAGACTTCCTTTGCCATGCACAACTTCATCATGAGAAAGCACAAGGGCAAAGCGTTCGGTGAATGCATAAAGAAGGCCAAACGTCAAATCGTTGTGATGGTAGTGTCTAAAGATGGAATCTTTGGCGAAATAGCGCAATGTGTCATTCATCCATCCCATGTTCCATTTAAGGTCGAAGCCAAGGCCTCCGTGATCAACAGAATGCGTCACGCCAGTAAAAGCTGTCGATTCTTCGGCGATAGTCAACACGCCTGGAAACTTCTGGTGAAGAATGGAATTGGTATGTTTGAGAAATTCAATGGCATCTAGATTTTCTTTTCCGCCATATTTGTTGGGTATCCAATCGCCATCTTCGCGTCCGTAATCGAGGTATAGCATGGAAGCAACGGCATCGACACGCAGGGCGTCGATATGCATCACATCGAGCCAAAATAGGGCGTTGGCGATCAAAAAATTGGAAACTTCATGACGCGCAAAATTGAAAATACTGGTTTCCCAATGCGGATGCAGACCTTGCCTTGGATCATCGTGCTCATAAAGACTGGTACCGTCAAAGCGAGCGAGCGAGAATGCATCACGCGGAAAATGCCCTGGTACCCAATCGAGAATGACGCCAATGTTGTTTTTGTGGAGGTGATTTACAAAATACTGGAAGTCTTCCGGTGTACCAAAGCGGCTTGTCACAGCGTAAAATCCTGTAACCTGATAGCCCCATGACTCGTCTAGGGGATGCTCTGCAATCGGCATCAGCTCCACGTGAGTGAATCCCATATCCTTGCAGTAATCGGCAAGTTCATGTGCTAGCTCGCGATAGTTGAGAAATTTGCCATCTTTCTGCTTCCAGGAGCCTGCATGAACTTCATAAACACTCATAGGCGCGGGATCGTCAAGTTTGGCGGCACGCCTTTCTAACCAGGCCTGGTCTTCCCATTTAAACGCATCAACAGTGGCAATCACGGACGCAGTGGAGGGCCTTACTTCGCTGCAAAGGGCATAAGGATCGGACTTTACCAAAATATCGCCGCCCTGCGTGCGCACCTCGAATTTGTACTTGGTGCCAATATTGAGACCCGGAACAAACAGCTCCCAAACTCCGCTGCCACCTAGACTGCGCATTGGGTTTGCACAACCGTTCCAGAAGTTAAAATCACCTACCAAAGCCACCGACTTAGCTCCGGGAGCCCATACGCTAAACTTAACACCCACAATTCCTTGCTGTACCGTTACACGCCCGCCCATCATGCGATAGAGATTATAATGCACCCCTTTGGCAAAGAGGTATTGATCGACTTCCCCAAATGTGGGCATAAAAGTATACGGATCATGCGCCAGTAGGCCGTCGATATGATAGACGCGATAATCGTTATTTGTGAGTGTCGCAGGAACGGGATATTCGAAAAGGCCATCTTTTTCAACACATGTGGCTGAGACGGTCTTTCCATTAACTTCCAAATGACATTCAGTAGCGCCTGGGCGCCATAGTCGGATAACCTTGCTTCCATCCGAGAGCAACTGCAATCCTAAAAAGCGATGAGGATCGTAATGAATCCCTGCCTTAAGGCTTTGCATGTGCTGCACCACGACGGGGTCGATTTCGATTGAAGGCGCTTGAGTTCCCATGGGCTCCCATCGTCATTCTAGGTTAGGTTGAGCGCATCATAGCTGGACTTTGCAGATCTAGGCAACTCCTAAGAAACCACAAACGTCGTCTTGCTTTTTTAGGATTTTTACCACAGAGGCACGGAGACACGGAGAAAAATCCTAAAAAATAGTTACTTGCGAGCTACTTACGGAAGTTATCAAAGAAATAATCCCTGCCCGACAATAGCTCCAAAGACGTCCCACAAATGACTGTTCTTCCGTTTTTTTCGCCAGTAAAACGCAACCGATATTCCTTGGGTTCTTTGCCCAAATGGAAAGTCCAGGTCCCGCTCTCTCGGCAGCGGAAGACGACGCGTCGTAGGATATGTTTGCTCCACTCCATGTCTAAAGATGAGGGGCCACAACTAAGACTGATAAATCGACCGCAGTGAAGTTCCGGCGCCAGCTGAGGAAGCAAACGTATGTCATGCCCTTCGTGTTGAAAAAATAAGCCTTTGATAATCTGAGCGCCTTCGCTAAGTAGTGCTAAGGCGGATTCAGTCGATACTGGGCTGGAAAGAGCTAAGCCCTGATGCCCTTTATCACTCAAGCGAGGAGCCAAAATACCATCGAATGCGGACCGAAATAGTGTTTTAAAATTTGCAGATACTTGGGTTCTATCCACACACTTGGCACATTGCTGTAATAATTCGGTAGTGCCGGTTCCTGACGATAGTGATGCAGGAACCAAAAGACCCATACGCAGCCAAGCCGGGAAAAACTCGCTGATATCTAAGCGTTCAGACACGCGCGTCCAATCTTGAGCCTTGCTACAACCTAAACTCAGACGCTCTATTTCTGGTGGTTTGTAAAGAGTGTCAGTCGGCATTTTCATATCCGGAATTTTTTCCGGAATTAATAGCACTTGTCCGGATGATGATGCCTGGATGCGGTAACGAAAATAGCCATTTACAGCCTTACCCCAAACCTTTATGGCTCCTTTTTCAAGATCTAGTTGGACAGTGAACCCTTCCACTGGGCCTTTGATAGCCAAGGGCAGCTCACGATCTTCAAACCGAATAAGCGCAGGAAAAACAGTAACTGCTATATTAGTACCAGGCACAATGACCTTGGTGCCTGCCACGTGAGAATAGGGCCGCAAACGTTCGGCTATTTTAATTAGCATGCGGCTCTACCTATCAATCCTTCAGGAGAATTGGCAGTAAGTTCCACAGAAACAAGCGTATTTTTGGGAAGAGACATTCCGGGTACCTTTACCATTAGAAAATTCTCCGTATGTCCAGAATCATCCCCTTCCGTGAGGATGGTCATTTGACGTCCTACAAACTGCTCGCGCAATCGGAACGAGGCATCTTCAGCGACTCGCATCAAAATGCTCTTACGTTCGCGCATGACCTCAGCTGGAATTTGATTTGGCATAGTCGCAGCGCGCGTGCGTGGTCTTGGACTAAAGGGAAACATATGAACTTTAGCAAATTGAACTTCTTGCATGACCTCTAGAGTATCCGAAAAGTCCGCTTCGGTTTCTCCAGGAAATCCTACGATGACGTCGGTTGTCATTGTGAAATCAGGGCTGGCTCTTCGCAAACGATCGATGCAATCCAGGAACATTTGGCGTGTATATTTGCGGTTCATGCGCTTGAGGATAACATTTGAACCGGATTGCAAAACAATATGAAAGGAATGGCAGGTTGTTCTACCGGAAAGCACAGCATCAATAAGATCTTCATCTACTTCATCGGGATCAATCGACGAAATGCGTAGACGTTCCAGGCCAGGGATAGCGTCTACTTGGCGAACTAAGTCTGCTAATCGGTCGGAATTTTCCTCTTTTGCTCCATCAAAATCGCCAATATTGATTCCGGTTAGAACGATTTCTTTGTATCCATTAGACACTAAAGTACGCGCTTCACTGAGCACATCTTTCATTGTGCGGGAGCGGGAGCGTCCGCGGACATAAGGGATCACGCAATATGTGCAAAAGGAGTTACAGCCATCCTGAACTTTGACGAAGGCACGCGTGTGGCTATCGAAATGTTTGATGGCGAATTCAGGCAGATCCTCAATTTCAGGAAAGACAAAATCAATTAACTTTTCTTTGTCTTTGTTCAGAACGACATCGGTCACGCCTTCAATGGACTGGATGGCTTCGCGTTGGCTTTCGGCGGAACATCCGGTGATAACGAGGCGCGTTCCAGGATTCTGTCGCGCTAATTTACGGATTTCGTTACGGCTATCCTTGTCAGCGCCGGCCGTTACCGTGCAAGTGTTTACGATGCAAACTTGAGCTTGAGAATCGCCTTCAGCTGCAGAATAACCTAGAGCTTCTAACTGGTCTCGATAGGCCTGTGCTTCGTACTGATTTGTGCGGCATCCCAGCGAAACGATGCGATATTTTTTTTGGTTCGTATCCATGCACTAAAATTTTGCCCGTCTAGGACTTAGAAGTCAACTATGGCAAGGCGGGTTTGAAGCAGTTTGACAGACGAACTTGTCTGCCTCAACGAGGCAGACCCACAAGGAAAAGACAGCTGTTAGACTGTCTCTTCAGAGATGGCTAATGCCTTGTATATGCGATCACCAAGATTGCCTATTGAAAAATTCCCTAGCCCGGTAAATGCACGTAAACACATGAGATGAATACTTCCCAAAGTAAAATACCACAAATCAGAAGTAAGCTCGATTGGGTACCAGCTCCGAACTGTATCAGGCATATCACGCTCCTGCATCACTAGTTCGTAGACGGTCTGATCGATCATCTCGGATGTCAATTTACAATCTTTAGTGGCATGCCGTTTGTTGGCCAAAATGGACACTAGTTGGTCCAAGAATCGCCCGCTTAAGCCATAAGTTTTGCTAGCAATCATAGACAAAGCACTGTCGTCTAAAACGGTGGTTAGTTCTTTAGTTTTGCGGAATTGTTTAGAAACGTTTTGTTTAAGAATCCCAAACCTGCTCCTCCAGTCTGGTGGTCCAATGTAAACCTTGTGCGGCATGCGGGTTAAAAATGCGGGATCCAAACTGTCCTTTCGGTTTGTTGCGCCAATAATCATCAATTTCTTGCTTGCAGTCCCTGTTTCCTTCAGAAGAGCGGTCAACAAATCCAAACGCTCCGCTCCCATTCCATCGCGCTTCCCAGCTAGAGCGTCAATTTCATCGATGAATAGGATTGTTGGCTTTCTATTACGCTTCGCCCAACTTAGGATTTTGTTAAGCTCAGTAACTGCCTGGTTTCCATACTGTTGTAAATCTGCTCCAGAGATCAAATAAAAATTACAACCAGCATTTTTAGCGATCTCTCGAGCTATCAGCGTTTTTCCTGTGCCCCCAGGACCCCATAGGAGTAAGTTCTCTAAATTTCCGCCATGTTTATATGCGTTTTTAACGGAAGCGCTAATCTCGGCTATTCGCCTTGAAACGGTCTCATTGAAGATCGCAAGCTCTTTAACCATCGCTCCAAACACAAAATGACACACTCTTGAACACGTGTTTGTTAAGGGTGTCAGAAAACTAACCGAACGGCTTTCCATTAGCAATTTCGGCCGCCCTAATCGATGAACGGCCCGACGGTATAAGTACATAGTTGCTAAGGGTGTCCCCACAATAGCTGCCCCGGCTATAGCGACCGTAGGAATAATGGTTGTTAAGGCTGCCAGAGATATATTACCTGCCAATCGACCAAAGACATCAGTGATTGCATCTATTCCAGGAAAAGTTAAGTCATTTACCGCATTGTGGATATCATCGCCCATTCCCTGCACGCCTTCGCGGAATGAGTCGGAGGTCAAAAACTCGCTAATACTCTTGAAAAAATGCGTAAAATTGCTTCCAGCACCTTTCGTAAAATTGTTTATTCCCTCATGAACGTCGTCATTGGAGACTAGCTCTTGAACTCCCTGGAAGAGATCTCTGGTAATCTGCTTGGCTCCTTCCCCGTGAAAGAAATTCTTCATTCCTTCACGCACGGACTCGCCAGCCTCATTACCCATTTCTCTTAAATTTTCGTTGAATGTAGTCCCAAGGCCTCTTAGCGAATCCTTAATATCAATATTTTCAAATGCGCTCTTTGCAAATTCCTTTACATTCTCGTTAAACGCAGTCCCAATGGGTCTTAGCGATTCCTTAATATCAATATTTTCAAATGCGCTCTTTGCAAATTCCTTTACATTCTCGT